>DLIT01000099.1:29331-29678 GCA_002483865.1 Brevundimonas sp. UBA7635
AGCTATCGTCAGGGCGACTGCGGCGAGTTCACCATCGCCGCCATTCCCGACACCCAGAACTATGTCGATTTCCGCGCCCAGCAGTGGTCAGGCTTCGCTTTCGATGCCACCGAACAATTCTACGGCCAAATGAAGTGGATCAAGGCCAACGCCGTCAGCAACGGCGGCGACGTCGTCTTCGCCACCCATCTCGGCGACGTCTGGCAACACTATTCGGGATGGATGGACGAAGGCCATCTGCAACGTGGTTTCGGCTGGGTGCCCAACGCCGGATCGACCGTCGCCCAGTCGCCGAAAGTGACCACCCGTGGCTTCGAGATTCCGGCAGCTGCCTTGGCCATGGATAT
>DLIT01000099.1:29787-39644 GCA_002483865.1 Brevundimonas sp. UBA7635
ACCCGTCACGTTGGCGGCCTGAACGGCTATCTGTCGGTCTTCTCGGACCAGTCGCACTTGTTCAAGGACAAGCCGTGGTATGTGGCATCCCATGATAACGGTGCCGACAGCGCACTGGTCTTCACCGCCGGACAGTGCAAATTCCTGCACATCGGCCTGCAGTTCCAGGCCCCCGACGCCTCGCTGGAGTGGGCATCACGCGTTATCGCCCAGCATCCGGGCCTGCCAACCATCGTAACCACCCACCACTATCTCGGCCGTAACGGCAAGCGGTTCGCGTACAGCTCGCCGCTGGCGGCCCGCGATCCGATCGACAATGACGCCGAGACGATTTGGAACGACTTCGTCAGCCGGCACGACCAGATCTTTATGGTCCTGAGCGGCCACGTCTCGGGACAGGGCTATTCGGTCGCCACCAACCGCGAGGGCAATCCGGTGCACCAGATCATGTCCGACTATCAGTCTCGTGGACAAAGCGCGATTGACGCCGACGCAGGATACCGCGCCATCGGCGACGGCTGGATGCGCCTGATGGAGTTCAACCTCGACGGTGACCGCCCGCAGGTCCACGTGCGCACCTATTCGACGCACTACAACGCCTACTCGACCGACCTTGCGACCTATGCCGAATGGTACAAGGCCCGCGACGGCCAACGAAGCCTGACCGACGAAGAGTTCCACAAGCGCGATGACTTTATCATCGCCCTGGATGACTTCAAAACCCGCTTCTGACGTCCCACGACGGTGCTAAACTGATAAGGCCGCGGGTTGCGCCCTGCGGCCTTTTCTTTGCGATCAGGGTGATCGCTCTCAGCGCGTCCAGCTTGGCGATGCGGTGGGCGATGACCTCAGGCGCGATTTCGCCAGTGTGAGCGTGGGCCAAGGTGCGAAATGCTGGAGGTCCAGCAACTGGGCATCGGCGCATCCGACGTCGCTCCCCATTCAGCGCCCGCGTGAACAAGGGCCTGTGGCCGACGCGGCCATCCGATGATGGCGGCGACGGCCACCTGGGCTTTCGCGAAATGCAACTGCGCACTCTAGACAGCTTAGTTCAGTAGCGGCGGCCTTCTGCTTTTAACTCAGAGCGGCGATCCGCAAGCTCCACTTTGGGCTCGTTTTGCGGTGAGTTGGACGACATCAGGTTGGACACCGTCATCGAGACCGGCGTGGACGTTCTCTCCAACGCCAACACCACCTTAGGCCTCACCTACACCGGAGGCCTCACCTACACCGGCCAACTCTCCGACACCGCCTAAGAACACGACTTCAACGTCCGCTTGAGCATCCGCTTCTAAGAACAGCCCCCGCTCCGCTGCGACAGAGCGGAGGGCTATGACCGGTTACGGATAAGAGATGCGCTGGCAACACCACCATTGAGCCGGTCTTAGGTGGTTTTGAGATAGGATGAGCAGGTCTTAAGTGGTCTCGACACCTGTTGTCGAAACAAGCTAAAACCTGCCAAAAACAACTTAAGACCTGCTCAGTAAGCAGTTGCCAGACAAAATTGGAAATCGTCAGAGTTCTGCTTTGGCTTCTAGCTGGCATTGGGCCAATGTTATTTAGAGCTCACACAAGTTCCGCCTTAGAATATCTGCTCAGACTCAAAGCCGACGCGTAGCTTGTCCGCTTTGAGTGTCCTGCCCACCCGCCATCGCGAATGGGTTGCTCAGTGAGAGAGCACTGCTTTGACATCGTAGCGGTCACAGATTTAATCTGCTGTCGCAGGCAGCATTTTGTCTATAGCGGACTTTGACGCTGACCTTAGGAGCCTGGCTCACTACAGCAGTTTTAGGATGCTGAATCTCACAGCAGTTTTAGGATGCTGAGTCTCACAGCAGACCGTGTAGTGAATCTATCAAGAGATGCAATAAATCAGGCTCATGGACCGCAGATATTTTAACAGATCGACGAAAATCTCCGCAATTGGTTTAAGAGAAATGTCCCTGGATGTTAAGAAATTATATCTACTATTTATTCTAGTAGTAGCGACGCCATCGTGCACTGGATTGACGAAAGACAATCCAGATGCAGTTGTAAAATTTTACGTAAAAGATAGATCTAAATTTATTCGATTTTACACAAATCATTCAGATGAAAGTTACAAAACTGCCAGAAATCGCTTGATAGTGCGAGATCGGCACGAAGAGCATCTTTCAATTATAAGGGGAAAAGGCTTGCAGATTGTAATACGGGAGCCATTCGTAGAGGGAGAGTTTTCAATCTATTGCTACAGATACTATTTTAATCTAAAGTATATTGACGGCGCAACTGCAAGTCATGTGTGAAGATATAATGTACAGATTAACTAGGGATTACTTTAGTAAAAGTATACAAGTCGGCACCCATGATTTGTAATCATGCACTCATCGCGGGCAGCGGTAGACTGAAGGACAGGCAGCGTGTGTCTGACGCGGCCTAAGCTCAGGACCCATTGATGAGAGAGACGCGATCTGATTCAGGTTCCTGAGGAATCTGGATTATGGGCGACCTGTATTGGCTGACGGCGGAGCAGATGGCTCGGCTGGAGCCCTATTTCCCCTAGAGCCACGGCAGGCCCCGGGTTGACGAACGCCGGGTGTTGAGCGGGGTCATCCGACCGCCTGCGCTGGCAGGATGCGCCGCCGGTCTCTGGACAGACCTGCGGTTCGATGTGGTTGCGTCGTTTGTTTCGACTCCTGTCATACCGGATAGGCGTCTGGGGCTTCAGGCGCTGGGGCGAGATTGTAGCGGATATCGTTCGCCGGCCCAGATGTGGCTTTCCAGCAGGTTGACGGCGCTATCGATATCTCCGCTGGCGAGGGAGTCATAGATCCGCTGGTGATCGTGGTTCGAGCGGGGCTTCCAGTCGAAATTGCCTTCCTTGGCGAAGACCTGGCGGGAATAGGCAATATTCAGATCGGTAATGCAGGCCACCAGGCGCGGCATCAGGGACAACTCCGCCAGGGCGGTGTGAAAGGTCCGGTTTGATGCCTCCCATGCGACCAGATCAGAAGCCTCATCGCCAGCCTTCAGGGCCTCGCGCACCTTGTTGAGCTGACGTGCATTCGGTCTCCCCTTCTGGGTTCGCAGGGCCATGATCTCCAGCGCGCCGCGCATACGCACCACCTCCATCGCGTCATGGGCCTCCAGCGGCGCAACCCGTACGCCGCGGCGTGGCTCGCTGATGGCCAGTCGCCTGATCTCCAGCCGCAGGAAGGCTTCGCGAACGGGAACATGGCTGGTGTTGAACTCATGGGCATAGACCTCCTGGCGCAGGCGCTCACCTGCCGCCAGTTCACCGGTGATGATGCGGTGGATAAGTGTATCGGCGATCTTTTCGGCCAGGGTCGGTTCGCGCATTATCAATAATCTATGGCGTTTTCGGGTGACTCCGGTGTCTCCATGGCGCTAGGGGCGCTGCCGTGTCAAAGCGCTTTTGGATTTTATCAATAATGCTTGCTCGAAACCTCCGAGCCCTTGCGGTTGCCAGCTCGGCCCTGACGTTCCTTGTTGCGTCAACGCCTCTGCTGGCCGCTGCGGGGAGCGACCCGACCGGCACGGCACAGGTCGAGGATATTGTCGTCACCGGTTCTCGCCTGGCGGGGGCCGCGCGGCTGACGTCGGTTGAAAGTCTGGATCAGAACATTCTTCGCGCGGCGGGCATTTCTGACCTGTCACAGGTCACGCGGCTGGTGACGGCCAACTCCGGCTCGGAGAACCTGATCGACCAGATGAACAATCCGCAGAGCTCGGGCACCGCCCAGTTCAACCTGCGTAACCTGGGGCTGGGATCGACCCTGGTCCTCGTGGACAACCAACGCTGGACCACCAGCGCCGTCGTGGCGACCGATGGTTCGGCCTTTGTCGATATCAACTCGCTGATTCCGGCCATTGCGCTGGAACGCGTCGAGGTGGCCAGGGATGGAGCCTCTGCCATCTATGGTTCTGATTCCGTGGCGGGCGTGGTCAACTTCATCACGCGCAGGAATGTCGGCGTACCGGAGTTGCGCGCCAGATATGGGTTCGCCGACGGCTCGGATGAGAGCGTCGTGGAAGCCATAGGGGGCCTGGAGCTGTTCAATGGCCACCTGACGCTCGCTGCATCGCGGTTCCATCGCTCGGCCCTTGGCTCGGACGAGCGCGACTTTACCCAGGCCGAACGCTATGGGCGGGCAACCTGGACGGCCGTCACCAGCTATGGCCAGCCGGGTTCCTATTATCGCCCTTCGATCGGGGCCTATGTCCCCGACGCCGATTGCAATCACCCCGCCTTTGTCGGCTCCTACAGCAATGGGCCAGACGACAGTTTCTGCCGTCTGGACTATTCCGATTTCTTCGACCTGACGCCCGAGGAAACCCGCAGTCAGGCCTTCGCCGATTATCGCAAGACCATCGGGGAGACGGCGTTCTGGGCGCAGGCGGCATGGGCATCTACCTATACCCGTGCCCGCCAGTCGCCGTCCTTGCCGATCCTTTCGAGGACCCTGACCATCGGTAAGGAGCATCCCGACAACCCCTATGGCGAGGATGTGCTGTTTCGCGGGCGACTGAAGGGCGGTGCGTCGGGCGCGTCCGCCGCCGAGTTCGACTACCGGACCTGGCGTGTGGCCGCAGGAGCGGACGGCGCGCTGAACAATCGCTGGGACTGGTCCGCATCTGCAACCGCCAGCCGACAGGATGTCGCCTACGACAAGCCCGATGTGGTCGGCAGCGCCCTGCAAAATGCGCTGGACGGGTTGGGCGGCGATGGATGCAGCCGGTCGATCGGCCTGCCCGGTCTTGGAGCCTGCCAATATTATAACCCGTTCGGCAGCGCGCTGACCGGAAGAGGCACCGCCAACAGCCAAGGCCTGATCGACAGCCTGACCGGCTGGACGCGGCTGCGTGGCACGTCCGACCTGATTACGCTGGATCTGCAGACCCATGGCCGTATCGCCGCATCGCGCCACGGCAGCTTTGATATGGCTGGCGGTCTGCAATACCGGCGGGCTGGTTTCCAACATGACTGGAGCGATCAGGTGAACGCCGGTGATCTGCTGACCGCAGGCTATTCGCCCGATTTCGATGGCACGCAGGACACCTACGCCGCCTATGCCGAGGCGCGGCTGCTGCTGGGCCGGAACATCGAAGCCCAGATGGCCACCCGCTACGAAACCTATGACGGGTCTTCAGGCAAGTTCAGCCCCAAGGTCGCGGTCCGCTGGGACGCAACAGACGCCCTTGCCCTGCGCGGATCATGGGGACGCGGCTATCGCGCGCCGTCCGTCTATACCACCCGCGGCGCGCAGGCCGCCCAGCCCTCGGTGCTTGATCGCGGCAGCTATGTTTTTGTCAATACCTTGACCTCGGGTAATCCCGATCTGGAGCCAGAAACCTCCGAGCACGCGACGCTGGGCGCGATCTGGACACCGGTACGCGGGCTGGTGCTGGGCGCGGACCTGTGGCGCTTCCAATATAGCAATCTGGTCATCAAGGAAGCGCCGCAGGCCATCATTGATCGGGCCGTTGCAGACCATGCGGCGGGCTTGAATGGCACTGAGGCGCAAACCCGCGTCTCGCGCTCCGCCGATGGCAGCCTCGCTATGGTGCAACTGTATTTCATCAACGCGTCGTCGATCGAAACCTCGGGCATCGATCTGTCGGCCAAGTACAGTTTTTCTCTGGCAGGCGGTACAGCGTCGGCCCAAGGCACCTGGACGGTCGTGGACCAGTACGACATTCGCATTGACGGCCACGGTCCGGCCGTTTCGGGCGTCGGCTCGACCAATCTGAATACCCTCGGACGCTCCTTGCCCAGGAACAGGGGCGAGTTCGGTTTGTGGTGGCAGAATGCTCGTCACAGCCTGGCCGGTCTGCTCCATTATACCAGTGGTTACAGCAATGATCGGGCCGGTATTAGCGATACCACCATCGCCAGTCAGACGACAGCCGACATCTACTACAGCTATAGTTTGAACGAGACCGTGGATGTGGGTCTGGGGATGGTGAACATCGCCGACAAGGCCCCGCCCCTGGCCCAGTTTTTCCTCGGCTATGACCCTGTCGTCGCCGACCCGCGAGGACGCGTCGTCAACATCACCCTGTCCAAGCGTTTCTGAAGACCGGAACCATCTGGCCTGACCTTACGAATGCGACGCGCTTGAGCGTGTCGGATAGCCGACTTTGGGGACCTCGGTCGGCTGGGGCGATTATCTGTTTTCAACGAGACAAGGAGACAGACATGGCTGGTCCCGACGAACGGTTTGAAGAGAACCCCGAAATCAGCGCCGATATTGCGGCTGACGACGTGGGCGTGAGTGCCGCAGCCGAACGGGTGCAAAAGGCGGCCCGGACTGAAGGCGATGCCCATCTGTCGGACGGAGACCGCGCAATGGCGGCGATGGCCAGCCGCAAGGACCAGTTTGCAGGCTCGGCCGTGGGCGTCGGCAGTGTCGGCTTTGGTGAAGTGGGCGTCTTTACCAGTGCAGACGGCGCAATCGGTGAGGACGAGCTGCTGATTGACGGTCAGGAAGAAGTCTTTTCACGCTCGGAAGTCGAGCGTGGCCGTATCGAGCATCACGCCGGTACGGACGGTGGGGCACCTGACGAGAGGCCGCAAAAGAAAGACTAGCCGTCTCAACCTTCTGCTGAGTTGCTATGCAATAAGCGATCGGCCGACCGTCCAGGCGGCAAATGAGGTCGCCGCGGTTGCCCCTCCGGGCTTGACGGGGTAACCCAGCCGTTGGGTCTTCGAGCGGGTGCCCTGGGCGGTGCCAAAGCCGCCTTGGACCCTGCAGCGGGGGCGGGCTAGACAGCCAGCTGATTCCAGCGCAGGGCTCCGTTGGCAGGGGCGTCAGGAGTAATGGGGTGGCGATAATGAATAAACACTGGCTGATGGTTGCCTGTGCGGCGACGGTTCTGACTGGTCCTGCAAGGGTTGCGTGGGCGCAGGAGGCCGAGGCACCTCCCGCTGCGGCTCTAACCGCTTCCGCCGACGTCGCGGCACAGTTGAGAGCTCTGTATGAAGCCGACTGGGATGATGCGGCGGCACGTTCGGGGCGTGTTCGACAGGCTGATGGCAGCTATGGTCCGCCCTACCGACTGCCCATGGTGGATCCGGCCAGCCAAGACGCCAGCCTCGACCATACCCGAGCACTTCTGGCCCAGATGGACCGTTTGCCGCTGACGGGACTTTCCTCGGCAGATCGGATCAATGCAGCTGTTTTCCGTACCAATCTGGAGCACGCGCTGATTGACGGGCAATTCCGCCAGTGGGAGATGCCGTTCAACAGCGACAGTAATTTCTGGACCTATCTGGACCGCGCTTCCGGCCTGAGGACGGTCGGGGACTATGAGGCCTATATCGCCCGGATGCGCGATATCCCGCGCTATTTTGACCAGAACATCGAGAATATGCGCGCGGGCCTGGCGCGCGGCTTCAGCGTGCCGCAGGTCACCCTGGCGGGGCGCGAGGCCTCGATCATCAGCTTCATCACCGACCGGGCCCAGGACAATGCCTTCTACCGGGTGTTTGACAATCTGCCCGCCAGCATCCCGGCTGCGGAACAGACCCGGCTGCGCGCCGAGGCCGGGGCCGTCATCGAAGAGGCTGTGATCCCGGCCTATCGCGGCCTGCTGGCGTTTTATCGCGACGACTACCAGCCGCGTGCCCGGGCACAGATCGCCGCCCGCGACCTGCCTGACGGCCAGGCCTATTATGAGGCCCAGGTCCGCAAGTACACGACCTTGGATTTGAGCGGCGAGCAGATCCATCAGATTGGCCTGCAGGAGGTTGCGCGCATCCGCGCCGAGATGCAGCAGGTGATGGTCGATGCAGGGTTTGAAGGCAGCTTTGACGACTTCCTGACCTTCCTGCGTACCGATCCGCAATTCTATGCCCGGACGCCGGATGAACTGCTGATGGTCTCGGCCTGGGTGGCCAAGCGGGCTGACGGCCAGATCGGCCGCCTGATTGGCAAGTTGCCCCGTCGCAACTTCACCATCATCCCGGTGCCGGAGGCACTTGCCCCATTCTATACGGCAGGGCGTGGCGGGCTCGAGGCCTGCCAGATGAACACCTATGATCTGCCCAGCCGGCCACTTTACAATATCCCCGCCCTGACCCTGCACGAATGCGCGCCGGGGCACAGTTTCCAAGCGGCTCTGGCCGAGGAACAGGCCGATGGCCCCGCCTTCCGGCGCTATACCTATTTCTCGGGTTATGGCGAGGGCTGGGGGCTCTATACCGAATATCTGGGCGTCGAAATGGGCATCTATCGCACGCCCTATGAGCATTTCGGGCGGCTGAGCTATGAGATGTGGCGCGCAGCCAGGCTGGTGATCGACACCGGCGTTCATTTGAAGGGTTGGTCGCGGGACCAGGCCATCGACTATCTGGCCAGCCATACAGCCTTGTCGCGGCACGAGGTTGAGACCGAGGTGGACCGTTATATCAGCTGGCCGGGGCAGGCCCTGTCCTACAAGCTGGGCGAGCTGACCATCCGGCGATTGCGGACCGAAGCAGAAGCGGCTCTGGGCGAGCGGTTCGATCCGCGTCCCTTCCATGACACCATCCTGGCGCTTGGCTCCGTGCCGTTGACGACGCTGGAAGAAGAGGTGCAGGCCTTTATCGCTCGCGGTGGCGTGACAGAAGACGCAACAGAGGGGCAGACAGCGCCTCTGCCTTGATGCAAGCCGCGCGATCCAGGCAGATGGGATATCGCGCAGAGGACGATGGCGAGGCGCGCGGGGCGGCCGGATGGCCAGCGACATCAGCGCGCCGATGCCATCGTTCGCCTCGCCGGGATACCCGGCGTTATCGGTCGCGGATGCGTATTGTGAACTCGACGCGCCCCTCAGGCGGCACTGTGCCGCTGAATCGTGCTTCCGGCTTGTTTGCGATGGCCAGCGCCATTTCGCCGTAGCGTTTGCCGTCTGGTCGCTCATTGACCACGCGGCAATCCGTGAACCGTCGATCCTCGCCAACCGCGCAGTTCACCGTGACCGCTCCGTCACGATCGGTCGGCGCGAAGCTCCTTCTATAGATAGGCGAGGCGTCGGGCGCGGTCCCGATAGGGGGCCCGCTAGACGTGCAGCCGCCAAACGCCAGGGCAGCGCCTAGTGTGGCTAACAATGGTCGAACCTTCATGGGACCCCACACCTTTTTCTGGAAGGCCATTCTTCCTCCATTCAGGCGGCCAGGCCAAGGGGGCCATAAAGCCAGGTCAGCCAGGCCCCCACGGCCAGAAAAACGCCGAAGGGCAGGGCGTCACTGCCGGATACTTTTCGTCGCAAAAGAACTCGGGCCAGGGCCAGGCTGAGGCCGGACAGACTAGCGTAGAGCAGGACGCTGGGCAGGCCAATCCACCCGACCCAGGCTCCGATGGCACCGAATAGAATGGGGTCGCCGCCGCCCAGGCCATCGCGTCCCCGCAGGCGTTTATAGGCGAAAGCCAGAATCCACAGACTGGTAAAGCCGGCAGCTGCCCCGACAAGCGGCGTCACCAGGGCCTGGGGCAGGTCTGTCGGATGAAGCAGGACTGCTGCCACCAGACCGCTCAGGAAGAGGGGGATGGTCAAGGCGTCCGGGATCCAGAAATGTTCGCCATCCACCACGGCGATCAGAAGAAGGTTCCAACCCAGGACGGCCGTCATCAGGGCCGAGACCAGATCGGGATTATGCAGGCCGGCCCACAGACCAATGCTGGCTGCGGTCGCCTCGAACAGCGGATAACGCAGCGGGATGCGTCTGTCGCAGGACGCGCAGCGGCCCCGCAGGGCTACCCAGCTCAGCAGGGGGACCAGGTGCCAGGGGCGCAGGGGCATCTCACAACTGCCACAGTGCGAGCGACGCACGACAATGTCTTCGCCACGGGGCAGACGCAGACTGACCAGCCCCA
>DLIT01000099.1:39776-43160 GCA_002483865.1 Brevundimonas sp. UBA7635
ACGATGAAATCAGACAAGCATGGCCGATAATCTAAATACTATCTGGACGCGAACCCGGACTGTTGGCTACCAATGAGGCGTGGAAGACAAAATTTCTGAACCCAGACTGACACCGCGAGAGCGACAAATTGTTGATCTGGCAGGAAAAAGGCTGGGCGATAAGGAAATCGCCAAGCAGTTGGGCCTGTCCCCACGGACGGTTCAGAACCATCTGCATCGCGCCTACGAAAAGTTGGGCGTATCTGATCGCATTCAGGCGGCACAATGGCTGATTGCTTCTTACTCAGGGCAATCGGAAGCCCTTTCACACAATAGGGACACTACTCCAGATAGTGAAATCTCTGCAGCGGCGGGCACGCGGCACGAGCACGGTGGGGTAGGGCCGGGACTGGCGAAGGTCCGGGCGTTTCTGGCGCATTGGCGGCAGCCCAGGAAACTGGGGGGCACATTGGTTTGGCTGATATTCGGTTGGGCTCTGGTCTGGCTGATTGTCGCCGCCGTGGGGGCCACGCTTTCCTATGTCGTGCTCGAGCTGGTGCAGCGTCTGCGATGATCCAGTTGTACGAAATGGCTTGTCGATGCCTGAGTTCTTCTTCCCGCCTGCTTGCGGCCGCAGACCGGCTGTCCGGCTCAACCGATCATGCTGGCGTTGAGGACGGCGGGTGAACCCGCTTTTCGTTTGGCTTCCGGCCCTCAATCTGGTGGCCCTGGGCTTCATCTACAGGTGGGGCACGCGCAGCGATCTGACGGCGGGCGTGGTCTTTGTGGCAGGCATGGCCCTGGCCATGGGGCTCAGCCTGATGGCTGTGCCCGGCCTGCTGGTCTGGTGCTTCCTGATCGACGTGGGATTGTTCCTGACGATCTGGCTGCTCGCGGAGCGGGCGCGGCGGTGGTGGATGGTGGCCATGGCCGGGTTTCAGCTTATCGCCCTGCTGACCTATCTCGCCCCGTGGTTCGCATGGGAAAGGCTGCACTGGGCCTTTGTCACCTTTCACTGGGTGATTGGCATCATGGACAGCCTGTGCCTGATCGCGGCGGTGTTCGAGGTCCGGTGGGCCCGGCAGTGGGGGGCCTAGTATCCTGATGGCCCGGTCCTGGACCCTGGAAACCGCCCGCTGCCTGATCCGTCACTGGTGCGAGCAACGCGTGGACCGCGCAGTCGAAGCGAACGGACTGGCTGCGCGACTTGAGGGACTGGAAAGCTTCGTCATGGAGCAGCAGCCCGCCTCTCTTGAGGAGGCTGAACGGCTGCTGGATCTGATCAGCGTCGTGGAATCACCGGCCCGCTCGGATCTGGAGTCCCTGTGCCGCGTGGGCGGTGCTGTGCGCAACGATATCGGACGCAACGGCAGTCGGGTCGAGATCAGCTTTGCCCCGCGCGCCTCAGGCCCGTTAGTGGGACGGGCCTGATCGAGTCAGGATCAGGCCCTGTCGTCTGGCTTTGTGGTCGTGAAGGTGGCCTCGACCGCTTTGTGAAAATACTGCTCGGCCACCATCCAGCCCTTGAACGGGCGCAGGATGGCCAGGCACATCAGCGTCAGGATCGGCAGGGTGGTGACGAAATGCACCCAGACCGGCGGCTGGACCGTGAAGTCAAAGATCATGAAGCCGATCATGCCGACCAGGCCCACTGCCGACATCACGAAGAAGGCCGGACCGTCGGCCGGATCGGCGAAGCTGTAGTCCAGGTCGCAGACCGGGCAGGTCTTGCGCAGGGTGAGATAGCCCTGGAACATCGGGGCCTCGCCACAGCGGGGGCAACGGCAGCGCGGGCCGGTTTTCAGGGCGCTGAGAACGGGATAGCCGGTGTCGGACACGGTGAGACCTGATGACTGGCGGGGACAATTCTGACCATAGGTGTCGGACTTTGGTTCGCTCAGTTCAAGCGGGTGTTTTGTCCAAGGGCCTATTGGCCGAAAATCGGGGCCAGCTTTAAGGGGCGTTAACCGCGATTAAAGCCCTTGGCGCGACTGTGCGCGACGATGTCCGGGGCAACCGCCAGCAAACGCGTTCTGAAGACGACCGTGGCGGCCGCCGCGGCCGGGGTTGTGGCGTTTGCTCCCTTGACCCCTCTGGCCCAGTCGGCCGAACGGCCTGCCCAGGCGACCAGCCCGGTCGAGATCCGCATTGGGGCCAACCAGGGCTTTACCCGGCTGGAGTTCGCAGGGGCGGTAGGTTCGCGGGCGCGGGTCCGCCAGGCGGGCCAGAGCGTCATCGTGCGTATCGGCACCACGGCGGCTCCCGATATCAGTCGACTCAAGGTCGATCCACCCAAGGGCGTCGACAAGGTCGAGACCCGGGCGGTGGGCAGGGCAACCGAACTGGTCCTGACCTTGGCCTCGGGTGCCAGCGCCCGCAGCGGCGTGGCCGATGGCGCGGTCTGGCTGAACCTTTTCCCGCCGGGCGAGGCAGCCCAGCGTAACCGGCCCTCGCCGGTTCCGGCTGGCGGTGTGGTGCCGATCAAGGCTGAGATGCATGGTGCCGTCACTCGGCTGACCTTCCCCTGGGCCCATCCGGTTGGGGCAGCCGTGTTCCGTCGCGGGGACGCTGTCTGGATCGTATTCGACGCCGCAGCACGAATGCAGCTTCCGACCTCGGCAAAGGCCCCGGCGATAGGTGGAGCACGTTGGGCAGCGGGGCCGGACTTTACGGCGCTGCGCATCCCTGTTCCCGCAGGGCAGAGCCTGTCGGCGCGAGCCGATGGCTCGGCCTGGGTCGTGTCCCTGGGCGGAATGGCCACCAGCACCTCGGGTGTCGAGATCAATCGCGATGACAGTGCCGCTACGGCCCTGGTGGCGCGGATGGCCGGGGCAACCCGCGCGATCTGGCTGACGGACCCGATGGTGGGTGATCGCTTTGCCGCTGTCACCGCGCTGGGGCCCGAAAAGGGACTGACAAAGGCGCGCCGGACAGTCGATCTTACGCTTTTGCCGACGGCCCAGGGTCTGGCGGTGGAAAGCCGGGCTGATGACCTGAGCATCAGGTCCGAGGGTGACATTGTTTCCCTGACCCGACCCAAGGGATTGGCCCTGTCGTCGGCAGCGGTTGGGCTGGAAGACGCCAGTGCTGCGTATCTGGCCCCGCGTGCGGCCCAGCGACCGGCCCTGATCATCGCCGATTGGGCGGATCTGGGCAGTGAGGGCTTTGCCAATCGCTATCGTCTGCTGCAGGACGCCGCCCTGGCCGAGGCGGGCAAGGCCAAGGATAACCCGCGCACGCCGATCGAATCCCGGCTGGCCTTTGCTCGCTTCCTGATTGGCAATGGCTTGGGCTATGAGGTGATTGGCACGCTCGACGCCCTGGTCCGGCAGAGCCCGGCGATGCAGGGCGTGGCCGAGGTGCGCGGCCTGCGCGGCGCGGCGCGCGCCTCGATCGGTCGCTATG
>DLIT01000161.1 GCA_002483865.1 Brevundimonas sp. UBA7635
CGCCAGTCACCGCGCGGCGACAGCGACCCGCCGGTCACCACCTTGGGTCCATTAGGCACGGCCGAGCGCTTGAACTGACTGGTCTGGAAGAAGCGGACCAGGAACTTCCTCAGCCAGAACCGGATGGTTTCCAGGTCAAAGGCGATCTTCTCGTCCTCCGGCGTCCCGACCGGCCATAGGCCCCGCGCCGGGTCCGACCAGGCCTGGCGGGCCAGATAGGCCACCTTGGACGGCTTCATGCCAAAGCGGCTGAAGTGATAGAGGAAGAAGTCGTTAAGCGCATAGGGACCCACCGTCCCCTCGGTGGACTGCAGCCTGCCATCCTCGCCGGCCGGCACCAGCTCGGGCGAGATCTCGGTGGCCAGGATGGAATAGAGGGTCGGGCTGGCCGCCTCGCCCACCACGGCCTTGTCGGCCACCCAGCGGATCAGGTGCCGGATCAGGGTCTTGGCCACCCCGCCGTTGACGTTGTAGTGGCTCATGTGGTCACCGACGCCATAGGTGGCCCAGCCCAGCGCCAGCTCCGACAGGTCCCCGGTGCCCAGGACAAAGCCGCGGTTCTGGTTGGCCAGGCGGAACAGGTAGTCGGTGCGCAGCCCCGCCTGCACATTCTCGAACGTCACGTCATAGACCGGCTGGCCCTTGGCATAGGGATGNNCCCGTGCGCGGCAGGTCCAGCCGGTCAAAGGCGCGGCAGGCGACCAGCAGGGCCTGGGTCGAATCCAGCCCGCCCGACACCCCGATCACCAGGGCTTTCGAGCCCGTCGCCGTCATCCGGCGCATCAGCCCCTGGACCTGGATATTGAAGGCCTCGAAGCAGTCCTGGTCCAGCCGCGCCGCATCGTCCGGCACGAAGGGGAAGCGGTCCAGCGGCCGGATTAGCGGCCCGGTCGGCCCCTCGCCCGCCTCGAACGGCACCACGGTCGCGGCCTCGCCCTCGGCCCGGACGCATTCGGCAAAGGTGCCATTCCTCAGCCGATCCAGCCCGATCCGGTCGACATCGACGTCCGCCACCGTCAGCTGGCTTTCCAGGGCAAAGCGCTCGCCCTCGGCCAGCTTCTGGCCCAGCTCGTGGATCGTCGCCTGGCCGTCCCAGGCCAGGTCCGTGGTCGACTCGCCCCAGCCCGAGGCGGCAAAGACATAGGCCGACAGGGTCCGCGTCGACTGGCTGGCGCACAGCAGGGCCCGCTCGTCCGCCTTGCCGATGACGATGTTGGAGGCCGACAGGTTGCACAGGATGCGCGCCCCCGCCAGCGCCGCGCGGGTCGATGGCGGCTGCGGGGCCCAGAAGTCCTCGCAGATCTCGACGGCGAAGGTAAAGCCGGGCCGGTTGACCGCCTCGAACACAAGACCGGGCGCAAAGTCCACGGCCTCGCCGTTCAGCCGCACCACGTCCTCGGTGCGCGCCTCGGCCGGGGCGAACCAGCGCTTCTCATAGTATTCGCGATAATTGGGCAGATAGGTCTTGGGCACCACGCCCAGCACCCCGCCCGGCCCCAGGACCACGCCGCAGTTGAACAGGGCATCGCCATGGCGCACCGGCGCGCCCACGATGGCAACAAGGCCCGCTTCATCCGCCACCAGGGCCAGTCGTCCGATCTGACGCTCGACCTCGTCCAGCAGGGCCGACTGCATCAGCAGGTCGTCGATGGCATAGGCGCTCAGCGACAGCTCGGGAAAGACCAGCAGGTCCACGCCCGCTTCACCCGCCTGTCGGATCAGCCGCTCATGCTCGTTCCCATTGGCCGCTGGATCGGCCACATGGACCACAGGGGTTGCCGCCGCCGTGCGTACAAAACCGTGGGCGCGGGGAGCATAGAAGGGGTGAGCCAGTTCAGAAGCCATGTCTTGCGTCCGCTCATCCCGGCCGGGCCGGGTTTTCAAATCCAGCCAAGGGAGCAGCCCCCGGCACCTGTTCGGCCCACTATAGCCGAGCCATTACCCATCGGACACGGTGCCCAGCCCCCTTTCGTGCCCACGGGATTATAGTGACCTGAGCACCCGTCTCGTCTAAGGCTCTGTCCATGAGCGATACGCCGAAAAAAGGCTGGTTCCAGCGATTGAGTGCGGGTCTGTCCCGCTCTTCCAAACAGATGACGGAGCAGGTCGTTGCCTCCTTCGTCAAAGAGCCCCTGTCCGAGGAGGCTCTGGAGCAGCTTGAGGAACATCTGATCGAGAGCGACCTGGGGCCTGCGGCCTCGGCGCGCATTGTCGAACGCTTCCGCGCCCTGCGCTTTGGCAAGGGCCAGGATGAGCGCGAGATCAAGGAGGCCCTGGCCGAGGCCGTGGCTGCCGAGCTGACCCCGCGCCAGGGGACCTTTGATCCCCTGTCGGGCCCCAAGCCCTATGTGGTGCTGTTTGTCGGGGTGAACGGCTCGGGCAAGACCACGACCCTGGGCAAGATCGCCGCCGACCTGACCGCCAGGGGGGCCAAGGTGATGATCGTGGCCGGTGATACCTTCCGCGCCGCCGCCCGCGAGCAGCTGAAGGTCTGGGCCGACCGCTCCGGGGCCCATTTCGAGAGCCGCCGCGATGGGGCTGATGCGGCGGGCCTGGCCTTTGACGCCTATACCAAGGCCAGGGCCGAGAGCTACGACGTGGTTCTGATCGACACCGCTGGGCGCCTGCAGAACAAATCCACCCTGATGGACGAACTGCTGAAGATTGTCCGCGTCCTGAAAAAGGTCGATGCCGAGGCACCGCATGAAACCCTGCTGGTGCTGGACGCCACTGTGGGCCGCAATGCCCTGGAACAGGAAAAGATCTTTGGCCGCACGGCCTATGTCTCGGGCGTGGTCATGACCAAGCTGGACGGCACCGCGCGCGGCGGCGTCCTGGTCCCCGTCGCCCGGGCCTCGGACGCACCGATCAAGCTGATCGGCGTCGGCGAGGGCATCGACGACCTGCAACCCTTTGACGCCCGCGCATTTTCCCGATCCCTGGTCGGGCTTGAGGACTGATCGCCATGAGCGAAACCACCGCCGCCAAGGGCCGCCAGGGCCTGCGTCAACTCGTCGACTTCGGTGCCCTGATCGCCTTCATGGCCACCTATTTCATCACCCGTGACATGATCAAGGCGACCTGGGTCCTGGTCATTGCCTCGGCCATTGCCCTGGCGATCGGCTATATCCTGGAAAAGCGCCTGGCTCCCATGCCCCTGATCACGGGCGGCTTTGCCCTGATCTTTGGCGTCCTGACCATCGTCACCGATGATGATCTGTTCGTGAAGCTGAAGCTGACGATCCAGAACGCCCTCCTGGCCGCGGTCCTGCTCGGCTCGCTACCGTTGAAGAAGTATCCGTTCAAGGCCCTGCTGGGCTCGGCGCTGAAGGTAACCGATGAGGCCTGGCGCAGGCTGACCCTGCGCTATGGCCTGTATTTCCTGTGCGTCGCCATCGCCAATGAGGTGTTCCGCAGCCCCACGGCCGTGACCGCCATCTGGTCGGCGCTGGGCCAGCCCGAACCTGATCCCAATGGAGTCTGGACAGCTTTCCGCGGAGTCCTTTGGATCGCGGCCTCGATCTTTGGCCTTTCCCAGGTCCCGCTGATCATGAAGAACATGATCAAGGACGAAGAACCCGAAGAGCCCGTGGCCACGCCCGAAACCCCTGACACCGGCCTCTAGGACCCGTCCACGCCCGGCATTGTCATCGGCATACCGACAAACTGTCGCCGAACCGTCAGGCTTGTCGTCGTCAAAGCGTCAAGCCCGCCTGTTAGCTCTTCAAGCTGAAAACAGCTGTTGTGGGGCTAGACCATTGGCCAAGTCGGGCAAGCAGACCAGGGTCCGGGGTGCGTTGGATCAGTCGCCCAGTCACCTGATGCACCGGGCCCTGCAACTGGCGCTCGACATCTATGGCGAGGAAGCCGGCACCGATGGCCTGACCCAGCGCCAGTTCGCCGTGCTGGAAGCCGTGGACGCCCGCTCCGGCCTGACCCAGAGCGATCTGGTCAAGGCCACCGGCATCGACCGCTCCACCCTGGCCGATCTGGTCGCCCGCATGACCACCAAGGGCCTCCTGGAGCGGGAACGCTCGACTCTGGACGCCCGCGCCATGGCGGTGCGCCTGTCCGAAGCCGGTCAGGCCGCTCTGGAAGCCGCCCGCCCCAAGGTCGCCGCCGTGGACAAGCGTATCCTGGCCCTGCTGCCCAAGACCAAGCGTGACAGCTTTATGGACTTGCTGGTTGGTCTGGCCGCCGCCGCCGACGCC
>DLIT01000100.1:0-2208 GCA_002483865.1 Brevundimonas sp. UBA7635
CGGCTTGGCCGACGGCGGCACATTCATCTCGGCCCGAAGGCCACGCAGTTCACCGATCAGATCGACCAGCCAGCCGATTTCAGCTTCGGCCGCTGTGTCGACAAAGCTGTCGGGCAGCTCGGGCCAGGTTTCGCCCAGCAGCAAGCCGTCGCGTGCGGGGCCTTCCTTGCCCAGCTCCGCCCACAGCTCTTCGGTGATGAAGGGCATGACCGGGTGCAGCAGCTTCAGCGTCTGATCCAGGGTCCAGGCGGTCATGGCGCGGGTTTCAGCCTTGGCGGCTTCATCGACTCCGTTGAAGACCGGCTTGGCGAGTTCCAGGTACCAATCGCAGAAGACGTTCCAGATGAAGCGATAAAGCGCGCCCGCCGCATCGTCAAAGCGGCCGCCCTCGATGGCCTCGGACACCGAACGCTCGGCCTTGGTCAGCTCGCCGCGGATCCAGCGGTTGATGGTCTGCTCGACGGTGGCCGGGTCAAAGCCCTCGACCCGCTTGGCCTCGTTCATCTGGCTGAAGCGTGCGGCGTTCCACAGCTTAGTGCCAAAATTGCGATATCCTTCAATGCGCTGCTTGGACAACTTGATGTCGCGCGTACCCGACAGGATGGCCATGGTGAAGCGCAGCGGGTCGGCACCCAGCTCGTCGATGATGCCCAGGGGGTCAATGACATTGCCCTTGGACTTCGACATCTTCTGGCCCTTCTCGTCGCGGACCAGGCCATTGATGATGACGCGCTTGAACGGGGCATCGCCCATGAAGTGCTTGCCCATCATCATCATCCGGGCGACCCAGAAGAAGATGATATCGGCAGCGGTGACCAGATCCGAAGTCGGATAGAAGCGGGCCAGATCGTCCGTCTTTTCCGGCCAGCCCATGGTCGAGAACGGCCACAGGGCCGAGCTGAACCAGGTGTCCAGGACGTCCTCTTCGCGGGTCAGTTCGACGTCAGCACCGTGCCTGGCCTCAGCCTCAGCTCGAGCTTCCTCTTCGGTTTCTGCGACAAAGATCTCGCCATCCGGACCGTACCAGGCCGGGATCTGGTGACCCCACCACAGCTGGCGCGAGACGCACCACGGCTCGATGTTGTTCAGCCACTCGAAATAGATTTTCTCATAGCTCTTGGGCTCAAAGACCGTCTCGCCATCCTGCACGGCCTTCAGCGCCGGCTGGGCCAGGGTCTTGGCATCAACGTACCACTGGTCCGTCAGCCACGGCTCGATCACCACGCCCGAGCGGTCGCCATGCGGGACCATGTGCCGGGTCTTTTCGATTTCCTTCAGCCAGCCGTCTTCCTCGGCCCTGGCGATGATCGCCTTGCGGGCGGCAAAGCGGTCCATGCCGACGAAATCGGCAGGGATGTCCGGCACGTCCTCATTGGTGATGCGGGCCAGAGAATCCATGACGTTCAGCGACGGCAGACCGGCGCGCTTGCCAACGCCAAAGTCGTTGAAATCGTGCGCTGGCGTAATCTTCACCGCGCCCGAACCCTTGGTCGGATCGGCGTATTCGTCTGCCACGATCGGCACGCGGCGGCCCGTGATCGGCAGGACGACCTCTTTACCGACCAGACCGTCGTAGCGCTCGTCCTTGGGATGAACAGCCACGCCGGTGTCGCCCAGCATGGTTTCGGGCCGGGTGGTGGCGACCACGATGTAATCGCGGGTCTCGAATTCGGTCGGCTTGCCCTCTTCGTCAAAATCGACCGGATGCTGATAGGTCACGCCATCGGCCAGCTTATAGGCGAAGTGCCAGTAGGCCCCGTCGACTTCCTTTTGCTCGACCTCGAGGTCCGAGATAGCGGTCTGGAAATGCGGGTCCCAGTTCACCAGTCGCTTGGCGCGGTAGATCAGGCCCTCTTTATACAGTTGCACGAACACCTTGCGGACGGCGGCGTTCAAGCCCTCGTCCAAGGTAAAGCGTTCGCGCGACCAGTCGGCCGACGCGCCCAGGCGACGCAACTGGCGGATGATGGTGCCGCCCGATTCCGCCTTCCATTCCCAGACCTTGTCGACAAAGGCTTCGCGGCCCATCTCGCGGCGTCCCGGCAGCTTGGCAGCAGCCAGCTGGCGCTCGACCACCATCTGGGTAGCGATACCGGCGTGGTCGGTGCCTGGCAGCCACAGCACGGCCTTGCCCTTCATCCGGTGATAGCGGGCCAGGATGTCCTGCAGCGTATTGTTCAGCGCGTGCCCGATGTGCAGCGACCCGGT
>DLIT01000100.1:2343-6764 GCA_002483865.1 Brevundimonas sp. UBA7635
GAGTGTCCCTAACGCCCTGTGATGGCTGTGTCACGGCGTCGGCGCAAAGAGAAAGGGCGGCTCCACCGGAACCGCCCTCTGGTACTGGGTGTCGATACGGAGGAGCCTAGCCGGCGCTGCGCGCGATGCGCTCTACTTCCTTGCGTACCTGAGCCTCGACAATGGCGGGCAGGTTGGTGTCCAGCCAGTCCTTCAGCATCGGCCGCAGCATTTCGCGGACCATGTCCTCGACCGTATTGCCGCTCATGAAGGGCAGGTCGCGGGGCACGGAGGCGGTGGCCTCTTCCGACTTCTGGAAGCTGGCGGCCAGGCCGGCAAAGGCCGAGGCGGCGCTGGCGGCGGCGCTTTCGCCGACCAGGGTGTCATAGTCGTCCGACGCAAAGGCCGGTGCGGGAGCCGGCTCGTTCGCCGGGAAGGGCGAAGCCTCGGCCACGTCCAGGTCGCCAATGGTCTCCGCAGCGGGGGCTTCATAGGGCTCGGTCAACTCCAGCACCTCTTCCTCGGGCTCCGGTTCCTCGGCGAGGACAAGCGGGGTCTCTTCGGGCTCGGGCACCAGTTCAGGCTCGGGCGCAGCCGCCTGGGCAGGCGCGTCGTCCTCAGAAATGATCCGGCGAATGGACGCCAGGATCTCTTCCATTGTCGGTTCCTGGGCGGTCTGGTCGTTCATGTCAGCACCTTGGGCGAACGGGCCGGGGCGTGGTGGGATCGTCGAAATAGGCCAAGACGGCGATGATCAGGGCGGACAAAACTGAGTCTTGCCCCTCCCCCGGCCCCTGTCGTCGCATCAACGACAGGCGGAATCAACGCATTTGAAGTGAGAAAACGAAGTTCTGTTCAGTTCAAAGGTGCGGTCTGGATAACTTCGCCCTTCAGGCGGCTATCAATCGGCGCATCGGGTGTATCGGCCGCAGGCAGGATAGGCGGCGAGGCCAGACGATCAAGCGCTTCGATGGCCCCATCCCAAGGCAGGGCACCGCGGTTGCGCACGGCATTATAGTTGTCCGTCGGATCATAGACGTCCAGCGTCGGGTCAAGATTGGGACCACCCAGACGGCCCATGGCGGCCAGCAGCTGGGCCTGAGCCACATACTGGTTACGTAGCGACGAGGCCCGGGCCACCTGGGCCGAGCGCAGTTCCAGTTCCTGGTTCAGGATGTCCAGAGTCGTGCGCAGACCCACCTGAGCCTCGGCCCGGACGCCTTCGGCGGCAACCGTGGCGGCGCGCACCGCCTCGTCATTGGCGCGAAGGGTCGATGCGGCCGCCAGAGCCTGGGCATAGGCTGAGCTGACGTTCTGAAGCACGATGCGGCGTTCCCCCTCGACATTAATCTGGGCCGCGTTGGCCCGCTCCAAAGCCTGGGCGACGCGCGAGCGGTTCAGGCCGCCGGTGAACAGCGGCACCGACACGGTCGCACCTGCCGTAAAGCTGGTGCGGTCATTCAGGGCAAAGCTCGAAAACTCGTTCGAAGTACCGCCATACGAAGCCTGAAGACGGGCCGAAGGCAGGTACTCGGACCGGGCCGCCGCCACACTAGCTTCGGCCGCAGTCAGATTAAAGTCGGCAGCCCGAATATTGGGGTTCTCAACCAGAGCAATATCCAGGGCCGTGTCGAAATCGGCGGGCAGACCGGGCAGGACCGGCATCAGCTCCATGTCAGCTGGCGACTGGCCCACGACAGCCGCATAGGCCGCGCGTGAAACCGACAGCTGCGCCTGGGCCGTGGCCAGGTCAGCCTCGGACTGGGCCAGGCGCGCTTCGGACTGGGCCACGTCGGTACGGGTGATCTCACCCACCTCTAAGCGGGCATTCGACTCGTCCAGCTGGCGACGCAGGACGGTCAGGTTCTCCTGGCGGATGCGCAGGATTTCCATGTCGCGCACGACATCAGCATAGGCCTGGATTACGCCGATCATCACCTGCTGCTCGACCGCGCGCAGGTTTTCGCGTCCAGCGCGGATCTGAGCCTCGGCGGTGTCGATGGCGCGGGCCGTGCGGCCAGCGGTCCAGAGGTTCTGCGACAGGCTGATCGAGGCGGTGGCCGAATCGGTTTCGACCGAGCCACCCGTGGTGCTGCCCGGCAGGGTGGCCGTGGCGTCGGCTACGCCATCGCCATCCGTATCGATGGCCAGGACCTGGCCCGGCGTCGTGATTCGATCCGACTCGGTGCGACTGTAATTGGCACCTAGGGAGGCGTTGACGTTGGGCCGCAGGCCCGCACGGGCCTGAACCACGCTCTCGTCCAGGGCGCGCTGGTTGGCGCGCTGGGCCTGAAGCGAGGGATTGGTGCGATAGGCCAGGCCAATCGCTTCCTGCAGGGTCTCAGCCCCCGCAGGAACAATTCCCGCCCCCATGGCCAGGGCCACAACCGCAACGGATGCCAGCGTACGCGAGCGTTTCAACATAACCTATATCCTGCCTGCCCCACCGCGATCGGCGGGCCCGTAATGCCTGAGCTGCCTTGGTGAAGCCTAAGGCCGCACCATGCCAGTTAAGTTTTCTTCACGCAGCGGGCCCGGTTTTCCGTCGTCCTGCCCTAGTCAGGCTTGCCTAGAGTGCAAACTCGGGTTGCGACGCCAATTCGTTCAAAATCGGCGGCGTGGCGTCGAACAGTTCGCGACGCGACAGGCCCTCGCGACCACGGACATACAGGACAGCCTTGCCGATCGGACCGGTGCGCTCGACCACGGCCAGGCGACCGCCCGGGCGCAAGGCCTCGATCCAGGACTGCGGCTGGCCCGGTACGGCAGCTTCCGAGACGATCAGGTCATAGCCTTCGCCCTGGGGCTCGCCTAGCGGGGCCACCACGGTCTGCACGCCCTGTTCGGCCAGGGCCGCGCCGGTGACCTCGAAGACCTCGGCGTTCGAATCCTGAACCGTGACTGTCAGACCCATCCTGGCCAGAACTGCGGCGGCATAGGGACCCGCCACGACCAGGGCAGTCTCGCCCTCGCGGGCGTCCACAGCCTGCAACAGCTTGCCCAGGTTACGAGGCAGCATCAGGCGGCGATCACCGGCCACTTCGGGCTCGATATCGGCATAGGCCGAAAAGGCACGATCAGCGGCGACGAATCGTTCACGCTCGACGGCACCCATTGCGGCCTGCAGGTCGCGGTCCGTGACGTCATTTACCCGGACTTGAGAGTCCAGCATGACCTTGCGCGCAGCGGCGAAATCCATGGTTCCGGGGTCCTTCAGGTAGGCATAAGCAAAAAATCTGCCGCGCTTATAGGTCTCTGCGTTGCAGTCCACAATCCAATCTGATAGCTGACGCCCCTCGCAACGACGTGGCCCCTTCTTCGGGGACATCAGAAGGCCTGATGGCGGAGTGGTGACGCAGAGGACTGCAAATCCTTGCACCCGGGTTCGATTCCCGGTCAGGCCTCCAAACTTGCGTTTCAAACAGTTAGCCGCCCTTCGGGGCGGCTTTCTTGTTTCTGGACCATAGGGGTGAGATTCCAACGCCTGTGTGACCTACGACCGCGAACTTACCCTTGAGCCATCGTCACATGATGCAGGGCCACGGCACTGGTCGCGGCCACATTGAGGGAATCAAAGCCGCCAGACATCCGAATCCCGACGGCACGACATCGCGTGATCACTTCGGCCGGCAGCCCCGGCCCTTCGGACCCCAGCAGGACGACCGTGCGCGGCGCAGGCTTCAGATCCGAAAGCGCATGCATGGCCGAAGGTGTGAAAGCCAGAACCTCAAAGCCCCTGCCCTGTAGCACTGCCACCATGTCAGCTGTGTCGAGATCTGTAATGAACGGTGTCCTCAGCACCGCGCCGACCGAAACCCGGATCGCCTTGCGATAGAAGGGATCACAGCAGGTGGCATCCAGTAGCAGTCCCTGTGCGCCGAACGCCGCGGCATTGCGGAACAGACCACCCATATTGTCATGATTGCCGATACCACAGGCCCCTAGCAGAACGGCGCGCTCGGGCAACTGATCAAGAAAGACGTCGAACCCGATCGGCTCTGGCTTTCGGCCCAGCGCCAGTATGCCGCGATGCAGGTGAAAGCCCGCGATCTGATCCAGCACGTCCTGGGCCGCCAGATACACCGGCACCGCCTCATCCAGTCTCTCAAACAAGGGCCTCAGCCCCTCCAGTCTCCGCTCGGCAATCAGGACCGCCACGGGCTGGCAACGCGATGACGGCGATAAAAGGACGTTCAGCACCACCTCACCTTCGGCGATGAACAGACCCTGCCGCCCGGTAAGGTCCCGTTCCTTGACCTCGCGAAAAGGCAAAACCGCCGGGTCGGCAGGATCGGTAACAGGAATGAGATTCATGATGCCCCTGATACCAGCACTGACGATAAATTTCGGCGTTTTCTGCGATTTATCCGTTGCATGAATCAAAACGGCGCTGCTATAGGGCGCTCCTTCCCCGAGGGGACGTTCCGCGGTAGCTCAGTGGT
>DLIT01000100.1:6864-29494 GCA_002483865.1 Brevundimonas sp. UBA7635
TCCTACCCGCGGAGCCACTCGTAGTCTTAATCTACTGAAAATACAGAAGCCGCGACGGGCTGCCATGGCCGGTCGCGGACTTGCGAGCGCGACATGGGCGGCCGGGCACCTGGCAGATTGAAGGCGTCCTTACCTGGGTTCTGGGGTGCCCGAGATCAGACGTCGCAGCGCGAGAGTCCGATCGTGCCCCGCGCTTAGCCGCGATCTTCTCGTAGGAAGGCTGGCGTGCCGACGTAGAGCAACAGGACCTCATCATCGGTGTCATTTCGAACGAAGTGGGTCACCCGACCGTCGAAATGCATGCCGTCACCGGGCCCTAATTCCGCCTGGACGTCGCCCGCGACAGCGGTCAGCCTGCCCTTCACCACATAGCGGAAGATCTCGCCGTTATGGGAATCAGGAGGAAAGACGAAACCCGGCGGAATGCGCACAAGAACCGCATCCATTTTCCGATCCGGCAGCTCGGAAGACAGGTCAATATAATCGACGGCGGAATCAATATTGACCTTCTTGGGGGCGGCCGCACGAAACACAATCTGGTTGGTCTGCGGCCATTCCATGAAGTGAGAAACTTCGACATCCAGCCCCTTGGCCAGACTCATCAGCGACCATACGGAGGGAGTCGTCAGATTGCGTTCGGCCTGTGAGATGAAGGGCGCGGACAAGCCGCTGCGCGAGGCCAACTCCTGAAGCGTTAGCCCCAGCGCCTTTCGTCGGGCCTTGATGCGATGCCCGATGGGTAGCTTCTGCGCCTGCGAACGATTCTCGAATTTAAGAAAGGGATTGCGCTTATCAGGGTCGGTCGTCGTCATAGTCTCTCTGTAACGCCCATATCTTTACCAAGATCACGATCGCGCCCTCCTCCTTCGCAGGACAAGCAGATCGGAAAAGCGCCAGTGAAACCGACGATCATCGGATCAGACGCGTTTCTACCCCTTGTTCGATCCTCTGAAGCTTTGCACGCACTTCAAAAAACCACAATCGCTGCCACGTCGTACCCGCGTTCGAGTGTCGAAACTCGACCATAATTGAACTTCTATCAAAATTTTTGAAGCATCATATTGTTGCGGAACTGAAAAATATAAGACAAAAATGTGATCCTTCTGGAGGGATGGGGTTCAAATGAAATTCACCACAACACTATACGCTGGCACGGCGGCCGTAGCGCTTTGCGCCGTGGCCTTCCCCACTTTTGCGCAGACCACACCCGCGCAGAACGCTGAGGAGACGACGACCGTCGAAGAGGTCATCGTCACGGGAAGCCGCATCCGGCGCAGCGGTGCCCAAACGCCCACGCCGACCACCATCGTCAACGCCGAGACCATCCGGAAGTCAGGGGTTAGCGAACTGGCCGACCTGGTCAACGAGATCCCCAGTCTCTTCGTCACCCAGAACAATCAGACGTCGAATCAGCAGGGCAACGCGGGTCTGAACGCCCTGGACCTGCGCGGCCTGGGTACTGAACGCACCCTCGTTCTGGTAAACGGCCGCCGCCGTGTGCCCGCCATGCCGGGCTCGTCCGCCGTCGACATCAGCGCGATTCCCACCGCCCTGGTTGAACGCGTCGATGTTATCACCGGCGGTGCCTCGGCCCTGTATGGTGCCGACGCCGTGGCCGGCGTCGCCAACTTCATTCTGAAGCAGGACTACGACGGCCTGGAGTTCACCGGCACCTATTCCGGTTCGACTCGCGGCGACCTGGAAGGCTATGACGCCAGCCTGCTGGCGGGCCGGAACTTCCATGACAACCGCGGCAATGTCACCGTCTTCGGTAGCTATAGCCTTCACGACGATGCTGTCTTCGGCCAGGACAGGCCGTGGACCTCCGGCGGCACGCCCCTCTATGTGCGGGGAGCCGACGGCAAGTACACCCTGACCGACGGCAATCGTCAGGTCTATGACCTCGACAGCGCCGTGGTGCAGTTGGGTGGACAGGGCAATGTCTACACCTTCAATCCGGACGGCAGCCTTCGCCGACCGGTCTATGGCCCCAGCGGACTACAAGGTGCCACCGCCGCCAACGCTGACCTGGTCAGCTTCCGCACCGACGGTGGTGAGTTCGGCGGTCGCTATGATGACTGGGCGCTCGCCGTGCCGAGCGAACGCTACGCCCTCGCCGTCTCCGGAAATTACCAGCTCACCGACAGCATCAAGCTGTTCGGCGATCTGACCTACGCCCATACTGATTCCAAGGGCATCTACCGCGCCTATTCGGCCTATGGCTACGACACCGTTCTTGCTGGCAATCCGTTCATCACTCCAGAGATGATCGCCGCCAACGGCGGTGCAGGCCCCATCGGTTTCGCGCGTCGCTTCTCAGAATTGGGTCGTCAGGAAACCCACTACGACCGCACCATGCATCAGTTGACTGTGGGCGCCGAAGGCAAGTTCAGCCTGTTCGGACGCAACGACTGGGACTGGACGGCCCACTACTCCAATGGCCGCACGCGTCAGGAGGTTCGCACCATCAACGGCACGGCCAGCAACCGCTATGCTCAGGCGCTGGACGCGGTCGCTGGCCCCAACAACACTGTCGTGTGTCGTGACCCTTCGAACGGTTGCGTCCCATTAAATCCCTTCAAGTCGTTGACCCAGGACGTCATCGACTTCCTGCAGTATGACACCAGCGCCTCGGTGCAGACGCTGAAACAGGAAGTTGTCTCTGCCTACGCCACAGGCTCCCTTTTCGATCTTCCGGCTGGGCCTCTGCAGGTCGTTGTCGGCGCGGAATATCGCAAGGAAAGCAACAATATCGGCGTGACTCCCGAGTATGATCCGCTGAACGCCAAATTCGACGAAAGCATCGGGATCACCGGGACCGCTCTGGTCGGCGACTACGACGTGTCCGAAGCCTTTGCCGAGGTGCGCGTACCGCTTATCGCCAATGTCACCGGCATTCAGGACCTGTCCTTTGAAGGTGCCGTCCGTCAGTCCGACTACAGCACCGCTGGCGAAACCACGGCCTATAAGGCGTCGCTGAACTGGACGCCGGTCAGCGACATCCGTTTCCGGGGCACCTATGGTCAATCGGTGCGCGCGCCCAACATCAGCGAGCTCTATACCGCCGGTCAGGTGGGCGGTGCGTGGCTGGCGGACCCCTGTAACTATTACGACGTGCTCAATCGCGTTGGCCGCACCGAGTTCACTGCGCCGAACTGCGCCCAACTCAGTCCGCAGAACGTGAACACCTACTGGCAGTGGCTGGACGTCATCCAGGCCGGCAACGAAGAGCTCGGGGTCGAGACGGCCACCACCTATACCGCTGGCGTCGTCATCCAGCCGCGCTGGATTCCGAACTTCTCGTTGACCGTCGACTATTTCGATATCGAACTTGAAGACGCGGTTGGTTCGTTTGGCGCTCAAGCCATTCTGAACAAGTGTGTGGATCTGCAATCGCTCGACAACATGTTCTGCGCTCTGGTCGAGCGCGATCCGACCACGAACAATCTGTTGGCCGTCAATGTGCAGGAACTGAACATGTCCATGTTCAAGACCCGCGGCATCGACTTTGAAGCCAACTACCGCTTCAACCTAAGCGCCATCGGCATGGGCGAGGAAGCCGGGTCGATCTCGATCAACGCCGTCTACACCAAGCTGCTGGAACGCAGTTTCATCCTCGATGCGACGGACGCGTCCACCGTCGACGAGACGACGGGCCTGTTCGGCTCCCCCGAATGGAAGGGTGCCGTTCGCACCACCTGGTCCGCTGGCCCGTGGAGCGCCAACTGGACCCTGCGCCACTTCAGCCCGATGAGTCCGGGCCGACATGTAACGCCGGAACTCTATGACGTGTATGAGACGGACCATGTCTTTTACACCGACCTGTCGGCGTCTTATGAGCTGAACGACCGCGTCTCCCTCTATGGCGGTCTGCGCAACGCCTTCGACAAGGCACCTCCACGTCTTCCGGGTGCAGAAGCAGGCGGTGCCAACTTCGAATTCGGCTATCAGGCTGGCACCTATGACGTGATCGGGCGCACCTTCTACGTCGGCGTCACTCTCCGTCGATAGGCAGCCCAATTGGAAGAAACGCCGCATCCCTTACGGCGAATCTTCTCGGTCAGGCGGTGCCCCTGCTGGCACCGCCTGACATCTGTTTGAGAGCCAGACATAGACTCCAGGACAACCGCCGTTGACGCGATGCTCGCCTGCCGACATCAGCCTAATCCGTTGTCTGGCATAGAAAGCGACTCGGCCAGGGTGCGCCTAGAGAGGCCGAGTCGCTTGTCGCGCCGCTGCGAGAGCAGGACGGACCCTGGAAGACTTACACGTCTATGAGAGAGGGGTTGCAGCGCTGGCCACTCCGACCTCCGGTGCCAGCGTGGTCGCCTCGCCCGCCGGTGCAGAATCAGGGACGAACGATGGCTGGTCGGCGACGTCGGTGTGGGCTTGCTCCCATTTGGCGATGACCCCGGCAGCCACGGCGTTGCCCACCACGTTGGTGGCGCTGCGGCCCATGTCGAGGAACTGGTCGATTCCCAGCACAAGCAGGAGACCGGCCTCGGGCAGGCCGAACTGGACCAGAGTGGCGGCCACGACGACCAGAGACGCACGCGGCACCCCGGCCACGCCCTTGCTCGTCACCATCAGCACCAGCAGCATGGCGATCTGCTCCCCTAGCGACAGATCAATGCCGTAGGCCTGAGCGATGAACAGGATCGCAAAGGTCGCGTACATCATCGAACCGTCGAGGTTGAAGCTGTAGCCCAATGGCAGGACAAACCCTGCGATGCGGCGCGGTACGCCCGTCTCGACCAGGCGCTCCAGCGTCCGGGGATAGGCGGCTTCGGAAGACGCCGTAGAGAAGGCCAGCATCAGCGGACCGCGAATGGCGCGCATAAGAGGCATAATCGCCCGGCCCAGGACCAGAAAGCCCGCCAGGACCAAGAGCGCCCACAGAAGGCCGAGGCCGATATAGAACTGGCCAATGAATTTGCCGAACACGAGCAGCACGCCGAGGCCTTCGGTCGTGATCACGGCAGCGATGGCGGCGAAGACGGCGAACGGGGCGGTCAGCATGACGTAGCCGGTCACTTTCAGCATGACCTCGGTGATCGCCTCGACCGCCCGCACCAGCGGCCTGCCGGCATCGCCTATCGCGGCCAGGCCGACGCCGAAGAACAGGGCGAAGACGACAATCTGCAAGATGGAGTTGGTCGCCATCGCCTCCACGATGGAAGCGGGCACGATGTCTACCAGGAACGATGCGACATCCGGCGTCTTGGCGGCCACGGCCCCTGCGCCTTCGGTCGGTAGCGGCAGGTTCAATCCCCGGCCAGGCTGCAGCAGGTTTACCAGCACCATGCCCAGGGCGAGCGAAGCCAGGCTGGCACCCATGAACCACCCGAGCGTCTTCGCGCCTATGCGTCCGATGGCGCGCCCATCGCCCATGCGTGCTACCCCCGCCACCAGGGTAGCGAAAACCAGAGGCGCGATGATCATCTTGATCATCTTCAGGAAGATGTCGGACACGATCGAGAAATAGCCTGCGACCCGCTCCGCCTCCCCGGCTGTGCCCAGGGCCTGGTGACAGAAGAATCCGGCGACGACGCCGAGCAGCATCCCGATCAGGATGGCGAAGGTGAGATTACGGGGCATGGAAAAACTCCGGGCACGGTGGGTCGGCACGAGGCGAGCGGCAAGGCTCCGCTGGCCTGCGTTTCAGGAAAACAGACTGTCTGAAGAAGGCGGGCGATCAGCCGGGCGAGAAAAACCTAGGGGGCCGACTGCGCCATTGTGGGCCGTTGCCGGTCACCGCGCTCGAGGTCCTGCACCAGGGCCTGAAGCCCTTCGGCGTCGCCGATATGGAGCATGCCGTAGATCGGAATGTCGGCCATGGACGAGTCCGGCAGGCGGATCTTGTGCGACGAATAGCGATTCAATTCGTCGATCACTTGCGACAGCGGCTCGCCTTCAAACTGTAGCATGCCATTGATCCAGCTGGCATAACGTTCGGCATCGACCTTTCGGGCGGGTGAAAGATAGGCACCACTGGCCTGGGCGGCACCGGCGTCGCGACGTTTGCCAAGGTGCACCTGATGGCCCGCGCTGGCGACCTGGGAGAGTTGCATTCTGGCGTCGTCGTCGCGATCACCGGCCGTGACGCGGACGACGCCCTCGACCACGGTGACCACCACGTCCTCGCCCTTGCGGATATTGAAACACGTCCCGATGGCTCGCACTTGGCCGCTGCCCACGTCAACGAGGAAGGGCCGCTTCGAATCGTGGGCGACATCGAACAAGGCCTCACCCTGCTCCAGTTCCAGAAGGCGCTCATCATGTCCCAGAGCGGCGCGCACCACGGTGTGGGGGCTCAGACTGACGGTCGACCCGTCCGCCAGAGTCACGATGCGACGCTCGTCCGCCCCCGTGCTCAGTAGTGTGACGTCACGGTTCGCGAAGGTACCATGGCCCAGGAAAAGCGCGGCTGCGCCGAGCAGCGGCAAGAGAATGGACGCTGCCATCAATCGCCAGCTTCGCGGTTCTCGCTCAGGCGGTCTGGATGAAAGAGGGGGCGCATCAAGTTGCCCGATGTCGTCCCACAAGACCATCATCGCGTCATGCAAGGCGGCCTGTTCGGGATTTTCGCGGCGCAACTGCTCCAGCGCCTGCCGATCAGCTGCTGGGCCAGCACCAAAATCAGCCGCGACGATACCGTCAACCATTTGCTCGGCCGGATCCAAGCGGGGGTCGATGAGGCGCCTCATAGCGATCCCTCCCTATTGCGCGCCGGCTCGCTCAACGCTTCATGGAGGGCGAGCAGAGCCCGCGACATATACTTCTGCACCATCCGATGGCTGATTCCGAGCGCTCCAGCGATCTCTGGCGTGGTCATGTTCTTGAATCGTCGCATGATGAAGACATCGCGGCATTTGGCCGGCAACCGATCCAATACGGCGTTCAGCGTCATCTGCAGGTCCTCGAGCCGCCGTCGATTTTCCTGTTCAGGGGCGACCGCCAGTGCAGCATCATCGACGTCCAGCTCGGCTTCCACCGGGCTACGGGCCCGGCGTCGGCCACGATCATGAATGAGGTTGCTGGCGATGCGGAACAGATAGGCGGCGGGGTACTCGACGTCCCGCCGCCTGTCGGACTCGATCAACCGGGCGAACGCTTCCTGAACCAGATCATCTACCTCGTCGCGGGAATAGACGCGACGCCCGAAGAAATCGCGCAGCGCCCCCTCATAGCGACGCAGGAGGGTGACGTCGATCTGGCCTGACGCCGCCACGGCGTCAGGATCGGATGCGCGCGGGCCGCCACTCCTGTTCGGCTTCATGTCCAATTCCGTCTTCAACGCTCCCTCTCCCAGCCGTCTCTTCAATAGGACGCTACGAATGGACTAATGCGAAATCGGCGGACGCTTTTTGAGCGATAAATTCGCTCCATTCGGGTGCCAAAGCTCGCACGGAGGCGATCAGATCACCGCTCTCCTGAGCGTGATGGGCGATCTCGGCGGCCCGGACATAGCCAAGATGCGGCACCAACTCGGCCGCCAGGGCCGTACTCTGCGCCAGATTCTCACCACAGCGGACCGGGTCCGCGACAATGCCTTCGACACAATGCAGGCGCAAGGCATCGGCCCCACGCGTCAGCAGGACGGCCGCCTCATGCAGAGACCAGATGATCACCGGTTCAAAGGCGTTGAGCTGGAGTTGCCCCGCCTCCGCCGCAAAGGTCACGGCGGCGTCACAGCCGAACACGCGAAACGCCAGGCAGTTGATGGCCTCGGGAATGACCGGATTGACCTTCCCCGGCATGATGGATGAGCCGGGCTGCCGCTTGGGCAGGTGGATCTCGCCCATTCCCCCGCGCGGTCCGCTGGACAGGAGCCGCAGGTCGCTGGCGATCTTCGACATCTTGGTGCCAACCCGCTTCAGCATGCCGCTGTAGAGGACAAACACCCCGGTATCGGAGGTGGCGGCGATCAGATCATCCGCAGCGCTGACGGGCAGACCCGTCACCTCGGCCAGGCGCATGGTCACCCGCGCCCGATAGGCCGGGGCCGCCCCCAGGCCCGTACCGATCGCGGTGCCACCCAGATTGACCTTCAGCAGCTCCGCCGACACCTGGCGAAGGCGCGTCGCGTTGTCACGGGTCACAGCCGCAAAGGCGGAGAACTCCTGCCCAAGCGTCATGGGCACAGCGTCCTGAAGCTGGGTCCGACCCAGCTTGGGCAGACTGGCGAAGGCATTACCCTTGACGGCGAAGGATTCAGCCAGACGGTCCAGCGCGGCGGCCAGAGTCTGGGCCTGGCGGTAGGCGGCCAGGCGGATCGCGGTGGCATAGACGTCGTTGGTGGACTGACCGCAGTTCACATGATCGTTGGGATGGATGACGTCATAGGTGCCCGGTGCCAGGCCCAGGCGCAAAAGAGCCAGATTGGCGATGATTTCATTGGCGGCCATATTGGTCGATGTGCCGGCACCGCCCTGGCAGACATCAAGATCAAAGGCGGCGTGATGGTTTCCGCCGATAAGTTCATCGCAAGCCCCGATGATGGCACCCGCGACTTCCGGCGACAGGCCTTCGGTTTCACGGTGTGCCAGAGCGGCGGCCTTCTTCACCTCGGCCAAGGCCATGATCAGTTCCGGCATATCCGAAACCCGGGTCTGGCTGAGATCGAAATTTATGCGTGCGCGCTCGGCTTGAGGGCCATGCAGGCATTCGGCGTCCAGTTCAACCGGCCCGAGCGGGTCATGGTCGATGCGGCGGACGGTGGCGTGGATCATGATTAAGGCGAAGCTCCCCTGGCCTTGTGACGCTCGATAGAGACAGGGACGCTCACCAACCGCCAAGGCGAACTGATCGAGGGGCGGGTTCGCCCTTTCACCGCTTCAGCGTCGATTCCTTAAGCTGAGCCCCTCAGAGGGCGACCATATCGGAAGGGATGCGTAAATGAAGCTTGAGGGGATGACGGCATGGGCGGCGGCGACCGGTCTTGCGGCAGCGCTCGGGGCCGCAGCGGTCGGCATTGTACCCGCCAGCGCGGTTGGGGCAGAAGTGTCTTCGGCGATGCCGTCGGTTAATGAGCTCCTGACACCTGGTGACAGCCAGTTTCAGTTCAACGACTGGTCGGGCCCAGCGCTGCGTGTGTGGACACATACGCCCCAGAACGTCGGTCCGGACACGCCGATCGTGATCGTCATGCACGGGCGCGGCCGGGATGCCGACCGTTATCGCAACGAATGGCGCGACCTGGCCAAACGGCATGGCTTCATCCTGGCCGTCCCGGAGTTCGACGCCGAAAATTTCCCCGGTGCCAACGCCTACAACCACGGCTATTTTCGCGACAAGCAAGGTCATCTTCGCCCTCGGCAGTTGTGGAGCTTCTCGGCGATTGAGCCTCTGTTCGACGATCTGAAACAACGCTCTGGCAGTCAGGTCGAAGGTTACGGTCTTTACGGTCATTCGGCCGGGGCCCAGTTTGTGCACCGCTTCGTGCTGTTGACACCGGACGCCCGTTACCGCGTGGCAATCTCCGCCAACGCGGGCTCCTACGCTTTTCCTGACCTGGCCCAGGACTATCCTTTCGGCCTGAAGGGGGCACCCGTCGATGAAGCCGGGCTCCAAGCGGTTTTACAAAAGCCCATGGTGCTCCTGCTGGGAACCGCCGACACTGACCCGGCCCACCCCAGCCTGCCCCACGGCCGTAACGCCGACGCCCAGGGGCCGCATCGTCTGGCGCGAGGCCAGGCCTTCCACGCCGCTGGCCAGGCCGAGGCCGAGCGCAGCGGTGTTAGGTTCGGCTGGCGCGTGGCCTATGCGCCCGGCATCGCGCATGAGAACGGCGGAATGGCTGGCTTCGCCGCCCCTATCCTGGCGGGCCAGACCCAATAAATATCGCGGTTGTGGGTTCGCATCGCCCGCAGCCGCGCGTCCAAAACTCAATGGCTCGCGGCCGCTCGCCTCCACTTGAAGGCAAGGCCTCAGAAGCCGAATTTGGGGAGCGAAACATGTTGAACAGAAAAGCCATTCTCTTGGCATCCGCCCTGTCGCTGGCCACGATAGCGGCCACGCCAGCTCTGGCGATTGAGCAGGAACGCCATTCAATCGTCCTACCGGCGCAAAGCCTGCATGACAGCCTGCAACAACTGCCACGGCTGACAGGCATTCAACTGATCTACACTGACCCGGACCTGCGCCAGCAACGCGCGCCGGCCATCAATGATCGCCTTACTCCGGAAGAAGCCCTGGAAAGGCTGCTGGCGGGCTCGGGCTTCACGCACCACTTCGTCAACGCCAATACGGTGCGCATCTTCCGGGAGGATCAGGCTCAGGCCGATACGTTTCCGGACGCCACCCTCTCGGCCGAGGCCTCAGCCGTAAGTGATATTGTCGTCACCGGCAGCCGCATACGTCGCTCGACATTCAACACCCCCACCCCGGTCGTGGGGGTAAATTCCGATGACCTGCAGGAATCGGGCACAACCGAACTGAGCGAAATGCTCGCGGACCTGCCAGCTGCGACCTCGACCCTGAACGACAGCACGGTGGCTGGCAACGTCCAGAACTCAGGTCTCAGCGCCATCCAACTGCGTAACCTGGGCGACAACCGCACCCTTGTGCTCATCGACGGTCGCCGCACGGTGTCCAACAGCGCCAATGCCAATCGCGTCAGTACCAGCACCATCCCGTCCAGCTTCGTCGATCGGGTCGAGATCATCACTGGCGGCGCCTCGTCCGTCTATGGGTCGGACGCTGTGGCCGGGGTGGTGAACATCATCACCACGCCCGACACGGGCCTATCGGTGCGCGCTCGCGGCGGCGTATCCGAGGAGGGCGACGGCGAGGAGCAGACCTATGAGGTCCTGTGGGGCAAGAAGTTTGCCGACCAGCGGGGCTATTTCGCCCTCAGCGGCACTTATGACCGCGATCACGGCATCCGCGCCATTGATCGCGACTGGGCCACGCGCCAGGCCAGCTATGCCTATAACGCCGAACTGGGGCGCAATGAGTTCGAGACGCTTTATACAAACGACGATGGCACGCTGATCAGCGACTACCAGCCTGCCTCAACCTTTCCGCCAAACGTCTATCGCGACCTCAGTGGTAATACGCCAGGCGGCGTCTTCTACGGTGCCAACTCAGCGCAGCGCCGCTTCTATGACGGGGGCGGCCTGGTTCCACTCGGCCCCAACACCCAGACTGGTGCGCCGGTCCTCCCGGGCCAAAGGGACGACGGCAACACCGGCTACTTCCTGGCCAATCGCGACGGCTATAATCAGCGCGAGCATCGCTCGCTGATCCTGCCACGCGAGCGCTATCTGCTCGCCGTCAAGGCCGATTACGATCTTCATCCGAACCTTAACCTGTTCGGACAGTTGCAGTTTTCGCGGGTTGACACCCAGGAGCGTCGCGAGCCGGTCGGCCTGACCTTTAACTCGACCGTGTCCGTTTTCGATCCAGACACCGGCCTGCAGACCGACGAGACCCTCGGCCGCATTCCCTGCCGCCGCGCCGATCTGGGCGACTGCAATCCGACCGTTCCCTATGAGGTATTCGCCAACAACCTGTCTGCCAGCACCCAGGGCATTGCCTGGGCCCGCCGGTTCAATGAGGTCGGCTACCGCGACACGACCAATCGACGTGACACCCTACGTAGTTGGGTGGGTCTACGCGGCGACGCCTGGGGCGACTGGACCTGGGAAGCAACTGCAGGCTACGGCCGCTACGAACAGGAACAGCATCGTCGCAACGAGATCAATGGCCTGGCCCTGCGCCACGGCCTCAACGCCGAACTCGGTCCCGATGGCATCATCCGCTGCGCCGACGCGGTCGCCCGCGCGGCGGGCTGCGTACCCGTCAACCTGTTCGGGGAAGGTGCGATAACTCCGGAAGCGGCGGACTATATCCGCGCCGATCTGCACCAGCAGGTGACGATAGAACAGCAGACGTTACAGGCCTTCATGGCTGGCTCCCTGCTGCAACTGCCCGCCGGGCCCTTGAGCGCCGCCTTCGGTGCCGACTATCGCAAGGACAGCCAGAGCCTGCGAGGCGACCGGCTGTCCAACCTTGGCGGCACCTCCGGCAACCCTGTGCCCGACTTCGACGGTGAGATCTCGGCGATAGAGGGCTTCGCCGAGGTCTCGGCACCGATCCTCGCCGACCTGCCCTTCGCCCGTCTTCTCAGCCTGGACGCCTCGGTGCGCCTGGCCGACTACGACATCGCCAATGTCGGCACGGTGTTCAGCTATCGCGCCGGGCTTCAGTGGGCACCCCACGCCGATCTGCGTTTCCGCGCCCAGACCGCCCGCTCGCAACGGGCACCGGACATCGCCGAACTATTCTCGCCTCCGCGCGGGGATTTTGACACCGTCAGCGACATTTGCAGCAATGTGACGCCTACGACGGCTGGCCGGATTGCCGAGCGTTGCCGAGAGGAAGTCGGCATACAAGCCGCTTTCGCCGAGGCCCTGAACCAGGGCAATACTGTGCGCTATCGCCAGTCCGGCTCGTCCGTCTACAGCCCCAATGGCGGCAACCTGGACCTGAAGGAAGAGACGGCGGATACTCTGACCCTGGGTGCCGTCTACACGCCCAGCTTCCTTCCCCGGCTGACCCTGTCCGTCGACTACTATGCCATCGAGATCAAGGACGCGATCACCCAGTACGCCAACGAGGACATCCTCATTCAGTGCTATGACAGCGACCGGTCGATCACCGACAACCCCTTCTGCGCCGACGTCAGCCGCAACCCCAATGACGGCCAGATTTCATCACTGACCCAGCGTCAGTTCAACGTCGCCGGTCTGGAGTCTTCCGGCATCGATGTGGCCCTGCAATATCGGTTCGACCTCGACCCGATCGGCATTCCAGGACGCTGGGACCTGCGTTATGACGGCTCCCACGTCCTGAAGCAGAAGCACCGGTTCGAGGGGCTGGAGGGCGAGGTCGTCACCGACCAGCGCGGCGACCTGTCCCAGGGCAGCTTCGACTATCGGGGCCGGGCCTCCCTCTCCTGGCGCCTGAACGACTTCCGGCTGCGCTACACGGTCAAATACCTGAGCCCCACCCTCGACAGCCGCTTCCGCCTGCAACAGTACGAGGCCCTGCTGCAGACCTTGCCCGACGCGGAATATCCGCTGTTCCTGCGCATTCCCGAAGTGTGGGAGCATGACCTCTACGCCGGTTATGACCTGGACATGGGAGGACGCGACGTCCGCCTGTATGCTGGCATCAACAACCTGCTCGACGAGGTCAGCCCCTTCCTTCCGTCCGGCGATGTCTTCAGCGGCCGCCTGGCCAACTACAATGGTGCCTACGATACAGCCGGACGCCGTTATTACTTCGGCATCACGGTCAAGTTTTAAGACGCGCAAAGGAACCACCTGCCGGCGGCCACTACCTCGCTGCCGGCAGCACCTGCGCCCCAATAATGCTGCCCCGGTCGAGGGCCCGCGTCCCGTCGGCAATTCGTCGCGGAACCCTTGGTATTGCGCCGAGATTTCCTATGACTGATCACAGTCGCGAGGATGCGGTATGGGCCCAGCTATTGTCGAAACCATCGTCATTGGCGCTGGGCCGGCGGGACTGACGGCGGCGCTGTATCTGGCGCGCTTTCATCGCGACGTTCTGGTCCTGCATGACAGCAGGAGTCGCGCCCTGCGTATCCCCCTGACCCATAATGCGCCCGGGTTTCCCGAAGGTATTAATGGCCCGACCCTGATCGATCGGATGACCCTCCATGCCACCGAATACGGAGCCCGGATCGAGGAAGCCCGTGTCAAGCAACTGCGCCGGGTCAATGATGACTATGAACTGTCTGGCTCGAACGGTCAGATCTGGCGCACCCGTGCTGTCATCCTGGCGAGCGGGATCTTGCTGAATGAGGTGGATCTGCTGCCCGAGGTCCATGAGAAAGCCATCGGGGACGCAGTCCTGCGTTACTGCCCGATCTGCGACGCCTATGAGCATAGCGGCCACAGGATCGGCGTCCTGGGCCATGACACCAATGGCGCGGCAGAAGCCCTGTTCCTCAGGCAGTATACCGATCAGATCACACTGCTGCCGCTCAGCCATCCCGAGCTTCTGGACGAGCAGAAGCGGGAACTGAGGGACGCCGGCATCACCCTGGAGACCGGCGGGCTGGACAGGATCGAGCCGGCTGCGGATTCGATTGCCGTATCGCTCGATAACGGCAAGCGGCTGACCTTTGACGTTATCTATCCGGCACTGGGCTGCCGCCCGCGGACCGAACTGGCCGCGCAGCTGGGCCTTTGCCTCGATAGCGACGGCTGCCTGCCCTACAGCCATGTGGGCGGCGGGACGCTGGCTGGCTTCTTTGCCGCGGGCGATGTGGTCGAGGGGCTGGACCAGATCAGCGTGGCCATGGGCCACGGGGCGCTGGCCGCCACCCGCTGCCACAACTGGCTGCGCGACCAGGATCGCCAGAGCCTGCAGGCGCGGCCGTGAGCTGATGCAACTCGTTGCATAAAGACCGCCAATCGGCCAGTTTATGCAACCGCTTGCATAAAGGCCGATCCATGCCCTACCCCCACCTGCTCAGCCCTTTGGACCTCGGCTTTACCACGCTGGCGAACCGCGTGCTGATGGGATCGATGCACGTCGGGCTGGAAGAGGCCCCCAACGGCTTCGAGCGGATGGCGGCCTTTTATGCGGAACGCGCCGAAGGGGGCGTCGGTCTGATCGTCACGGGCGGGATCGCCCCCAATCCTCGCGCCGCCCCCTGGCCGGGCGGGGCCAAGATGTCGACCGAGGAAGAGGCTGATCACCACAAGGTCGTCACCCGTGCCGTCCATGACCACGGCGGCAAGATCGCCATGCAGATCCTGCATTTCGGCCGCTATGCCTATTCATCGGAGCTTGTGGGGCCGTCGGCCATCAAGGCCCCGATCAATCCCTTTGTGCCGCATCCCTTGTCGGGCGAGGAAGTCGAACAGACCATCGCCGACTTCGTGAACACCGCCCGTCTGGCCCAGTATGCCGGTTATGACGGCGTCGAGGTGATGGGCTCCGAAGGCTATCTGATCAACGAATTCATCGCTGCCCGCACCAACCAGCGGGACGACGAATGGGGCGGCTCCTACGAGAACCGCATTCGATTTCCGATTGAGATCGTGCGTCGTGTGCGCGAGGCGACCGGGCCGAACTTTATCATTATCTATCGTCTGTCGATGCTGGACCTGGTCGAAGGCGGCTCGACGCTGGCCGAGGTGGTCCAGCTGGCCCAAGCCATCGAGGCGGCAGGGGCCACCATTATCAATACCGGCATCGGCTGGCACGAGGCCCGCATCCCGACCATCGCGACCAAGGTACCGCGCGCGGCCTTTACCTGGGTGACGAAGAACCTGATGGGCAAGGTCGGTATTCCGCTGGTGGCCACCAACCGCATCAACACGCCTGAAGTTGCCGAACAGGTGCTGGCCGAAGGTCACGCCGACATGATCTCCATGGCGCGGCCTTTCCTCGCCGACGCCCAGTTTGTGAAGAAGGCGCGCGAGGGGCGGGCTCAGGACATCAACACCTGCATCGGCTGTAACCAGGCCTGCCTTGACCACACCTTCAGCCTGCAGATCACATCCTGTCTGGTGAACCCGCGCGCCTGTCACGAGACGGAGATCGTCATCGAACCGGCGCAGGCGGTTAAAACCATCGCGGTCGTGGGGGCCGGTCCCGCCGGTCTGGCCTTTGCCACCACAGCGGCAGAGCGCGGCCATGCCGTCACCCTGTTCGACGCCGACAATCAGCTGGGCGGTCAGTTCAACATCGCCAAACAGGTGCCGGGCAAGGAAGAGTTCTACGAGACGCTGCGCTATTTCACCCGCAGTGTGGAGCAGACCGGGGTGACGCTGAAACTGAACACGCGCGTCGCGGCCGATGACCTGAACGGATTTGACGAGGTGGTGCTGGCCACCGGCATCAATCCGCGCAAACCGGGTATTGTGGGTGAGGACGCTGCGAACGTGTTGTCCTATCTGGACGTGCTGCGCGACAAGAAGCCGGTGGGCGAAAAGGTCGCCATCATCGGTGCCGGCGGCATCGGCTTCGACGTGGCCGAATATCTTGTCCATGAAGGCACCAGCCCGAGCCTCGATCGGGAACTGTTCAACACCGAATGGGGTGTGGACCGCACCTATGCGACCGCAGGCGGCCTCAAGGCACCGGCACCGCACGCCCCCGCCCGTCAGGTCACGCTGCTGCAACGCAAGACCACCAAGGTCGGCGCGGGACTGGGCAAGACGACCGGATGGATCCACCGCTCGGGTCTGATCGCCAGGGGCGTACAGATGATCCCCGGCTGCACCTATGAACGCATCGACCACAAGGGTGTCCACATCACCCTCGACGGACAGCCACAACTTATCGAGGCTGATACGGTAGTGATCTGCGCCGGTCAGGAACCGGAGCGTTCCCTGCACACGGCCCTTAGCGAGAAGAGGACTTCGGTCCACCTGATCGGCGGGGCCGACGTTGCCGCCGAACTGGATGCCAAGCGCGCCATCCACCAGGGCACCGTCCTGGCGGCCGCCATCTGAGCGAGAGAGAGAGAGAGAGAGACAAGACGATGACCACGGCCCAGCTGATCCCCGCCGCCCAGGCCTCGCTCGCCACCTGGCACCAGGTCGTCCAGACCCGCGATGCCAGCCTGCTGCGCGACATCACCCATCCTCAGGCGACCTTCCGCTCGCCCGTCGCCTTCAAGCCCTATCACAGCGTCGATGCTGTGGTTCTGGTCATCGGGACGGTGGTCACTGTGTTCGAGGACTTCACCTATCACCGCGAAGCCGTGGGCAGCGACGGAAAGAGCGTAGTGCTGGAGTTCAGCGCACGCATCGGCGACAAGGGCGTCAAGGGCATCGACTACATCCAGTTTAACGATGATGGCCAGATCATCGACTTCGAGGTCATGATGCGCCCGCTCAACGGCATCCAGGCCCTGGCCGAACAGATGAGCGCCCGCCTGGCTCACTTGATCCCCGCCTTCAAGAGCTGACGGTCCCGTGTCCCTGCCCCATGCCCTGCTGACCTCACTCAGCGAACAGCCGGGCTCCGGCTCGGAGCTGGCACGCCGCTTTGACCGCTCGATCGGCTACTTCTGGCAGGCTACGCACCAGCAGATCTATCGCGAGCTGGCCCGGCTGGAAGCCGCTGGCTGGATCCAGGCCCTGCCAGCCGATGGGGGGCGCGGACGCCAGCGCCGCTATCAGATTCTTGCGGCTGGCCATGCGGCGCTCAAGCAGTGGACCGAGGCTCCCCAGGCCCCCTCCCCCATTCGTGATGAGTTGATGGTACGGCTGCGGGCCGAAGCGGTCGTCGGTCCCACCCGGCTGAAGACGGAACTGGTCAGGCTGGCCGACATGCACCGTCAGAAGTTGGCTAAGTATCAGGCGATCGAAGCGCGTGACTTTACCCCCAGTTCTGAAAGCCCCGAGAAGAAGCTTCAGCATTTGGTGCTGAAGTCCGGCATTTCCTATGAGAGTCACCGTCTGGCACTGTGTGACGAGGCCTTGGCCATACTTGGAAGCCAGGATGAGCGAATCACTCATCCGAATCGGGAGTAAAAAAAGCCCGGCACTGTTGGTGCCGGGCAAGAAGTCATTCGGTGGTGGTGGTGTCCTCAAAGAAGAAGAAGACAGACATTGCTTTAGCCATTTCGGTTAACAGATAGTTAACGCTATCCAGGCTGGGTTATCAGGGTTGAGGGAACCAACTGGTCAGCATCGCTTCAGCCCCCAGCCTACGAGTCAACAGCCATCCCCCACCACTGGCCTCAAGCCGGAATGACGACTTTCCATCCAACCCTCCGGCAGGACCAGGATAGGCAAAGGCCTGGTTGTTCACCATGACCGTCACGGCCTCGTCGGCAATGCCCGCAAGGCTCGCTACCCAACGCCCGTTATCGCCGACGCGAATAGCCGTCTCATAGCGCCCAGGAACTGACACCCGCACCGTTTCCTGGGGTCGCGCCCGTCCTGAAGCGATCAAGGCCTGGCCATCACCGTCTATGGCATCCAGGAGCGGGCCAGGCGTCAGGCGGCGGCTGCTTCCCCCCTCGGTCTGCATGACGGCCAGGCCAGGCTCTGTCAGGATCAGCAGATGCTCCGGACCGCGCACGGTGTTCTGGCCCTGCAGGATTTCCGGCGTCAGCATCACGTGGCTGTCGGTCAGGCTGATGGTGACCACGAATCGTCCCCGGTCATCAGCAGCCACGGCATAGGCCTCTCCCTCATCGCCGCGTAGCAGAACCCGGGCGTCCGGCGTGGCGACCCCGCTGATGGTCGCCGCAGAACTCTTCAACAGCACCGTCTCGACTCGAGGCGCGGTAGTCCACCCGTCGTCCTGCCGCTTGGGACCGGAAGCTCGCTCTTCCTGCGAGTCACAGCCAGCCAAAAAGACACATCCGAGTGCCGTTACGGCAGCCGCAAAAAATCGAGGATTCATCCCTGCTCGCTAATCTCTTTGGTTCGGCTGCCAGACCATAGATTGCGCGAACCCCACCCAGATAGTGTAGTGAGGCTTCATGACTTTGCCATCTGTTCAAATTGCCCCGTTTGAGGGGCCTTCCGTCTGTCTTTTCTGCGGTTCTTCCAATGGTGCTGATCCGGCCTATGTAGAGGCGGCCACCCAATTCGGCACGGCTACGGCCCAGGCCGGCTGGCGGCTGGTCTATGGTGGTGGTGGCGTGGGCCTGATGGGGGCGGCAGCCCGGTCCGCACACGAAGCTGGCGGTCGCGTGATCGGTATCATGCCCGGCTTTCTGCGCAGCCGCGAACGTCTGTTCGACGATGTCGAAACCATCGTCGTGACCTCGATGCATGAGCGCAAACAGCTGATGTATGATCAGTCCGACGTCTTCGTCGTCGCGCCTGGCGGGATTGGCACCCTTGAGGAAGCCATTGAACTTCTGTCCTGGAAACGGCTCGACCTGCACGCCAAACCGGTCATCTTCCTGAATCTCAACGGGTTCTGGACCGACTACGTCCGGTTGATCGAGCACAGCGTCCGCGAGGGCATGACCCCCGCCAGCTTCCTGGAAGCCTATCAGGTTGTCGATACGGTCGCAGAGGCCGTGGCTGCCATGAAAACAGCACAGCCCACGCCACACTTGAAACATGATCAGCGGTAAGTAAACATGGATCACTAAAGCGCCACGAGCCGTATTGATCTGGTTGACAGTTTCGAAAGAAAACGGACTATGGCGTCAATCGGGCAACCGCCCAGCCTCCGGAGATGAGTCCATGCGTGCTTTGTTCGCTGCCGTTGCCCTGTTCGCAGCGGTTCCCGCCCTTGCCTCGGCCCAGCCTACGACCAGCCTGACCTTGGCTGATGCCGCGAAGGCTCCGTCGAGCCGCGTGATCATCGATGGAGCCACCTGGCGTTGCGAAGGCGATACCTGCACCGCTTCGGGTGGTTCCAGCCAGCCAGCGACCCGCGCCTGCCGCCGCGTCGTCGCCAAGATGGGTACTGTCACAGCCTTCACCTATCGCGGTGAGACCCTGGATGCCGAAGCCCTGGCTGTCTGCAACGCTGCCGCCTGATCCCGGCGTACCGACGCAAACAAAAAGGCCGCCCTCTGGATCAGAGGGCGGCCTTTTCTTTAGGCGGCGACTCGAAGGCTTAGCCTGCCCCGCCCTTCAGGCGCGCAACGATAGCCTCGCGCCCGATCAACGGAGCCAGGGCTGCCATGTCGGGGCCGTGCGGCTGTCCGGTCAGCGCCAGACGCAGCGGCATGAACAGGGCCTTGCCCTTGGCCCCGGTTTTTTCCTTGACCGCAGCGGTCCAGGCCGACCAGGCCCCCGCGTCGATGACCTCGGGCAGGACCTCAAGGGCCGCCGCAGCAAAGGCCGGATCCTCGATCACGGGCGTTACCGGGCCGGTGACGATCTTGGCCAGGTCGGCCACTTCGTTGAACCGGTTCAGATTCGGCTTAACCGCTTCCCAGAAGCTCTCGCCCAGATCGACATCCAGCGCTTCCAGACGCGGTTTCGCCTGCTCATAGGTCAGGGCGTGCAGGACCTGGGCGTTCAGGCGACCAAGGTCGGCCTCGTCATAACGCGCAGGCGAGCGGCCCATCTTGGAGAAGGAGAAGCCTTCACCCAGGGCCTGCAGCGACGGAGCCGCTTCCAGGGCGTCCGAGGTGCCGATCTTGCCCAGATGGCTGGTGATGGCCAGCGGTTCATAGCCGTCGGCGCGCATGTCGATGATCGCCATCGACCCAATCCGCTTGGACAGGGCCGAGCCATCGGCTCCAACCAACAGCGGCATATGGGCAAAGCCCGGAATCTTGGCTCCCAGGGCTTCAAAAATTTCCAGCTGGGTGCCGGTATTGGTGACGTGGTCCTCACCCCGGATAATGTGGGTGATCTCCATGTCGATGTCGTCGACCACCGACGGCAGGGTATAGAGGAACAGGCCGTCCTCGCGGATCAGAACCGGGTCCGACATCGAGGCCGTATCGACCTCACAGTGGCCGCGGGCCAAGTCGTCCCAAGACACCCGCTTGCCTTCCAGCTTGAAGCGCCAGTGCGGACGACGGCCCTCGGCTTCCAAAGCCGCCTTCTCCTCGTCGGTCAGGCTCAGGGCCGCACGGTCATAGATGGGCGGCTGGCCCCGCGACAGCTGCACCTTGCGGCGGCGGTCCAGTTCTTCAGAGGTTTCATAGCAGGCATAAAGCCGGCCATCGGCTTTCAGCTTTTCGGCTGCGGCCTCGTAGCGGTCAAAGCGCCTGGATTGATTGTAACGTTCATCCCATTCCAGACCGAGCCATTTCAGGTCGATCTCGATGTTGTCTTCCGACTCCTTGGTCGAACGGGCCAAGTCGGTATCGTCGATACGCAGGACAAAGGTGCCGCCCTGACCCTTGGCGAACAACCAGTTCACCAGAGCGGTGCGGACATTGCCAACGTGCAGCTTCCCCGTGGGGGACGGCGCGAAACGAACCTTGACGGACATGGTATCTTGGACCTTGGAAACGAAGGGCGCTTGGTCGCGCCCCCCGCTTCACAAGTCAAGCGATCAGCCCCGTCAGAACCGATCAATCGTCGCGATGGACTCGTTCGCGGCGCTCGTGTCGCTCTTGGGCCTCAACCGACAGGGTTGCCGTCGGCCTAGCTTCCAAGCGCCCGATGCCGATCGGTTCACCCGTGTCTTCGCAATAGCCGTAGCTGCCGTCTTCGATCCGGCGCAGCGCATCATCGATCTTGGAGATCAGCTTGCGCTGGCGGTCACGGGTTCTCAGTTCCAGCGCACGATCTGATTCTGAGGAAGCCCGGTCGACCAGATCCGGGTGATTTTCGGTTTCGGCTTTCAGGTTGACCACGGTGCCCTTGGATTCACGAAGAATGTCTTCCTTCCAGGCCAAGAGCTTGTTTTTAAAATAGGCCAGCTGCCGTTCATTCATGAACGGCTCATCCTCGGTGGGTCGATATTCGACAGTGATGTCTTCGACCGGCGACGCTAATGCGTTCATAGCACTCACGCTCAAGTTATTCGCAACCCCCTGCGGCGCAAGGGCCGTATAGGGAAGCCCGGGCCGCTGAGCAACAGGGTTCACGTGTCAATGATACGGCAAAGCTACAACTGGGCGCTCGGACTGTCGTAATTTCCAGTCACACCAGCCTTCAGGACTGAAAACGCGTGAATTTTTCATTCTCAAACACGGGATCGTGAAATTTCACCCTTGGCCATTTCGACTGCGGCGCGCAGTTCGATCTGATCAAGAACTGCTTTCAGGCCCATGTCAGAATCGGTTTCAGGCCGCTCCTCGCGCAAGCTCTGCGCGAGCCGTGACAGGGCTGCGGTGCCATCCTGCCCGGTCAGAAGCGACATTTTCAGTTCGTCCAGGCGATCCAGCAGGCCACTGCCCCGCCGAATGGCCCGACGCTTGCGCTCGGTCGGATCTTCCACACCCTGAAGCGCCATCAGGGCCGACACCCCCGCCAGGCTGGCGACGGATGATGCGGCCGAGGTCGCTGCGGTACCGCTGCCCGCCGCGGCAGCAGGCAGGTTGAAGCCGCCCCCGGCGCGCGCCGGGCGTTGACCTTGTGGCTGTGACGGGCCGGTGGGGCCGCTGACCTTCATGATCCATGCTCCCGTTCAAGGCACACCATGCCTCCCAAGCGTGACTTCTTGGTTAACGCCCCGGCAGAAACTGCCGCCCAGCAGGGCATAAAAACAAGTAAGTATTTGTATTTTCGATATTTTATATACGGCACGATCCTCGCATGGCCGTTCAAGGAATGTTGCACAGGACGCCTGTCGTATGCAGAAGTTGCTCACCGCCCTCCTCGCCTCGGCCGCTATCGCCCTGCCTCTGGCTGTCGCGCCAGAAGCTATGGCGCAGTCACGGATCAAGGACATCGTCACCATCGAAGGTGTGCGAAGCAACCAACTGGTCGGCTATGGCCTGGTCGTGGGCCTGAACGGCACGGGCGACACCCTGCGTAACTCCCCCTTTACCCGGCAGTCGCTGGAAGGAATGATGGAACGCCAAGGCGTTAACATCCGCGGGGCCAATCTCAATACCAAGAACGTCGCTGCGGTCATGATCACCGCCGACCTGCCGCCCTTTGCCACGCCGGGGTCCAAGCTGGACGTGCGCGTCTCGGCCATGGGCGATGCCAAGAGCCTGCTGGGCGGCACGCTCCTGGTCACGGCCCTGCAAGGC
>DLIT01000101.1 GCA_002483865.1 Brevundimonas sp. UBA7635
CACCCGCACCCGCGACGACTGGGCCAACCATTTCGCCGGGACCGAAGCCTGCGTCACCCCGGTCCTCAGCCTGTCTGAAGCCCCGCTTCATCCCCATAACCGGGCGCGTGGAACCTTTATCAATCCCGGTGTGGTCCAGCCTGCACCTGCGCCCCGCTTCTCGCCCCCCGGCGACCCCGCATTTGGGCAAAGGCCCGATCTGAGCCTGGATCAGGCCCTGTCGCAATGGCGCAACTAGGGGTTCAGTCCCCGTTCATTTACTTGTGTCATCAATAGCATCGGAACCTCACACTGCCATCGGCGTTGGGGTTCCACAGGGCATATGATTGATGAAAAACACACTCTTGAAACCTATTCTTGCGGCATCCTGCGTGGGCTTGATGACAATTCTGTCCGCCTGCAGCGAGCCGGATTATGAGCCGCAACCCGAGTCCATGGCCGTTGAAGTCACCCAAGAAGACGTCGTCGCGGCTGAAGACGCCGCCGAGCCGGTCGTTGCCGAGGTGACCGAGCCAGCGTCCGACGCCCCGCCGGTCGATGCTCTTCCTCCGGAGACGCGCTCGTCGGAAGAAAGCGTGCAGCCCGACAGCGATACGCTTTTTTACTGACCCCGACCGGACCAATCCGATCCGACGACGATTAAAGGCGACCGCGTGAACCCCAGGCTCCCGCTTATCCTTGCTGGCTTTACGGTCTGCGCCCTGGCAACCCAGGCGCATGCCGCCGAACCCAAGGCCCAGGTTCGCGGCGAGTTGGATGGCGATCTTCGCCGCCAGTTGGAAAGAGCCATCGGCGAAACCGACGAAGCGGCCTCCAGCCGCTTCGAGGCTCGTCGCCGTGCTCGCAGCGCGGTTCAGGCCGCCACGGACCTGCTGCGATCCGAAGGCTACTACCAGTCGCAAATCGAGGATGATGTGGAGGGCGAGGACCAGCCGGTCGCTGTGATTCGCGTAGAGCCTGGTCAGCGCTTCACCCTGGCGCAAAGCCTGATTCTGTGGAGCACGCCTGCTCCTGACAATGAATCCGCCCAGCGCGTCAGCGAAGACCTGGATCTTGAGGTGGGCCAGCCGGGACGCGCGGCCGACATCCTGGCCGCAGAAGGCCGCATCGTCGCAGGCCTGACGCGCTACGGCTATGCCGATGCCCGGGCCGAGCCCCGCCGCGTCGTCGTCGATCATGCCGACTTTTCCGTCCAGCCGAACTTCAACATTGCCTCGGGAGCCCTGGTTCTGATGGACGGCGTCCAGTTGCGCACCCTTGGCCCGACCGAGGTTGACTGGGTCGCCAGCCTTGCGCCCTGGGAAGAACGGGATCGCTTTGATCCCGAAGATCTGGCCGAGTTGGAACGACGGCTGATCGATACCGGCGTCTATGAGAATGTTGCGGTGGCCCTCACTCCGCTGGAACAGACAGATGCCGAAGGGCTGCGCCCTGTCATTGTCACCTTGACCGATCGGCCGCGCCGGCTGCTGGAAGCCGGGGCCACCTATGCCACCACTGACGGCATCGGCGTCGATATCTTCCAGACCCGCTATAATCGGCTGAAGCGAGCCGACACCCTGCGGTATGGCCTGCGCTATGCCAGTATCGACAGCCGCCTGGGGGGCGAGCTTCGTCTGCCCCACTGGCGCCGCGCCGGGCGCAACCTCAACCTCTCCTCCTGGCTGGTGCATGAGGAAACCGACGCCTATGACCGCACAGCCCTTACCCTCAATGCCGACCTGTCCCAGAGGATCGGCAAGACCTCATACTTTTCGTACGGCGTGGGCCTGGATGCGGGCCACTACACCGAGCGGCGCTTTGATCCCATAACTCAGGCCCCCATCACTTTTGACCGGGACCTGGCCATCCTGACGGCTCGGGGTTCGGCCTATATGGATCGCTCGAACGATCCGCTGAACCCGACAACAGGTTATCGCTTCGACATCTCGGTCCAGCCCACGGCCGTAACGGGAGCCGACAACGTCTTCTTCCTGCGCAGCCTGGCCACGGCCTCGGCCTATCTGCCCGTGCAGGACAATGCAAAAACCGTGTTGGCGGGACGGGTCCGGATCGGCTCGATCATCGGCGGCGAAGAGCTGACGGTGCCTGCGGATCGCCTCTTCTTCTCGGGCGGGGGCGGTTCGGTGCGCGGCTATTCCTATCAGAGCATCAACCCGCGCTGGCCGGACAATACCCCGCGTGGGGGCCTGTCCCTGTTCGAGACAGCCCTTGAGGTCCGCCGGGACATTGGCGAGAAATTTCAGGCCGTCGCCTTTGTCGATGCGGGTGCCATCGGCTTCCAGGAAACACCCAACCTGTCCAATATGCGCTACGGCGCGGGTGTGGGCGTCCGTTACAAGCTGCCCTTTGGCCCTGTTCGCGCCGACATTGCCGTCCCGCTCAACAAGCGTGAAGGTGATTCCGGGTTCCAGCTCTACCTCAGCATCGGCCAGGCCTTTTGACCGACACTCCGCCCGATACCGCGTCCCAGACGCCCGAGGAAACGCCCGCCGAGAAGGTCCGGCGCAAGCGGACTCGGCTGCAGGCCATCGGCTTCTTCTCGGGGATTGTGGTGGTGGGACTTGTCGTCCTCGCCCTGATCCTGGCGATTGGTGGGCGGACCTATCTGGTATCAGACGCCGGTCGCGAGCTGATCACAGGCTTTGTCGCGGGCAAGAAGATCAGCCGCTATGGCCGCATCAATGTCGAGGGCCTGAGGGGCGACCTGTTCGACGACTTCACGCTTGATCGCGTCACCATCACCGATTCCGAGGGCGTCTGGCTGGAAGCCCTGGATGTGCGCGTCGACTGGACCTACTGGCCCCTGACGCTGCGTCGCTTCCACGCGACCGAGATCACCGCCGACCAAATCCGCCTGATCCGCCGCCCGGTCCTGGATCCGCCCGAGGAGCCCGGCGGTCCGCAGGCCCTGTCGATCGAGATCGACAGCATCAAGGCCAATGTTGAGCTGCTGGAAGACTTCTCCAAGGACTACGGCCGCTGGACCCTGGACGGCAGCCTGGCCCTGCCCCGCAAGGGGCCGAAGGCGATCAAGGTCAACGCCAACAGCCTCAGCCGCCCCGGCGACTTCCTGCGGCTAACCGCCGAGATGGGCGAAGAGATTGACGACCTGCGCGTCAACCTGCGGGCCAACGAGGCCCAGGGTGGTCCCCTGGCCGGTGCCCTGGGCTATTCGCCGGATCAGCCCTTCACCGCAGTCGCCGTTGTCACCGGCGACATCATCGATGTGACGATGCGGACAGGGCAGTTCACGCCCCTGCACGTCAAGGGTCACTTTGGCGAGGATGGTTCACGGGTTTCGGGCTATGCGGACTTCTCGGGCTCGGACCTGCTTGAGCCCTTCGTGACCAAGATCGGCCGCACGGCCCGCTTTGGTCTGGCCACCATCCCCGATCCGGCCCGAGAAGGCTATCAGGGCCTGGCCTGGAGCCTGCAGGCCGAGAACCTGCAGTCGCGCGCCCAGGGCATGATCCGTACCAGTGATCGCACCAGCCCCAATGGCGTACGGATCGAGGTGTCGACCCCATCCCTGGCCCGCATTCTTGGCCGTCCCATCGCCCAGGGTGCCAGCTACACCGGCCTGTTCCAGGGCGATCCCCAGAGCTGGTCGCTCAAGGGTGATGTCAGCCTGCTGAACGCCGACCTGGCCAGCTATCGCGCCACCCGCATCGCTGGCCCCGTGGCCCTGGCCGCCGACGACGGGCGCTATACCGTCACCGGCGACATCCGCGCCAATGGCGGCTCCAGTGCCGGCATCATCGGCGGACTGCTGGGAGCCAACCCCCGCGTCCAGCTTGAGGCGACCCGCAACACCGACGGGGCCATTCTGATGAAATCCATCGACGCCCGCGGGCAGGGCCTGACCCTGACCGGCTCGGGATCGCGCAACCTGCTTGGCGGCCTCAGCTTCACCGGCAATGCCTCGCTGACAGACCTGGGTCGCATCCGCCCAGGGGCCAGCGGCAGTTTCAGTGGCCCCATCCGGGCGTCGTCCGCCCGTTCTGCGGCCCCCTGGGTCATCAGCTTCGACGGCCGCGGCCGACAGATGGCCATTGGTATGGACGAACTGGACCGCCTGCTGGGTCAGACACCCCGCCTGCAAATGTCCGGCACCTATAACGGTGGCACGGTGGCGATCGAGCGCGGGGAGCTGACCGGTGCGGTCGCCCGCATGGGGGCTAAGGGCCTGATCGAAGGCTCGCGCCTGCGCCTTGCCCTGGACTGGAATGCCCAGGGCCCGTTTGGCGTCGGTCCGATTGCCATCGACGGAGCCATGTCCGGCGACGGGGCCCTGACCGGTACCCTGGCCCAGCCGGTTGCCGACCTGCGCGCCCGGTTCGACAAGGTCGCAGCCAGCGGCCTTATCCTGACCGACGCCGACATGGTGCTCAGCTTCCGCAAGGGGGCCGACGCCTCCCACGGCCGCATCGCCATCACCTCGGGCTCCAACTATGGCCCGGCCCGCGCCTCGGGCAATTTCTTCCTGGGCGACCAGCTGATCCGGCTGACCGACGTCGACGTCAACGCCGGCGGGGTCACGGCCCAGGGCTCGATCGGCCTGTCCAACAGCTTCCCGTCCAGTGCCGACCTCAGCTTCACGGCCCGGCAGGGGGCCTTCCTGGCCTCGGGCGAGGCGCGTGGCCGCGTGCGCCTGACCGATGGCGGCGGCAGCGACAGCGCCGTGCTGGACGTCACCGGCCGCAACATCCGCCTGGCCGGATCCACCTGGTCGATCCGCAATCTTGCCCTGCAGGGCCGGGGCTCGCTGGACCGCCTGCCCTTCACCCTGGCCGCCGACGTCGGTGGCCCCAATCCGGTACAGTTCAACGGCAGCGGCGAATATGCCCGTCGAGGCGACAGCCAGACCATCAGCCTGCGCGGCGGCGGCCGTGTGCGCGAAGTTGCCTTCACCACCCGCGCCCCGGCCATCGTGGCACTCAACGGCAACGGTCGGGTAATCCGCGTCGATCTGGGGGTCGGGGGCGGCGTTCTTGACGGCGAACTGCGCCAGGACGCCAATAGCACCTCGATCCAGGCCAACCTGAGCAATGTCGAGCTGGGATCCATTGCGCCAGACCTGCGCGGCCAGGTGACCGGCCGGGTCCAGTTGCAGGGCCAGGGCGAGACCCTGACCGGGGCGGCCGACGTCACCCTGCGGCAGCTTCGCAGCCTGGATGCCCCACGCGGCATGGCCGTGGATGGCCGCCTGAATGCCACGCTGAGCCACGATGTCCTGCGTATTCAAGCCAATGCCCAGGATAGTGCCAATGTTCGCGCCAGCGCTGACCTCAGCCTGCCCGTCGAAACCTCGGCGGCCCCGCTGCGCCTTGCAATTGCCCGCACGCGTCCGATGTCGGGCCAGGTGGACATCAAGGGTCAGATCCAGCCGATCTGGGACCTCTTCCTTGGCGGCTCGCAGTCGCTGTCTGGCCAGATCGCAGCCAATGCCCGGATCGGCGGTTCTCTGAATGATCCGCGCCTGAATGGACGACTGGACCTGAGCCAGGGAGCCTTCCATGACCGCATCACCGGCCTGCGTCTTGAAAGCGTCAACCTGGCCGGTCGCTTTGACGACTCCACGGCAATAATCGAAAGCTTCCAGGCCACCGATGGCCAAAGGGGCACCGTCTCGGGCAGTGGAAACATGGGCCTGCGCCAGGGCTCTGCCTCATCGCTGCGTCTTGAGCTGGCCCGCTTCCGCATCATCGACAACGACATCGCCCAGGCCCGTGCCGATGGTATGCTGAACGCCGTCCGCGGCACGGATGGCAACATCCAGCTGAGCGGAAACCTTGCGATCGACGAGGCCGAAATCTCGCCCAACCTGCCAGGCTCCAATGGCATCGCGCGCATGGATGTCGTCGAGATAAACCGTCCCGGCGGCGATCCCGTCCAGACCGAGGAAACCCCTTCGCGTGGGCCCACCATTGGTCTGAACCTCAATCTGACAGGACGCGAGATCAACATCCGCGGCCGGGGCCTGGACGTCGAGCTGCGGGCCAATGCCCGGGTGC
>DLIT01000126.1:0-10595 GCA_002483865.1 Brevundimonas sp. UBA7635
AAGGGTCTGGCGGAGACGGAGGGATTCGAACCCTCGGTACCCCGTAAAGGGTACGACGATTTAGCAAACCGTTGCCTTCAGCCACTCGGCCACGTCTCCGACAGGCGCGGTGGATAGCGGGTGTTTCGTCGGGACGCAACGGTGAAGATGAGCAAAATCGTCGTGTTAACGTCGGATAGATATCCTCAGTCGTAAAATAACATTGTGTTTTGCGTATAAGGACCCACTCACCGATCATGCCAATGGCTGATGCCTCCGTTCAGACGATCCGCCCCAGAACGCGCACGCGCTTCAAGGCACTGAAATCGAAAGAATCTGTCCAAGCGGCCGCGCATTCGCGCCGTGGGCCGTTCAGGCCGGATCTTTGGCGAAATACGCGCCAGAGAAACGCAGCCCGCCTGAGAGTCTTCTACTTCCGTGGGGTCGATATCGCCGGGGTAGGTTTCATCACGCTGATGACGGTGGCCGGGCCGGAACCGGGTCAGTGGTGGGCCACGCCGGTTGGCTATGCCGCGCCTCCCATTCTGGGCAGCCTCATAACCTTGGCGCTCCTCCGATCCCTGGGGCTTTACCGGTTCACCCGTGACCATCGGGCCCCTGTGCATCTGTGTCGGGTGATAGCCCTGGCCATGCTTGGCTGTATCGTGGGACTCGCGACCGCAGCGCCCTTCATGGGTCTGTCAGAGCTCATCCAGCGGTTCGGCATCTGGTTGGCCACCACCGTAGGTTTTCTGGGATGCAGTCATCTGGTCTGGGGTCTGCTGGTGGATCGCTGGCGCAAGAGCGGTGCCATGACGCCCAATGTCGTGGTGGTAGGAGCCACCCCTCATGCTGAACAGCTGATTCTCGAAGCCCTGGACCGGCGCGATCTGAATGTCCTGGGTGTTTTTGACGATCGTCTGGCCCGGGTGCCGGATGCCGTCGTAGGCGTTCCCGTGCTGGGTCCCGCCAAGGCGCTGATGGACCATCGTCTTACCCCCTATATCGATCAGGTCGTCCTGGCCATTGATCCGAGTGCCAGCGCTCGCGTGCGCGCTCTGGCCGCCAGCCTCAGCACCCTGCCCATACCTTTGACCCTGCTTGTTGATGCCGATACCGAGACCAAGCGTGACCATGCTCTGGAACGATTAGCCCGAGCGCCACTACCTCCGCTCGAGGGTCCGACGGATCCCGACCGCCGTGCCTTTCACAAGCGCCTGCAGGATATCTGTCTTGCGTCTGCGGCGCTGGTGCTGTTCAGCCCCCTGCTTGTGCTGATTGGGATCCTGATCCGCCTTGACAGCCCTGGTCCGGCCCTGTTCCGCCAAAGACGTCACGGCTTCAATCAGGAACAGATCGTGGTCTGGAAGTTCCGGTCGATGCGGCACGAAGAGGCCGACGCCACTGCAAGCCGTCAGGTGTCGGCTGATGATGACCGGGTGACCCGGCTGGGGCGTATCCTTCGCTCGACCAGCCTGGATGAACTGCCCCAGCTGCTGAACGTGGTGCGCGGTGAAATGTCGCTAGTCGGACCACGCCCCCACGCCATCGGCATGAAGACGGGCAATGAGGAATCCGCGGGATTGGTCCGGGACTATGCCCACCGCCACCGGATCAAGCCGGGCATGACGGGCTGGGCCGCGATCCATGGCTCGCGCGGGCCGCTACATACGGCCAATGACGTGCAGACCCGGGTCCAGCTCGACATCGACTATATCGAGCGCCAGTCCTTCTGGCTGGACCTATGGATCATGGCCGTTACCCTGCCGGTCCTGCTTGGCGACCGGATGGCAGTGCGCTGATGTTCTGGCGTGGCGTCGCGGGATACCTGCCCGCAAACCTGCTTCAGGGCCTGGTCGGCTTCGGCGCGATCATGGCCTATACCCGGCTTCTGAGCCCCGAAGATTTCGGCCGCTATGCCCTGGCCTTTTCGGTGATGACCCTGGCCCATGTCGCCACCTTCAGCTGGCTTGAGGCCGCCATGGCCAGGTTCTGGGCGGCGCAGAGGACGGCGCAGGACCTGGCCAACCATTTCGCCAGCCTGTATCGCGCCACGGCCGCGCTCAGCCTTGTATTTCTGCCTCTGGCCCTGATCGGGACTTGGCTCTGGCCCATGCCCGAGGCCTATCGCTGGCCCATTGCTGTGGCCCTGGTCGGCATTCCGATCCGCTGCCTGGCCAAGCTGGCCCAGGAGCGTTTCCGCGCCGCGGGCGAGGTGCGCAAGGCCGCAAGCCTCGACATCTGGAACACCCTGGCCGGTTTTGCCGTCGGCGTGGTAGCCGCCTTCAGCGGCGGAGGCGGATCGGCACCCCTGATGGGCTTGCTTATCGCCCCGCTGTTCGCCCTGCCCTTTGTCCTGCCAGCCGAGGTCCGCCAGGCCGACGGCGGACATATCCAGCCCAAACGCCTGGGCAATTATGCGCTCTATGGCTATCCGATTGCCGCTTCGCTAGGCCTTGCTGTGGTGCTGTCATCAACAGACCGCTTCCTGCTGGCCTACTTCCTCGATGACGCTGCGGTCGGGGCCTATCACGCGGGTTACAGCATAGCCAATCGCACACTGGACGTGATGTTCATCTGGCTGGGCGCAGCCGGCACCCCCGCCCTGGTAATGGCTCTTGAGAAGGGCGGCCGTCAGGATTTGCAGGTCGCCGCGCGAGAACAGGCCTCTGTGCTCCTGCTGATCGGGATGCCAGCCGCAGTGGGGCTGGCCCTGGTCGCCCGACCGCTGGCCGAGTTCATGATCGGTCCCGATCTGCGGGCCGCCGCGACCCAGGTCACGCCGTGGATCGCCCTGTCGGCCCTGCTGTCTGGCCTCACCGTCTATTATTTCCACCAGGCGTTCACGCTGGGTCGCCGGACGGGCTGGCTGCTGGTCACCATGTGCATCCCGGCACTGGTCAATGTCCTGCTCAATCTGTGGCTGATCCCGGCCTACGGCCTTATCGGGGCGGCCTGGGCCACCACGGCCAGCTTTGGCATCGGCCTAATGGCGTCGATGGCTATCGGGAGGCGGGTGCTGGCCCTGCCCGTGCCGTGGCGCAGCCTCCTCACTTGCGCCCTGTGCAGCGGTATCATGGCCGTGGCCGTTGTGCTTCTGCCGTCGATTGGAGGTCTCGCGGAAGTCATCCTGGATGCCAGTGTCGGGGCCGTGGTCTATGGCCTGGCCGCTGTCCTGTTTAATGCTGGCGACGCACGGACCCAGCTGATCCGCCTGCAGGCCTTCCACAGGGCCAGAAAGGCCAGAAGGGCTGCGGCATGACTATCCGTCTGACCGACAACGTACACCATTCCGACGCCCAGCCCCGCCTGTCCGTGCTGATCCCGTTTTTGCGGGACGATCCGGCAGACCTCATCCAGAGGCTCGATCGTGAGGCAGGCTCGCTGGGTAACAGGGTCGAGGTTGTGCTGCTGGACGATGGCACCGGTGATGATGATCTAACTCACCGATTGACGGCCATTCTTACGGCGGCGGTCCTGCCAATCCGATTGATCACCCTGACCGCAAACCAGGGTCGGGCGGCGGGCCGAAACCTGCTGGCCAGCCATGCGCGCGGGCAAGGCCTGCTGTTCCTCGACAGCGACATGAGACCCGACCGGCCCGACTTCCTGCAGGCCTGGCTGGCCTTTGTGGATGCTGGGCAGACGCCCATTGCGTTTGGCGGGTTCTCGCTTCTGCAAGCTCCGCAGGATCGGCAGTTTGCCATTCACCGGCAGATGGCCGCGCGCTCGGAATGCCTCAGCGCCAAGCAGAGGCAGCTTCAACCAGAGAAATATGTTTTCACATCCAACCTGCTGATAGATCGCAATATCTTCCGGCAGCACGCCTTTGACGCCAGCTTCACCGGCTGGGGCTGGGAAGATGTGGAATGGGCGATGCGGGTGTCACGCCTTTACCCTGTGGCTCATGTAGACAATCCCGCCACCCACATGGGGCTGGATCGGGTCGAGGACCTGGCCCGCAAGTATGAACAGTCCGCGCCCAATTTCGCGCGGGTGCTGGCCCGGCATCCGGATTTCGTGACCGCCTATCCCAGCTATCGCGCCGCCCGCCTGCTGCGTCATCTGCCCGGCCGCGGCCTGTTGCGTGCGGGGCTGAGGCAGGGTTTCAGGAGCGCCGTCCTGCCCGTCCGACTGCGTGCCTTCAGCCTGCGCCTCTATCGCGCCGCCCTTTATGCGGAGGTCGTATGATCACGCCCTATACGCCTGACCGAAGCCTGGCCGGCAAGGTCAGGCGCCGGTTGACCCACCTGTGCTGGCGACGCCCGGCTCGCCTGAAGCTTGAGCGGCCTGTCGTCAGCTTCACCTTCGACGACATCCCCACTACGGCAGCCCTTGCCGGGGCCCAGGCGCTGGAGGCGGCCGGTGCGCGCGGCACCTTCTATGTCTGCTCGGGTCTTTTGGGGCGCGAGGGTCACATGGGCCGGTTTGCCGATGCTGCCGAGATCTCGCACCTGATCGCGGCGGGCCACGAAATCGCCAGCCACACCACGAACCACGTCGATTGCCATCGCACCGCCCTTGGCGCGCTTGAGATCGACCTGGACCACAATGACACCGCCCTGTCGCGGCTGGGGGCTGCGCCGAACCATTTTGCCTATCCCTATGGCGAGGTTTCCACTCGGGCCAAGCGCCTGCTGGCCCGGCGCTACGCCTCGCTGCGCGGCGTGCACAAGGGGCTGGTGCACGATGGCAGTGACCTTAACCAGCTGCCGGGCGTCGGCATCGAGGGGCCAGAGGGCGAGAGCCTGGCCCGCGCATGGATCGACCGGGCGATTGCCGAGCGGGCCTGGCTGATCCTCTACACCCATGATGTGCGCGGCCAGCCCTCGCCCTGGGGCTGCACGCCCGACGCCCTGCACCGCCTGATCGCCTATGCGCGGGACCGGGGCGCGGACATCCGGACCGTCGGGGAGATGATCCAGTGAGCGCTGATGTCGCCATCATTATTCCCACGCTGCGCCGACCTGAAAGCCTGGAGCGCGCCATCCGTTCGGCTCTGGCCCAGACCAGAGTCGAGGCTCGGCTGCGCGAGATCATCGTCGTCGACAATGATCCGCTAGCCAGCGCCAGACCGACTGTAGAGCACCTCTCGGGCTCCGCCCTGATCCCGGTGCGCTGGTGCCACGCCCCCCAACCTGGAGTGGCCACGGCTCGAAATCGCGGCCTGGCCGAGACGGACGCACTCCTCATCGCCTTTCTGGATGATGATGAAGAGGCCAGCCCTGAATGGCTGTCAGCCCTGCTCAAGGCGCAGGCGGACCTTCAGTCCGATGTGGTGTTCGGCCCCATCCGTGGCCGAGTGCCACCGGATATAGGCTGGAGTCGCGACTATCTGGAGCGCTTCTTCGGTCGCGAAGGTCCCGATGCAACCCAGCTGATCGACCACGCCTATGGCTGTGGCAATTCGCTGCTGGTGCGGGCCACGGCCCTCCCCGGCCCCGCGCCGTTTGATATGGCCGCTGACCAGACCGGAGGCGAGGATGATGCCCTGTTCGCGGCCCTGGCGGCGCGCGGCGGCACCTTCGGCTGGGCGGCCGATGCCTGGGTAGACGAATATGCGCCGCCGCATAGGGCGAACCTTGGCTATGCCCTCAAGCGCGCTTTTGCCTATGGGCAGACGCCCAGCCAGATCGCCTACTCCCAAGGCAACTGGCCTGGCATCGTGCGCTGGATGGTAATTGGCGCGGGCCAGATGATACTATTTGGCCTGGCCGCCCTGGCGCTGATCATAGTGCGACACCCCCTGCGGGCACAGATGCTGGACCGCGCCGCCCGAGGAACGGGAAAACTTTTATGGTTTCGTGGGTTCGAGCCAAAATTCTACGGCTCACATGAACTGAGGCGTCTTGATCAGGCCTCGACCTAACCGGTTAGTCGACGCAAGATTGCGGGCGGCTGCCACTGCATCCGGTTCATCACGATTCCGGCGATAGAGCCGCCAGCCGCATCAATCTCGTCGCGTAGAGCCACGGCCTCCGAGGCGGCGGTTGTCTCTGCCCCCACCACGATGATGGTCGCATCGATATAGGGTGCCAAAAGGATCGCCATGTCGCTGCGGTCCGCCGATGGCGTGTCGATGATCACCGTATCCGCATGGGTGCGCAGGGATGTCCAGTAGGCCGCGTCGGGCACGACCTCTGCCCTTTGCCCCGCCCGCAGCACCTCTGCATGAAAGCACGTCACGTACAGCCTACCTCCCAGGCAGGCCCGCGCCGTCAGCAGGCGTGAGGGCGGCACCGGGCGGCCGTCACGACCCTTGAACGGCGGGTTGATGGCATAGAAGCTCGACCCATCCGGCGAGGCCTGCACCGGCTTGGACAGTCGGCCGAACCGGTCCGGTTCCTCGCCCACCTGCATCAATTGCCCTTGCTGGGCCAGATCACCATCCACCAGCCAGACCGGCCTTTGAGCCCGCACAGCAGCCAGACGGCCAAACTCGCGCGCCACGGTCGAGGTTCCCTCACCGGTCGTCGTGGCCACGAACTGGAGCACACGTCCTCGATGGGCCGGGGCTGGCCCCAGGGCGGCCCACAGTCCTGCCATCTCTGTCGTCAGATCGACCATCGAATCTCTTGGCTACGGCGCTACGCCCGATCCTTAGCACGCTCAAAGCCGGACATCAGGCCCGCTTTAGCGGAGCCACGGCCAGAACGGGCAACTGCAGCGTTCGGCTGGCCGTCGATGGCACTGCAAATCCACGGCGCAGAACGACCCGCAACAGACCCACACAAAGGGCCGTGAAGCCTGCGAACAACAGGACCGCGATCAGCAGCGCGGCTTTCAGACTCTTACCGGTGCTGGGTGGTCGGGCGCGTTCGATGACCTGCACATTGTCAGCCCCTGCCTTGACCAGCTCGTTGTCGGCGCGGGCCAGATTTTCGCGCTGCTGGAACTCGCGGATGAAGGACGAAAGCACTTCACGGTTGCCCGCCAGGGTAGCGTTGCGCGATTCCAGCTCGGTCAGGCGGACCTGGCGCTGGCGCAGGTCATCAACCTGTCGCGACACGACAGACAGACGGGCCGCCAGAGAATCGCGTTCAGCCTGGGCATTGATCCGCTGGGTCTCCAGTTCGGTCCAGATGGGGCTAGGGCCGGTGCGGACTTCCTTGGGACCAACAGCGGTGCCCGAACTGACATAGTCCTGCATCCGCGCGATCTGGGCCTCGATCTCGCGCACCGGGGCGGCATCGGGCTGATAGCGCGACAGCAGGGACTCACGTTGGGTGCGCAGTTGCAGGATCTGGTCCTGGGCCGAAATGTTCAGGTCCTGATACAGGGCGATCTCTGCGGGCGTATCATTCAATTGGGCGACCAGGGTCGCAAGCCGCTGGGAGGCCTGGTTAAGTTGGGCTCGCAGGCTGAGCTGTTCGGCAAAAGCCGACTGATAGGACGCCGCCACGGCTGCACGTGCGGTGCCGAAGTCGCCCAACTCATTGCTGTTCAGGAAGGTCTCATAGGCGCGATCGGCGTCGTCCAGCTGGGCCTCGAACCTTTGCCGCTGGGATTGGATGGCATTGATTCCGCGCCCCTGGAACACCTCGCGGCGATAGACCAGGTACTGGTCCAATACCGCGTTCAGCACCTGGGCCGAATGCTGGGGGTCATCGCTCTTGAAGCTGATCGTCACGACGGGGCTGAGCGGTGCCGCATTGATCTTGAGCCCCCGCTTGACGGCGCGAACGGCCGCCTCTTCCTGCTTCTTCAGCGGCTCGGCAGAGGGCTTGTCCCCCTGGAAGCTTTCAACACCCATGGCCTGGACCACGCGGCGCTGGACTTCGTCACTGTTCAGGATCGCTGCCTCGGCCTGGGCCACTTCCCCGGCGGCGGGCGGGGTAGCTCGCTCCTGGGATCCGATTCGGGCCTGATAGACATACTCCTGCCCCACCCCGGCAAAAATGCTGGCGGTTGCGGTATAGTCCTTCTTGGTCGTCATCACGGCCAGAACCCCGATGGTAAACAGCCCCGCGAACACCAGCAGCATCAGCTTCATTTCACGGAACAGCAGAACCACGACGTCGGTGACGCCGTATCTGGGCTGTGCCGCAGCATGGGGTGGCGAACGCATAAAACCAGCTGATCCCGTCTAAGTCGGCGACAGGTTTGAGGTAACAGCGTTAACCATACGTTACGACTAAACAGGCAGCGTGCAGATAATGTAGTTTTGTAGTGGGCACCGGAGCTCTATGTCATTGGATAGACGCCTTGTATTGCTGGTATTGGCCTCAGCGGGACTGGCGGGCTGTACCAGTTCGGGCCGCGCGCCCTATGCACGCGTCCAGCCGGTCGGTGGAGATTATTTTCCCGACATTCCTTTCGCCAACTGGAGCGATGCTGAGCCGGAATACCTGCTCTATCCCGGCGACGAGATCGAGGTGGCCCTGCCAACCGCCACCGAACTGACCCGACAGATGCGAATCGGGCCGGATGGACGCATTTCCCTGCCCCAGTTGGGGCACGTCATGGCAGCAGACCGCACCCTATCCCAGTTGGAAGGCGATGTCTCTGCTGCCTATGCCAGTCTGCTACTGCGCCCGGCCGTCGAGGTCACCCTGCGTCAGGCAGGACCCGTGCGAATCTGGGTCGATGGCGAGGTGCGCAATCCCGGTGTGTTTGAAATGACGGGCGACAGTGGTGCTTATCAGGCGGTAATCGGCGCAGGAGGCTATCTGCCGTCGGCCAAACCTCAGATGGTTGCCCTGATCCGTCGTGGCCCTGGCGGCACGCGGATGATGCGGACTATCGACCTCACGCCACGGCGAGCCGAGGCGGTGGCCATAAGGCGTGGGGATATCTTGTATGTGCCGCGCTCGACCCTGGGCGAGTTGGCTGCCTTCTTCACCCAGTTCCGTTCTGCCCTGCCCATAGGCTTCAGCTACGCCATCAATGGCGGTTACGCCTCGACCTGATGGCCAAATGGCGACCCCTCTCGCTCTGAGAGAAAACGAATCCGGCGCTGTCGCCCGTAATCCGTTGAAATCCATGGTCGGGGCGAGAGGATTCGAACCTCCGACCCTCTGGTCCCAAACCAGATGCGCTACCAGGCTGCGCTACACCCCGATCCAATGGAGCGCCCTAATGGCATGGCGCTGGCAAATCCGCAATGAAGTTCGAGCCTTATTTAACGTCAGACTGGAAAAAACTGTGCTTGACCAGATCACCGGGCACCGCGCCGATTTCCTCGGCCCGGCCTGCACGAAGTTCCAGCACACCATTGGCCGCCCCATGGGACGGGATGGGTGTGGTCGAATTGGGCGTGGTGTGGCGGGCGATGGAAACGATCCGGCCCTGCGGATTAATATATAGGATGTCGAGCGAACTGGGCGTGTTCATCATCCAAAAGCTTTGCTCGGTCGCCGCAGGAAACTGGAACAGCATGCCGCGGTCATCCTCAAGCGGAGGCCGGTACATCAGGCCGCGCTGGCGCTCGGCTTCATCATCAGCGATCTCGACCATGAACTGATGCTCACCCGTTGAGGTGACGATGCTGAGCGGCTCTAGCGCCCGGCCCTGAGCATCAGTCGGCGAAGTTTGAGCGCAGGCCCCCGTCAGGCTGAGAGCGGAAAGGATCCCCGCGAGAAACAGACGTCGGGAGGAGAACATCAGGGTCGCCTTTCAGGGCGATTCAGTCGCCCGACATTATCTCAGCCACAACCAGGCCCTTGGGCCCCTCGGCAAAGCGAACCCTTACCGAATCGCCCGGGATCAAATCATCGAGGCCACAGCGTCGCAAGGTCTCGACATGGACGAAGATATCGCCTGGCGCGCCTTCACGCACGACAAAGCCATAGCCTTTGGTGCGATTGAACCATTTGACGGTGGCAACCTCCAACGGCCCCTCAGCCGTCAGTTCACTGGGACGACGCACGGTCCTGGCTGGCTCGCGCTGTGTCAGGACAGGAGCCCCTTCGCCGAGATCGATAATGCGGACGGCCTGCCAACCCTTTGCCCGCTGCGCACAATCACAGGTGATCGTAGCGCCCTCGGCCGCCGTTTCGCGCCCGCCCTCACGCAGGCTCGAAACATGAAGCAGAACGTCTTTCATCTCGGTCATTTGCGGCTCATCAGGAATGATAAAGCCATATCCCTTGCCGGGATCGAACCACTTCACCTTGCCTGAGATACGCACGACGTCTTGCACAGTGATTTCGCTGTAATCGGACAAAACACAACCCCCGCCTGCAAAACATGCAGAGGTTATGATTAACACGGTTCTGCGAAACCAGGGAGCGTAAAATTCCGATTTCGGCAAAATGAGGCCAAAATCGCGGCGAGAATAAGGTGGAGCGACTGCTCAGCTTGTCGGGGAAATCAATAGCGCGTGGCAGTCCCTAGGGGAATCGAACCCCTCTTTTCAGGTTGAAAACCTGACGTCCTAACCGATAGACGAAGGGACCGCTGCGCGAAGGAGGGGCCTGATACCCGGCTCCTTTGCGGCTTGCAAGGGGCTGCTTGCGGATTTTATAAAATTTATCGGCCGATTATCGTCGAACTGCCTGGCCCCCCAAAGAAGCATTGATTGCCCGACAAAAAAGATGCCGCGTGGCCGTCACCTTAAGTGAGACGCCTCATGGATGTGGTCGGCCGATGCCGTAGCGGGCGGCGAGATAGGGCAG
>DLIT01000126.1:10802-11016 GCA_002483865.1 Brevundimonas sp. UBA7635
CCGGGCGGGCAGAACCACGGCCCGCCCTCATCGTCGAACCAGTCCGGGTTCAGCAGATAGAGCCTGTCCGCCATCAGAGCCTCAGCACCACGGTTTCGACGATGGGGCGACGATCCCAGATCTGCTGGCTCATCTTCTTCAGGGCGCGGCTGACGGCCTGTTCGACCACCAGTTCGTCCTCAAGCGCCTCGCCCTTCAGGCTGCGAACGGCGTT
>DLIT01000126.1:11145-11673 GCA_002483865.1 Brevundimonas sp. UBA7635
ATGTCACTGGCGATCTTGCCACGGCGGTCCAGGGCAAAGCTGACGACCAGGATACCGTTGGAGGCGGCATGCCTGCGCTCGCGCAGCGCTTCACCCGCTTCCTCGACCAGCATGCCGCCATCGACGAACAGGCGGCCCGAGGGCACCTCGTCGATGACCTCGGCCATGCCGGGGGCCAGGCGCACCATGTCGCCATTGCGCGGCGTGACCGTCTGGGGAATCCCCATCTCGGTGGCCAGGATGCCGTGCTCGATCAGGTGGCGGCGCTGCCCGTGGGTCGGGACCGCAATCTTCGGGCGCGCCCAGGCATACATCTGGCGCAGTTCATCGCGGCAGGGGTGGCCCGAGACGTGGATGCCCGGATGGTCCTTCTCGGTGTAGATACGCACACCCTTCTCGGCCATCTTGTCCTGCAGGCGGGCGATCGACAGCTCATTGCCGGGAATGACCCGCGACGAGAAGATGCAGTGATCCCCCTGCCCCAGCTTGACGAAGGGATGGGTGCCCTCGGCCACGCGCGACAGGGCG
>DLIT01000013.1 GCA_002483865.1 Brevundimonas sp. UBA7635
GCACCACCGGTCAGGACTTCAACGCGCTCGACCATCTGGCCAGGGATCTGGTTCAGGTCGGCGGCGTCATCCTGCGGCGAGCCATAGCCCATGCGCTTGCCGTCGATCAGCACCAGGGTGCGCGACGAGCCAAGGTTACGCAGCGAAACCGTTGCCGTACCCGAAGCACCGTTGGCAACGGTCGAGTTCTGGGCGGCGAAGGCCTGCGGCAGCTGGGTGACCAGGTCTTCGACGCGGGTCACACCCTGAACGTCGATGTCTTCGCCCGTGACCTGGGTCACCGGGCTGGTCGTCGTCAGGTTGGGCTGGCGAATACGCGAGCCGGTCACCACGACATCTTCGATCTGGCTGGCCTGCTCGGTCTGCGGCGCAGACTGAGCCATGGCCGGAGCGGCCATGCCAGCAAGCGCGAAGCCTGCAATCATGGTGGACGCCAGCAAGCGCTCGCGTTTGTTGAGTAGTTTCAAGGTCACCCTCCTCATGTTCCAGTCGCCGCAGGACAGGTTTTCACCCCCCGTGCGGGCCCCCCGAAGCACCACATTCGTGCGATTCCGGGCTGTAGCCATCTGCAGAGTAGGCGCGCTACAACTGTTCAAGACAGCTAAATTACCATTCCGTCATGATCTAAGCGCCCTCATGTCACAAAATCGCCACGGTAGAGCTTCGCCATACATGAACGATACTTCCGATCACACCCAACCTGAAAGAAAGCCCGTGCAAGGATTTTGCGCCATGAAGAACATTGTCTCGCTTTTTGCCGTTGTCATGGTTATTTCTTGCATGCCGAGCTTGGCTACAGCCCAGACCGTGGCAGGAAATCGTTCCAATCTGCTATCGGCGCTGTCTGATTGTCGAAATATGGCCGATGACACGGTCCGGCTCGCCTGTTTTGACAGAACGGCGGCTGCTCTCGACCAGGGTGAAAAGGCAGGCGAGGTGGTGGTTATCGACAAGGATCAGGTTCAGATGGCCCGCCGGGAACTGTTCGGTTTCAACATGCCCTCCCTGCCTGGCCTGTTCGGACGTGAAGACGAGGAGAATCGGGTCACCAGCGTTGAAACGACCCTGACCCGCGCTGGCCAGACGCCCGATGGCAAATGGGTCTTCCACCTGGGCGACGGGTCGGAATGGCGACAGATTGATTCCATGCCCGTGCGCTTTCAGAATCGCGCGGGGCACCAGGTCAGGGTAAGAAACGCCGCCTTGGGCAGCTATCTCCTGACAATCGGGGGCAGCCGCGCTGTTCGCGTCAGGAGACAATAGTCATGAGCCACCCCGTCGCCTTGAACGACACGACCTATGTTGCGGGACAGATCGACCCGGCCTCTCTTTCCAGTCTGGCTGCCGAGTTGGGCATCCGTCGGGTGGTGAGCAACCGACCTGACCACGAAGAGCCCGGCCAGCCGACGGCCGAAGAGGTGCGTCAGGCTGCGGAAGCCGCTGGCCTGGACTTCCTGTTCGCCCCTGTGCGCGGCATGCCCGGCCCGGACACGGTCGCCCAGACGGCCGCCTTCATGGACCAGGAAGGGGCCACGCTGATGTTTTGCCGTTCAGGCATGCGCTCGACCGTGATCTGGGCATTGGCGGAGGCTTCCAGGGGGGCTGATCCCACCGCTTTGCGCCAGGCGGCTTTCGAGGCTGGCTATGATCTCACCAGCCTGCCGCTCTGATATGGCGCGGGCATGATTCCCTATGCGCGACAGTTCGCCTTTGAGCCGGGCCAGGTCCAGACGGTCAGCCCGCTGGTTCAACGGCTGATTGCCGCCAACCCCGGCCCCTTCACCTATACCGGCACGGGCACCTATGTGGTGGGACGCCCCGATCCCGACGCGAGCGTGGCCGTGATCGACCCCGGCCCCATGGACGAGGCGCACCTGCAGGCCCTGCTGGCCGCGATCGGCCCGCGCCAGGTCAGCCACATCCTGGTGACCCACCGCCATCGGGACCATGCCCCCCTCACCCGCCCGCTGGCCCAGGCGCTGGACGCGACCGGCACCGCGCCCCTGGTCCTGGCCATGGCCGCCACGCACCGACCCAACCATGTCTCTGCGCCCCTGGACGAAGAAGAAGACCCCAACTTCGAGCCGGATCAGGCGCTGTCTGATGGCCAGATCATCGGCGGTGACGGCTGGACGCTGGAAGCCCTGTTCACACCGGGCCACACGTCGGACCACGTTGCCTTTGCCCTGCGCGAGGAGAATGCCCTTTTCAGCGGCGACCATATCATGGGCTGGTCGACCAGCGTGGTTGCCCCGCCCGACGGCGACATGACCGACTACATGGCCAGCCTGGACCGGGTAATCGAGCGCAACTTCACTACTCTATGGCCCACCCATGGCCCGCCGGTCACCCAGGTCGGGCCCTTCCTGCAAGCCTATCGCCAGCATCGGCTTGAGCGCGAGGCCCAGGTCCTGGCGCAACTGGACGACGGCCCCGCCACCATCGCGGACATGGTGCCGGTCCTTTATGCCGCCGTTGATCGCAGGCTGTGGCCCGCCGCCAGCCTGTCGTTGCAGGCCCACCTGATCAAGCTGGTCAAGGAGGGCCGGGTTTCAGTGGATGGCGAAGCTGATCTTGCCGCGACCTACAGCCGGGCTCAGGGCTGAAGCTGGGCCACCACGGCGCGGGCCAGGCGACAGGCCTCGTCCCCGGCCGGGACCGGATAGCGGGCTGCGACGCGCACATCGGTCCGG
>DLIT01000170.1:0-20058 GCA_002483865.1 Brevundimonas sp. UBA7635
CTGATCGCTCTCAATGCCGAGCGGCAGGAACTGATCCTGCTGGCCCGTTCGCGCAGCCTGGACGAGGAAACGGCCCGGATGCTGATCCGCGAGATCGACCTGCAGGAACTGAGGTATGTTTAGGCGTCAGGACGCTAGCCAGTCCTCGATCTGGGCATAGCTGTCGAATACATGACGCGCGCCTGCGGCCTTCAGGCTGTCGGCGTGGCCGTTGCGGATATGGCCGCCAGCACACAGACCCACGACTGTCATACCTGCGGCCACCCCCCCCATGACGCCCGCCGGACTGTCTTCGATGACCAGGGTGCGTTGTGGCGAAACCTTCATGGCATCGGCGGCATGAAGGAAAAGGTCAGGGTGTGGCTTGCCGCGCTCGACGTGGACCGCACCGCTGAAAATCTTACCCGAAAAGTTGTCGGAGATTTCGAACAGTTCAAGGCCCAATTCGATCCAGTTGGGCGGGCTGGATGAGGCGATGCAGCTTTGTTCAGGGCGTTGGCGCAGGAAGGGGGCAAAGCCTTCAACACTGCGCAGTTCTATTTTCAGACGCTGATGGCAGTTATCGAACCAGTCCTGTCGGAGATGCGGCGGGCAGGGCAGGCCCAGACGCTCTGTGATCAACAGTTCGATATCTGCCCAACGGCGGCCCATGTAATGGGTCAGGGAGTAGTCGAGCGTGGTCGGCAGGCCGATCCTGTTCAGCAAATCCGCCAGCACCCGGTTGTTCAACAACTCGCTGTCGGCGACGACCCCGTCATAGTCAAAGACGATGAGGTCGAAATCGGGCCGGGCCATCTACTTAGGCTCCCATTTGACAAAGGGGGTGTCCGCGCGCAGGTAGAGGGGGTGTTTGGGGCTGCCGTCGGCGTTGGTGCCAAAGCACCACAGGTCGATGCCGTCGGCGGTCAGCGCCTCGACCAGGGCCTTGCCTGCCGGGACCAGCGCCTTGTTCAGCTTGCCGTGGCACAGGATGACACGAGCGGCACCCCTGGCCTGTTCGCGGATGGCGGGCAGGTTGGTGGGAGACGATACGACCACGCCTTCCTCCAGCAGCATTTTTGGATGGGTGGCGCGATAGTCGCCGACGTTGGCCTTCACCATTGCGTCAAAACCCTCGCGCTGGGCAAAGGTCCATTCGCGGGCGCAGGTCGGATCATTCACGGTGGCGTCGGCGGTGGACGGGTTCATGCCGATGAACAGGATGTAGCGGTCGGGGAAGCTGTCGCCCAGCCAGCGGCGCATCAGGGTGCGGTGGCGGCCATCCTCGCTAAAGACCGCATCACCCTTGACGCCCGCCATCAGGTTAAGGCGCACCTTGCCGCCCGGATCATGCTGGTTGGGATCGGGCGGTATCAGGTCCAGTTGGTCGGGTAGCCTCGTCCTCATGCTTTTTCAGCAGCCTTGGCGGCGTCCCACAGGGCGTCCATCTCGGCGAGGTCCGACTGTTCGGGCGTGCGGCCGTCCTTCTTGAGCTCGGCCTCGATATATTCGAAGCGGCGGACGAATTTGGCATTGGCCCCGCGCAGGGCATCTTCCGGCTCGATCTCCAGCTTGCGGGCCAGATTGGCCATGACGAACAGCAGATCGCCCAGTTCTTCCTTCGCCTTTTCCTTGTCACCGGCCTTGAGTTCGACGCGCAGTTCCTCGACCTCTTCGACCATCTTGTCGAACACCTCGTCGGTAGAGGGCCAGTCAAAGCCGACGCGGCCGGCGCGCTTGGTCAGCTTGGCGGCGCGCGTCAGGGCTGGCAGGCCGACGGGCACGTCGTCCAGCACGCCAGTCTTTCGTTTGGCCACGCGCTCCGCGGCCTTGATGTCTTCCCATCGGGCCTTCTGGGCGCTGCCAGTATCCTTGGCCGCCTCGTCGCCAAAGACGTGCGGGTGACGCCGGACCAGCTTGTCAGCCATGGCCTCCGCCACATCTTCCAGTTTGAAGTGTCCGGCTTCCTCGGCCATGCGCGAATGGAACACCACCTGGAACAGCAGGTCACCCAATTCCACGCGAAGCTCGTCCATGTCGTTGCGCTCGATGGCGTCGGCGACTTCATAGGCTTCTTCGATGGTGTAGGGGGCGATGGTTTGGAAGGTCTGCTCCACATCCCACGGACAGCCGCCGTTCGGGTCGCGCAGGCGGACCATGATATCTTTCAGGCGGTCGACAGGATGGGTCATTCAGGCAGTTCCGACGTCACGCGCCTCAAGGGCAGCGCGGATTTCATCATGGCGGCGGGGCGTCAGGGGATAGCCTCTCAGCACCCAGGCCGTGGCCGCCAATAGCAGGCCTGGCACGGCGATGAACAGGATTTGCAGGACCAGCAGCGAGGTTTCGCTGTTCCCCTCAGGTCCCGGCACAGCCTTGAACCCGAACCAGGGCAGGATAGCATAAGGGATCAGGGCAAAGACGTGGCCCAGCTTGGTCGTGGCCGCCAGGATAGAGAACATCAGCCCCGTCCGGTCGACGCCGGTCTCCAGCCGCACCTCGTCCCCGGCATCGGCCATCATGGCCCGCAGCAGGAACAGGCCCGCCGCATAGGGGATGCCCGCGATGAACATGGCCACGGCAGTCAGGGCGAAGTTGTCGCCTGGTACCAGGGTCGCCCCGATGTAGAAGACCGCAAAGATCAGGCTGGCGATGGCCAGGGCCTTGTCCTTGCCCACCTTGGTGGCCAGCCAGGCCCAGATCGGAGCCCCAACAAGGCCCGCGACGAAATAGATCAGCATGAACAGGCTGGCCTGGGTGTGGTCATACCCTTTGATCATGCCGAAGAAAAAGAACAGCAGGCTGCCGGTAATGCCCGGCGCAATGCCCAGCAGCAGGTCGGCGATCAGCAGCTTGCGCACCGTCTGGCTTTTGAACAGGGCCAGATAGGCCTTCAGGCCCCCGTGCGGGCTATCGCCCTTGTTCACCGGCTCGGGCACCGTCAGCATGGCCAAGGCCATGGTCAGGGGCAGGGCGATGATGATGGCCCAACCCATGATCCTGACCCCAGCGGCATAGTCGCCGATGCCCGTGCGCACCACGATCGTCGGCAGGACCAGGATCAGGATGACACCGATGATGTTGAACACCTGCCACCAGCCATAGACCCGGCTGCGTTGATCATACTGTGGAGCCAGCACGGCCGCCCAGCCGAGTTGCCCCAGCGTACCCATCGAGAAGCCGAAATAGAGCACCAGCAGCCAGGCAAACAGGTAGAGCGGGCTCGCGCCCGGCTGGACCAAGACGAACATCATCAGGGCCGACAGCATCAGGATCGGCGTCGCCACGGCCATCCACGGGCGATAACGACCCATCCGGGTACGGGTCTTGTCCATGCCCCAGCCGATGACCGGGTCAAACAGGATATCGATCACCCGCACCGCCATGAAGACGGCAGCCACCAGGCCCATTTCGATACCGACGTGGGTGGCATAGAACTCTGGCAGAGTGACGGGCAGTGCGACGCCAAAAGCAGCCAGCGGCAGACAGGGACCAGAAAAAGCCGCCAACACGGCATTGGAGCGGCGCGGAGCGGCAGAGGCGACCAAAGACATCGAGCATCCGGGACAGGACGGCGCGAGTCGGCCGCAGCCCACCATGCCGCTTTTCCACGAACAGGCGAAGACAGACTTGCGGCTCGTCGAAAGCTGAGGCCTGTTGGCACCATGTCACTACGTCTTTCCATCCTGGCCACAAGCCTGGCTCTGGCCTTGGGCACCGCTGTGATGGCCGCTCCGGCCCAGGCTCGCCAGGTCATCTGCGACCGGCCGACCGCGACGTGGGAGGCTGCGGCCATGGCCAATGCCATCTCCCTGCGCAGCCTGGAATGGGCCCCGTTCGGCACCATGGAGATGGGATGGGAAACCTACGTCCCCCTGCTGCAACATGAGCTGGGCACGCCCTGCGACCCGGGGTCCGCCGCCTTTGCCGAGGCCATGGCCGGCTTTCAGGCTCGATTTAATCTGACCACGACTGGCCAGTTCGACCAGGCTACCTTTACCGTCCTGCGTGGCCTGCTTCAGGAGCGCCGTCCGTTCGTGATGGCACGGGTGAGGGGAGAGTGCCCTGAGCCGCCGCCCATCCACATGCTGGGCTATCTGGACCCGAACGAAGAACATGCCGAGCGCATGACCCGCCTGCTGCGTCGCGACGTTCTGGTGGCCTATCGTTCCATGGTGGCGACAGCCCGGATCGAGGTCCCCGAAATTGCCGCTGATGCGGAACTGCTGAAAATATTCTCGGGCTTTCGGGACCCGGAAGCGGACGCCGCCCGGTGCGCCGTCGAAGGCAACTGTGATGGCGTTCGACGGGCCTCCTGTTCACCGCACCGGACAGGTACAGCCATTGATCTCTATGTCGGCCATATGCCGGGCTTGGGAGTCGATTCCACCCAGACCATGAGCCGCCTGTTCATGAGCCAGGGGCCGGCCTATCGCTGGCTGGTCGCCAATGCTTCCCGTTTTGGTTTCACGCCCTATCTGTTTGAACCGTGGCATTGGGAATGGACTGGCGATGCAACAGCCCCGAATAAGGCCTCTGGCGGCCGGTGAAGCGGTTCTGGCGCGTGAGGTGTTCGGCGATGATCTCCGGCTGGACCTGATCCGCTTTCTGGCTGCGCCCTGGCCCTTTACGCGTGCGTTTGTCCCGGGCCGCTGGTTTGGCCGGGACTGGATCGTCTGGCCTGGCAGGGGGCTTCTGCCAGACCTGTCGGCAGGCCCGGTGGCGGCCCAGGCCGTTCTGATCCACGAACTGGTCCACGTCTGGCAGGCGCAACAAGGGTTGAACCTGATCCTCGGCAAGATCCAGGCTGGAGACGGGCCTGCAGCCTATGCCTATCCATTGGACTACGGCTGTGACTGGACGCGGTTAAACATCGAACAGCAGGCCATGATCGTGGAGCATCGCTTTCGCCTGTCTCGCGGTGGCCGCGTCCCCGCCGACCAGGCTTTTTATGACCGCGTATGTCCCATTGGCCGGCGCATTGAATTTTAGGGTGCCCCCTTGCGTCAAGAGTACGCCTTGCTAGATTAGAAACCGACACAGTTACTTTTCGTGCTGTAGCTTCAGTGGAGTTTCCGATGCCCAAGATTCTTGTCCTCTATCATTCGACCTATGGCCACATCGAACAGATGGCCCAGGCCGTGGCTGAGGGGGCCCGCCGCGTCGAAGGCGCTGAGGTAGACGTCAAGCGGGTGCCCGAAACCGTACCTGCCGAAGTGGCCCGGTCGGCTGGCTACAAGTTGGATCAAGAGGCCCCGATCGCCACGGTCGGCGAACTGGTTGACTATGACGCCATCATCATCGGTGCGGGCACCCGTTTCGGGACCGCAGCCTCGCAGATGCGCGCCTTCCTGGACCAGACTGGCGGTCTGTGGGCTGAAGGCAAGCTGATCGGCAAGGTCGGCGGTGCCTTCACTTCATCGGCTACCCAGCATGGCGGTCAGGAAACGACCTTTGGCGGGATGCACAACTTCTTCCTGCACCAGGGAATGCTGGTCGCGGGCCTGCCCTATGCCTTTGCTGGCCAGATGAACATGGATGAAATCGTGGGCGGCTCGCCCTATGGGGCCACCACCCTGACCAAGGGCGATGGTTCGCGTATGCCCAGCCAGATTGAACTGGACGGCGCTCGCTTCCAGGGTGAGTTTATCGCCCGGACGGCCCAGAAGCTGCACGGATAAGCCATGCGACAGCCCGCAATCTTCTTTGGCCACGGCTCGCCCATGAACGCTCTGGGCGGAGCCTATGCCGATGGCTGGCGTGTGCTTGGCGAACAGTTGGGCAAGCCCCGTGGCGTCGTCATGGTCTCGGCCCACTGGGAGACGCGCGGGCTGGGCGTTACGGCTATGGAGCGCCCCGAAACGATCCATGATTTCGGGGGCTTTCCAGCTGAACTTCACGCCATGCAGTATCCTGCACCCGGCTCGCCCGAACTGGCGGCCCGGGTGTCGGAACTGACCGGAGCCATCCAGACCGATCAATGGGGCCTGGATCACGGCACCTGGTCGGTCCTCGCCCACGTCTGGCCCCAGGCCGATGTTCCTGTCGTCCAGCTTTCTCTGGACCGCAACCTGGACGCCAAGGGGCACTATGAACTTGCGCACAAGCTCCAGCCCCTGCGCGATGAAGGCTACCTCATCGCCGGTTCCGGCGACTTCGTGCACAATCTTCGCACCTGGAAGCGGGACGGTGGCACGCCCTACGACTGGGCCGTAAGCTTTAATGATGCGGTCAAGCAGGCCCTTGTGACCGGGGACCACGCGTCTTTGATCAACTGGGTTGGCCTGGCCGAGCAGGCCCAGCTTAGCGTGCCGACGGACGAGCACTTCCTGCCCCTGCTTTACGTTGCGGCCCAACAGCAGCCGGGCGAGCCTGTCAGCTTTTTCAACGATGTGATCGAGGGCGGCTCCATCTCGATGACAGGAGCCCGGATCGGATGATCCGGGCCCAGGCCGTCACGCCTTAACGACGGCGACGCCCGCGCAGGTTGTCCAGCGCCCATGCGCCCGGCCCTGCGAAAAAGATGTAGATGAAGACGAAGCAGTAGAGAGCCGCCAGTTCGCCGCCATTATTGATGGGATACGGGCTTTGGGGCGCGTGCACCATCCAGTAGGCCACCGCCGTGAAGCCCGACAGGATGAAGGCCGTGCCCCGCGTGAACAGGCCAATGATAATCAGGATACCCCCGACCAGTTCAATCGGCCCGGACCATCCGGCCAAGGTCGACAGATCAATGCCCCCTGGCCCGCCACCGGGCGGAAAGCCCAGGATTTTCTGCGCTCCATGCTGAAGCAGCAGCACCCCGCTGACGACACGCAGTACGCTGAGCATATGCGGAGCCCATGTCGATACGGAAACAGACCTTGCCATATGAACCTCTCTCGATGAGGCCGAACGCCGCCCGGTGATCGGACGGCGCAGGACAACAGGGGATGAGGTTAGGCCAAGTTCATCGGCCTGCAAGCGTCTTGATCAGGACGCCGCCAGGGCGTCCTCTACCAGCTTCTGGATAGCCGGATAATCGGTTTTGCCGGTGCCCAGGACGGGCACGGCATCAACCTTGATGATCTTTTTGGGCACGGCCAGTTCGGACGCTCCGTTCTCACGCGCCCATTCGGACAGGCGGGCAGGGGCCGCACCATCCTGGGTGCTGATCAGGATCAGGCGCTCGCCTTTCTTGCTGTCCGGTACGGACACCACGGCATTGGAGGCGTCGGGCCACACGGCATTGGCCATGCCCTCCACCGCAGTCAGGGAAACCATCTCGCCCCCGATCTTGGCGAAGCGCTTGGCCCGACCCAGGATGGTGATGTAGCCCTCATGGTCGATATCGACGATGTCGCCCGTGTCGTGCCAACCATCGACCAGCGGCTCGACCCTCATCGGATCATCCGCAGAGATATAGCCGTCCATGACATTGGGGCCGCGCAGGAACAGGCGGCCACCGACGTCGATGCCGTCGACAGGCTCGACCCGATATTCCATGCCCGGCATGATCTGGCCGACCGTGCCGGGGCGGTTACGGTCGGGATGATTGACGGCCACAACGGGAGCGGCCTCGGTCGCGCCATAGCCTTCCAGCAGCTCCACGCCGCCAAACTTGGCGTTGAACACCTGGCGGGTTTCCTCGCGGACCTTCTCGGCCCCGGCCACCGCGAATTGCAAGGTGGCAAAGTCACCGGGCTCTGCCACGCGGGCATACTGGTTCAGGAAGGTGTCCGTGGCGAACAGGATCGAGGCCTTCAGCTGGGGCAGCAGGTCGGTGATCTGCTTGGCGTGAAGCGGTGATGGATATTGAAACGCCTTCAGTCCCTGCAGCACAGGCAGGATGACGCCGCCGGTCAGGCCGAAACTGTGGAAGGTGGGCAGGGGATTGAACATCACCCATTCCGGCTTCAGATCGATGTGGGCCGCCACCTGACGGGCATTGGCCACCAGATTCTTCTGGCTCAACACCACGCCCTTGGGCGCACCAAAGCTGCCTGACGTGAACAACACCACGCCCGGCGAGCCTGGATCGGTCTTCACACGGAATCGCTTGGGGGCCATGCCGGCGGTCAGGCCGTAGAGCTTGTCCTTCAGGCCGATGGTCTGGCGCACGTCGTCCAGCCAGATGACCTCTGCCACCTGGCCCAGTGCCTCGACCAGGTCGTCCAGCTTGGCCTGATTGATAAAACGCTTGGCCGACAGGATCTTGCTGACGCCAGCGGTGTGCAGCGCGGCCTTAAGGTTGGCTTCGCCTGCAGTAAAGTTCAGCATCACCGGTACGCGGCCAAAAGCGTGCAGGGCAAAGAAGGTCACCACCACGCCGGCGCTGGAAGGCAGCAGAATGCCGACCCGTTCCCCTTCCTTCGTCATGCCCGCGATCTTGCGCCCCAGAACGAAGGCGGCGCGGATCAGGCCGGTATAGGTCAGAGGGTGGCGGTCCTGGTCTTCCAGAATCTCCTTGTCGCCATACCGAGCGCGAGCCTCGATCAGGGCGTCGAACAGGGAGTCTTCATAGACCGTGGGATCCAGGGCAGCCCGCAAGCGGATTCTCCTTCGAGGGGCTGAACGCCCTCTGGGTGACAAAGGCGGGGAAACTAATGACGTAAAGTCAGCTTGAAAAGATGCGTAACGTCGCGTGAAGCATTCCGCTGCGTCAGAAACGCACTGTGGGTTGCCATTATGGGCCGGAAAGACGACATAGCCCCTTCTGCACAGGAGCCAGACCGCCCGTTATGGTCACGCTGATCAATACCCTGACAAAGTCGCCTTCCGAGCTGCGTCACCCGGAAAAACAGAACCGCCCCGATTCCGTGGTTCTGAAGAAGCCCGACTGGCTGCGCGTAAAGGCTCCTGGTTCGGGCCAGTATAATGCGACCAAGGACATTGTCCGGTCCAAGGGCCTTGTGACGGTTTGCGAGGAAGCCGCCTGCCCAAACATCGGCGAGTGCTGGAGCCAGAAGCACGCCACCCTGATGATCATGGGTGACACCTGCACACGCGCCTGCGCCTTCTGCAACGTCAAGACGGGCCTGCCGCAGCCGCTGGACCCGGAAGAACCGGGCAAGGTAGGTCTGGCTGTCCAGCAGATGGGTCTGAATCACGTCGTGATCACTTCGGTGGACCGCGATGACGTGGCCGATGGCGGGGCCGCCCACTTTGCCGAAGTGGTGCGCCAGATCCGTATCCAGGCACCGAACACCACGATTGAAATCCTGACGCCTGACTTCCTGCGCAAGGATGGCGCGGCGGCGGTCATGATCGACGCCCAGCCGGACGTCTTCAACCACAACCTGGAGACGGTCCCGCGCCTGTATCTGAAGATTCGTCCGGGTGCCCGTTACTTCCACTCCCTGCGCCTGCTGCAGATGGTCAAGGAGCGCGACCCGAACCAGTTCACCAAGTCCGGCATCATGGTCGGCCTTGGGGAGACCAAGGAAGAGGTCATGCAGGTTATGGATGATATGCGCTCGGCGGGCGTCGACTTCATCACCATCGGCCAATACCTGCAGCCGACCCGCAAGCACGCCGCGATTGATCGTTTCGTTACGCCTGAAGAGTTCAAGGCCTATGAGGCGATCGCCCGTGCCAAGGGCTTCCTGATGGTGTCGTCGTCGCCGCTGACCCGTTCGTCGCACCATGCTGGCGATGACTTCGCCCGCCTGAAGGCGGCCCGTGAAGCCCAGCTGCGCCGCTAAGTCCTGAATGGCTATACACCGACTTACGCGCATTCTTCCCTATGCGCCCCAGGATCTGGCCCGGATGGTCGCCGATGTGGAGGCTTATCCGGCCTTCGTGCCCTGGCTGACCTCTATGCGCGTCTGGAACAAGCGCGATGAAGCACCTGGCATCCATGTTCTGGACGCTGAGGCCGGAGTCGGTTTTGCTTTTCTGAGCGAGCGGTTCTCCACCTGGGTGCGACATGACACTGCGGCTCCCAAGGTCGAGGTCGGGTTGATCCGCGGCCCCTTCAAACATCTGCGCAATCGCTGGGAATTTCACCCCCACCCCGACGGGACAAGGCTGGAGTTCATGATCGATTTCGCCTTCAAATCCCGCGTTCTTGACCTGATGCTTCAGGCCAACTTTGACCGGGCTGTCGAAAAGCTGATTCAGTGCTTCGAGAGCAGGGCCAAGGTCCTTTACGGCAAGGGATAGACGATCATGGGCGCGCCTTTCGACTTTGATGCAACGGTCGTGGGCGCGGGTGCCGTAGGTCTGGCCTGCGGACGGGCCCTGGCCTTGCGAGGGCTAACCGTTCTGGTCCTCGAAAAGGAAGCCGCCATCGGGCAGGGCGTGTCGTCGCGCAACTCCGAGGTCATCCATGGCGGCCTCTACTATCCAACTGGTTCGCTGAAAGCGCGCTTCTGCGTGCAGGGGCGTCGGCTGCTCTATGATTTTCTGGAAAGCCACAAGATCGAGCACTGGAAGTGCGGCAAGCTGGTGGTTGCCACCGATGAAACCGAGGTGGAGCGGATCGAGGCCATTTATCGGCAGGGCCTGATCAACGAGGTCGGAGGACTCGACCGCCTTTCCGGCGCGCAGGCGCGGGCGTTGGAGCCTGAACTGAATGCCCACGCGGCCATCCTGTCACCCGAGAGTGGGGTTTTCGACAGTCACGGCTATATGCTGGCCCTGCAGGGCGAGATCGAGGCTGCGGGCGGCAATGTCGTGACCTCGGCACCGTTCGAGGGCGCAACGCCCCTGCCGGGCGGAGGCTTTGACGTCCGGGTCGGCGGGGAGGGGGCCATGCGCCTGACCTCGCGCCTGCTGGTAACGGCTTCAGGCCTGGGCGCGCAGGCGGTTGCAGCCACCGTCGAAGGCTATCCCGCATCCGACATTCCGGCTCGCCACCTGGGCAAGGGGATTTATTTCCGCCTGACTGGCAAGGCCCCGTTTAATCGGCTGATCTATCCGCCGCCGATACCAGGAGCCCTGGGCACCCACTATCGAAAGGACCTGGGCGGGCAGGGCGTGTTCGGACCCGATCTGACCTATGTCGAAACGGAAGACTATTCGGTCGATCCGACCCAGGCGCGGGCGTTTGCCGATTATATACGCCGCTTCTGGCCGGACGTGCGGGCTGAAGGCCTGACGCCGGATTATGCGGGCCTGCGCCCCAAGCTGCACGGCCCCGGAGAGGTCCAGCCTGACTTTCAGTTGCACGACCGCTCGCGTCACGGCCTGGATGGTCTGATGGCCCTGTTCGGCATCGAAAGCCCTGGTCTGACCTCCTCCCTGGCTATCGGGGAAGCGGTCGCCAGGAACCTGTGCGGTAGCGAATCATGACCGAGCGCGAAAAGATGCTGGCCGGCCTGGCCTATCACGCCGCTGATGCCGATCTGGTGGCCGGTCGAGCGCGGGCCTTGGCCCTGACCATGCAGATTAACCAGGAAACCGACACGATGAGGCGTCAGGCCCTGGTCAACCGTCTGGTGGATGCGGTGGATGGCGCGGCCGTCATCATGCCCGGCTTTTATTGCGACTATGGGGTCAATATTCACCTGGGGCACCGGGCCTTCGTCAATGGCAACTGCGTCTTCCTGGACTGCGCCGAAATCCACGTAGGTGACGATTTTCAGTGCGGGCCGGGGGTCCAGCTGTTGACGCCAGAGCATCCTCTCGACGCAAGCTTGCGTAGGTCCGGCGTGGAAAGCGCCCGACCCATTCGTATTGGTCATGATGCCTGGATCGGCGGCGGTGCCATAATTCTGGCGGGGGTTACCATTGGAGATCGCGTCGTGATCGGCGCGGGATCGGTCGTTACCCGCGATCTGCCTTCCGATGTTGTGGCGGTCGGCAACCCGGCGCGCATCATCAAACGGCGAGCCAGCGACGAATCACTCTAATCGAGTGGCAGCCTCGGGATACCGCCAATTGTCGGTGCCACTCAGCCTGATTGTCAGGTTTTAGGCGTCTGCAGCCCTATAATGCACGCGATGACCCGGTTTCTGCCGGAGCGACTTGAAATCCTTTCCGTCTTCATGCATAAGCCCGCCCTCGCGTGGCGGCTCTTATCGGGGGGCCGCCGCTGTTGTTTTCGCGTCTTTACGGCGCACCGACTTAGAGATTGAGACGGACATGGCCGTTCCGAAGCGCAAAGTATCTCCCTCGCGTCGCAACATGCGCCGCGCCCACGACGCCCTGGGCACCAATGCCTACGTCGAGGACAAGGACACCGGCGAGCTGAAGCGCCCGCACCACATCGACCTGAAGAGCGGCACCTACCGCGGTCGTCAGGTTCTCACGCCCAAGGAAGACTAAGGTCTCCTGACGTGTGACCGGCTTATTGCCGGACCAGATCTTAAACGGCGCACGAGCTGATCGTGCGCCGTTTTCGCATTTCAACGCCCTATCACGGTCACGAGTGTTGGCCTTTTGATGCGAGGCAGCTAAACCCGGCTCAGTTTCATCTCTGCCCAGCCTAAGAGCCGCACACATGACTGATATCGTCGACATCGTCGCCCGCCAGATCCTCGACAGCCGAGGTAATCCGACGGTCGAGGTGGATGTCACTCTGGAAGATGGCTCGTTCGGCCGCGCGGCGGTGCCCTCGGGCGCATCGACGGGTGCTCACGAAGCCGTCGAACTGCGTGACGGCGATGTGGAAGTCTGGGGTGGCAAGGGCGTGCAGAAGGCGGTCGACGCCGTCAACGGCGAGATCTTTGACGCCCTGTCGGGTATCGACGCCGAAGACCAGCGCCGCCTGGATGACATACTCATCGAGCTGGATGGCACCGAGAACAAGTCTCGCCTGGGTGCTAATGCCATCCTCGGCGTTTCGCTCGCCGCCGCCAAGGCCAGCGCTATCAGCGCCAACCTTTCATTGCACCGCTACATCGGCGGGGTCTCAGCCCGTGTTCTGCCTACCCCTATGATGAATATCATCAATGGCGGTGCCCACGCCGATAACCCGATCGACATCCAGGAATTCATGATCCTGCCGACCGGTGCCGACAGCTTCTCCGAAGCCCTGCGCATGGGGGCAGAAATTTTCCATGCCCTGAAGAAGGCTCTGAAGGACGCTGGCCACAACACCAACGTTGGCGACGAGGGCGGTTTTGCCCCGAACCTGGCTTCGGCGGAGGAAGCTCTCGCCTTCATCACCAAGGCCGGTCAGGCTGCCGGCTATCTGGCTGGCGAAGACTTCCACCTGGGCCTGGACGTGGCTTCGACCGAGTTCTTCAAGAACGGCAAGTACAACCTGACGGGCGAGGGCAAGGCCTTCGACGCGGACGGCATGGTCGGCTACCTGGCGGACCTGGTCGAGCGCTTCCCGATCGTCTCGATCGAGGACGGCTGCGCCGAGGATGACTTTGAAGGCTGGAAGCTGCTGACCGATCGTCTGGGTGACCGCGTCCAGCTGGTCGGCGACGACCTGTTCGTGACCAACCCGCGCCGCCTGGCCGCCGGCATTGGCGAGGGCCTGGCCAACTCGATCCTGATCAAGGTCAACCAGATCGGCACCCTGTCAGAGACCCTGGATGCCGTGGATATGGCTCACCGCGCCGGCTACACCGCCGTCATGTCGCACCGCTCGGGTGAGACCGAGGACAGCACCATTGCTGACCTGGCCGTCGCCACCAACTGCGGCCAGATCAAAACCGGCTCACTGGCCCGGTCGGACCGCGCGGCCAAGTACAACCAGCTGCTGCGCATCGAAGAGATGCTGGGCGACCAGGCCGCCTATTACGGCGACGGCATGCTGCTGAAGTAAGCCCGGCCCGGATCCCGCATCCGGCCTGGACACGCCGCCTCCGAACCTCGGGGGCGGCGTTCGCTTTTATGGCCAAGCTACGGTTTGTTAGGCATTTTCGCTCATAGTCGAGCAATCGTGATCACGCTCAGAAGGAGCGGTCAGTTTTGTTCGAGCAGATGAAGCCCTACCTGCCGTCCGCGTTCTTGCTGTTTATGATCGTCTACCTCGGCGTTCAGGCTCTGACCGGAGAGCGAGGACTGCTGAGCGGTGCCGAGCGAGCTGAATTGCTGGATCGTCGCGAGCGTCAGCTGGCCCGTCTAAATGAGCAAAGACAGGATCTTGAGGTCCGGGTTCGTTACCTGCGTTCTGAGAGCCTCTCGCGTGATCTGCTGGAAGAGCGGGCGAGGGCGATCCTCGGCTTTGCCGACCCCCGTGACTACGTGGTTCATCTCAATACGTCGATATCTGACCGTTCGAACACCACATTGTCGTCCTGAACTATTGTTACAGTCACGGTTGCACGCTTTGCCTTTGGGGAACGAAGGCTGCTAAAGCCCTTTATCTGTAACGATAAAGAGTCCCTGAAATTGGGGGCGCAGCCGGGAGATGCCGGATGGCGAAAGCCGCCGCTCAGAAAAACTCGCCGACAGCGGGCGACAAAATTCCAAACACCCCTCAGGCCTCCAAGGAAGACCTCCTGCGATTCTACCGCGAGATGGTCCTCATTCGTCGCTTTGAGGAGCGCGCAGGCCAGCTTTATGGCATGGGGCTGATCGGCGGCTTCTGCCACCTGTACATCGGTCAAGAAGCCGTAGCGGTTGGCGTGCAGGAAAGCGTCAAGCAGGGCCATGACAAGATCATCACCGGCTATCGCGACCACGGCCACATGCTGGCCGCGGGCATGGATCCCAACGAGGTCATGGCCGAGTTGACGGGCCGTATCGGTGGCTCGTCCAAGGGCAAGGGCGGCTCGATGCACATGTTCGACGTGCCGACCGGTTTCTACGGCGGTCACGGTATTGTGGGCGCTCAGGTGGCCCTGGGCACCGGCCTTGCCTTCGCAGGCAAGTATCGCGGCGACGACTCGGTTTCCTTTGTCTATTTCGGAGACGGGGCCTCGAACCAGGGTCAGGTCTACGAGAGCTTCAATATGGCCCAGCTGTGGAAGCTGCCAGCCATCTACATCATCGAGAACAACCAGTACGCCATGGGCACGAGCATCGAGCGCTCGTCCTCGACGACCGAGCTCTACATGCGCGGTGCCTCGTTCGGCATCCCGGGCGAGCAGGTTGATGGCATGGACGTCCTGGCTGTCCGCGACGCCACCGCCCGTGCGGTCGAGCGCGCTCGCAACGGCGAAGGCCCCTATATCCTTGAAGTGAAGACCTATCGCTATCGCGGGCACTCCATGTCCGACCCGGCGAAATACCGGACCAAGGAAGAGGTGGACGAGGTCAAGAAGACCCGTGACCCCATCGATCATCTGAAGACTCTCCTGGCCGCCGCCAAGGCGACTGAAGAAGAGCTGAAGGCCATCGACAACGAGGTGAAAGCCATCGTCGCCGAAGCCGTACAATTTGCCCAAGAGAGCCCGGAGCCCGACGCTTCCGAACTCTATACCGACGTCTACGTGGAGGCCTGATCCGTGACCGACATTCTGATGCCGGCGCTGTCCCCCACAATGGAAGAGGGCACGCTGACCAAATGGCACATCAAGGCAGGCGACGTCGTCTCTGCCGGCCAGGTCATTGCCGAGATTGAAACCGACAAGGCCACGATGGAAGTCGAAGCCGTCGATGAAGGCGAAGTTCTGGAAATCCTCGTGGCCGAAGGCTCCGAGGGCGTGAAGGTGAACACCCCCATCGCTCGTCTGGCTGGCGAAGACGGCGCGGCCGCTCCGGCTCCCCAGGCTGAATCGGCCAAGGCCGAGGCCCAAACACCCCCGGCTACGGCCGAGGGCAAGACCGGCGATCCTGAAAAGGCCCCGGCCCAGTCCTCGACACCCAAGGTCGAACTGCGTGACCCGGAAGTCCCCGCAGACGCCAAGCTGGTCAAGACCACCATCCGCGATGCCCTGCGTGACGCGATGGCCGAAGAAATGCGCCGCGACGAGAGCGTCTTCCTGATGGGCGAGGAAGTTGCCCAATATCAGGGGGCCTACAAGGTCAGCCGCGAGCTGCTGCAGGAATTCGGTGCCCAGCGTGTCGTCGATACCCCGATTACCGAGCACGGCTTTGCCGGTCTTGGCGTCGGTGCGGCCATGGCGGGCCTGAAGCCCATCGTTGAGTTCATGACATGGAACTTTGGCATGCAGGCCATCGACCACATCATCAACTCGGCCGCCAAGACCCTCTATATGTCGGGCGGCCAGATCCGTTGCCCGATCGTCTTCCGGGGCCCGAATGGTGCCGCCAGCCGCGTGGCCGCCCAGCACTCGCAGGATTATTCGGCCTGGTATGCCCAGATCCCCGGCCTGAAGGTCGTCGCGCCCTATGACGCCGCCGATGCCAAGGGCCTGATGAAGGCCGCCATCCGCGATCCGAACCCGGTCGTCTTCCTCGAGCACGAGATGATGTACGGCCTGGAGTTCGATGTGCCGGACGTCGAGGACTATGTCCTGCCGATCGGCAAGGCCAAGGTCCGCCGCGAAGGTACGGATGTCACCATCACGGCCCACAGCCGCATGGTCGGCTTTGCCCTGCAGGCCGCAGAGCAACTGGCCGAGGAAGGCATTTCGGTGGAGGTCGTCGACCTGCGCACCCTGCGTCCGCTGGACACCGACACCATCATCGAAAGCGTCAAGAAGACCAACCGACTGGTCTCGGCCGAAGAGGGCTGGGGTCCGATGGGCGTGGGTGCCGAAGTGGTCGCCCGCGTGATCGAGCACGCCTTCGACTACCTGGACGCCCCGCCGCTGCGCGTGCACCAGGAAGATGTGCCGCTGCCCTACGCCGCCAACCTTGAAGCCCTGTCGCTGCCGGGTGCCGACAAGATCGTGGCCGCTGTGAAGAAGGTGATGGCTTGATGGACGCTGCTGCACTCGAACAACGCGCCCTGCCGGTTCCGGAAGGCCTGAATGCGCCCGAAGACCAGGTCATGGAGTTGATCCGCGTCTGGTGGAACGGCACCGGCCCGGTGATGAACATCCGCCCTGCGCTGCAGGAGCCGGGCAATGTGGGCGTGGTCCTGGCCGAACTGGCCTGGCACTTTTCGCATGCCTATGCCGAGCATCATGGCTTTGACCAGGCCGAGGCCTTCAAGGCTATCGGCCAAAGCTGGGACCGTGCCCACGCCCAGGCTGCTGCCAATGCGGAAACCAGCAAGTCGGAGGCCAAGTAATGACCGACATCCTGATGCCCGCCCTGTCTCCCACGATGGAGGAGGGCGTTCTGGCCAAGTGGCATATCAAGGTTGGCGACGTTGTCTCTGCCGGTGATGTCATCGCTGAGATCGAAACCGATAAGGCCACGATGGAAGTCGAGGCCGTGGATGAGGGCGAGGTTCTTGAAATCCTCGTGGCCGAAGGCTCGGAAGGCGTGAAGGTCAACACCCCGATCGCCCGCTTGGCTGGCGATGATGTCGCGCCCGCGCCGAAGAAGGCCGAGGCCAAGCAAGAGGCGGTGCCCGCCAAGGCAGAGCCCAAGGTCGAAGCTCCGAAGGCTGAGACTCCTAAAGCCGCTTCGGCTCCGGTCGCGGCATCGGGCGAGCGCATCTTTGCCTCGCCGCTGGCCCGCCGTCTGGCCAAGATGGCTGGCCTCGACCTGAAGGCCATCAAGGGCAGCGGCCCGCACGGCCGTATCGTCAAGCGTGACGTCGAGGCCGCTCAGGCTTCGGGTGGTGCCAAGGCTCCGGCTCAGGCAGCGGCTGCTGCTGCTCCGGCAGAGGCCAAGGCCACGCCGTCGCTGGCTCAACTGGGTATCCCCGACGGCTCCTACGACCTCGTGCCGCTGGACGGCATGCGCAAGGCCATTGCCCGCCGTCTGGTCGACAGCGTCAACAATGTCCCGCACTTCCCGCTGTTCATCGACGTGGAACTGGACGCCCTGATGGCGGCCCGCGCCCAGATCAACAAGATGCTGGAGCCGCGCGGAATCAAGGTGTCGGTCAACGACTTCGTCATCAAGGCGGCCGCTATGGCGCTGAAGGCCGTGCCGGAGGCCAATGCTTCCTACACGCCCGAAGGCATCGCCATGCACCACAATGCCGACGTGTCGATGGCTGTGGCGATCGACGGCGGCCTGATCACCCCGATCATCCGCAAGGCCGAGACCAAGGGTCTGGCCCAGATCGCGACCGAGTCCAAGGATCTGGCCAAGCGTGCCCGCGAGCGCAAGCTGAAGCCCGAAGAGTTCCAGGGCGGCACCTTCTCGGTGTCCAACCTCGGTATGTTCGGCATCAAGCAGTTCACCTCGATCATCAATGAGCCGCAAGGCTGCATCATGAGCGTGGGGGCAGGGGAGGCGCGTCCGGTCGTCAAGAATGGCGAGCTGACCGTGGCCACGGTGATGACCGTCACCCTGACCTGCGATCACCGCGTAGTCGATGGCGCTGTCGGTGCCCGCTTCCTGCAAGCCTTCAAGCCGCTGCTTGAAGAACCGCTGTCGATGCTGGCTTAAGGATCAAGGCGCATGAGTGATTTTGATCTGGTAGTGATCGGCTCGGGTCCGGGCGGCTATGTCGCCGCGATCCGCGCCAGCCAGCTGGGCCTTAAGGTCGCGATCGTCGAGCGTGAAAACCTCGGCGGCATCTGCCTGAACTGGGGCTGTATCCCGACCAAGGCCCTGCTGAAGTCGGGCGAAAAGTTCGAGAGCCTGTCACACCTCAAGGAATATGGCCTGTCGGCATCAAACGCTTCGTTCGACTTCGACGCCATCATCCAGCGTTCGCGCGGTGTGGCCAAGCAGCTCAATCAGGGCGTTGGCTTCCTGATGAAGAAGAACAAGATCGAGGTCATCGAGGGCACCGCCAAGCTCGAAAAGGGTTCGGCAACTCCCAAGGTGGTCGTGACCCTGAACAAGGGCGGCGATCGCACGCTTAACGCCAAGTCAGTCATGCTGGCTGTGGGGGCTCGCGCCCGCGCTCTGCCGCAGATCGGTCTGGAAGCAGACGGTGACAAGATCTGGGCCTACCGCGACGCTCTGGCCCCGAAAAAGCTGCCGAAGACCTTCGTGGTCATCGGTTCGGGTGCCATCGGCATCGAGTTCGCCAGCTTCTATCGCGCTCTGGGCGCTGAAGTGGTCGTGGTGGAAGCCATTGATCGGATCATGCCGGTCGAGGACGAAGAAGTGTCCAAGGCCGCCCAGAAGGGCTTTGAGAAGCGCGGCATCAAGTTCAAGACCGGTGCCAAGGTCACGAAAGTCACCAAGACCGCTTCTGGCGTGTCGGTGGCTATCGAGGTCGGCGGCAAGGCCGAGACGCTTGAGGCCGAGGTCTGCATCTCGGCGGTCGGCATCACGGCCAACACTGACGGCATCGGCTTGGAGGCCTTGGGCGTCGAACTGGATCGCGGTCACATCAAGACCGACAGCCACTGCCAGACAAACGTAAAGGGCCTCTATGCCATCGGCGACTGCGCCGGTGCGCCGTGGCTGGCCCACAAGGCCTCACACGAGGGCATCCACGCGGCGGAATACATTGCGGGCTTTAAATCCCCGCAGGTAGACTCGCCCATCGCTGGCTGCACCTATGCCCAGCCTCAGGTCGCGTCGGTTGGCGTGACAGAGCAGGGCGCACGCGAAGCCAAGCGCGAGGTCAAGATCGGTCGCTTCCCGTTCCGCGTGAACGGCAAGGCCATCGCTTCGGGTGAAACCGAGGGCTTCGTCAAGGTCATCTTCGACGCCAAGACGGGTGCCCTGATCGGTGCCCACATGATCGGCCACGAAGTCACCGAGATGATCCAGGGCTACGTCACCGCCATCACCATGGAAGCGACGGAAGAGGACATCCACGGCATCGTCTATCCGCACCCGACCATGTCGGAAGCCATGCACGAAGCCGCCCTCGACGCCTATGGCCGCGTGATCCACATCTGAGCCGCCGACATCGCCAAAACGGCAGAAGGCCCCGAGGAAACTCGGGGCCTTATTGTTTGCTTTCCTCCTATCGCTACGCGATGGGGAGGGGAACCGCGCAGCGGTGGAGGGGCTATGGAGCCGAGAAAGCGGCCACTCCGTCACAACTACGTCATGCCTCCTCCCCATTATCATGGGGAGGAGATAAGCAACCTAGCGCTTCTTGCCCAGTTCGGCGGCAATGTCCTTGGTCATGCGCCCGACCTTGCGGTGCGCCGTAACGATCTGGTCGCGCGTCACGCCCCACTTCTTCATCCAGTACTCAACCGACTGACGCTCGGTCAGATCGATGCGGTCCTTATCAATGAACCCGCGCTTGTCTTT
>DLIT01000170.1:20256-49562 GCA_002483865.1 Brevundimonas sp. UBA7635
CCCTTGGTGCGGCTGAAGGCTGCGTCGGAGGCGACGGGGTGTGACATCTATGGCAAGGCCGAGTTTCTGAATGCGGGGCAGTCGATCAAGGATCGGGCGGCGCTGAGCATCATCCTCCAGGCCAAGGGCAGCGGGGCTTTAAGGCCCGGCGGGACGATTGTTGAGGGGACGGCGGGGAATACCGGGATTGGGCTGGCACTGGTCGGGGCGGCGCTGGGGCATCCGGTTGTCATCGTCATGCCGCGCACCCAGACCGAGGAGAAGAAGCGGGCGGTCCGTTTGCAAGGGGCCAAGCTGATCGAGGTCGATCCGGCACCCTTCAGCAGCCCGAACCACTTCGTCCACTACTCGCGCCGACTGGCAGAAGAGCTAAACGAAACCGAACCCCGCGGCGCATTCTACGCTGACCAGTTCGACAACCTGTCGAACCGTCTGGCCCACTATGAGACGACCGGCCCGGAAATCTGGGAACAGACGGGCGGCAAGGTGGATGGTTTCATCTGTGCCGTCGGCTCTGGCGGCACCTTGGTTGGCACCACCACCTATCTGAAAGAACAGAACCCCGCGCTTAAAGTCGGCCTCGCCGACGTGCCGGGCGCGGCCCTCTATTCCTTCTTCAAGGAAGGCGTGCTGAAGGGCGAGGGCAGTTCGATCACCGAGGGCATCGGCGTCAACCGGATCACCGGCAACCTGACGGGCCTCGATGCCGTCGATTTCGCCTATCGCATCGAAGACACCGACTTCCTGCCCATCCTGTTCGATCTGGTGTCGCATGAGGGCCTGTGCCTTGGGACATCCAGCGGCGTGAATATCGCCGGTGCCATCCGGATGGCCAAGGAGATGGGGCCCGGCCACACCATCGTGACCGTGCTGTGCGACCCCGGCCAACGCTATGCCAGCAAGCTCTATGATCCGGCCTTCCTGCGCGCCCGCAACCTGCCGACCGCCGAGTGGATGGAGTAGGGACCATGGCCAATAGTCCGCTTGAAAGCCGCATCCCGCCTCTGAACGCGCTCAAGGCCTTTGAGGCCGCCGCCCGTCGCCTGAACATCACCCGCGCCGCTGAAGAACTGTCGGTCACGCCCGGTGCAATCAGCCAGCAGATTCGCATCCTTGAACAACACGCAGGCGCGCCGCTCTTCCACCGCGAAGGGCGCCAGATCGCCCTGACCGAACTGGGGGCGGAGCTTTACCCGTTGTTGCACGATGGCTTTGACTATCTGAAACGGGCAGGGGACCTGATCTATCGCCCCAACCGCCGCCACGCTCTGGCGATCAGCGTGCCGCCGTCGTTCGCTTCCAAATGGCTGGCCCCCCGTATCGTCAGGTTTTCTGCGGCCCATCCCGATATCGAGGTCTGGATGTCGGCGGACATGCGCCTGGCGGATGTGGGCGGCGGACGCGTGGACGTCGCTATCCGCTACGGCCGGGGCGATTACTCGGGTGTGCGATCCGAGCGCCTGTTGTCCGCCGACGTCATTCCGGTGTGCAGTCCGACCCTTTTGTCCCGCCTCAAGAAGCCTGCGGACCTGGCCCACGAGGTTCTGATCCACCTGCGTCCCAGCGAGTTGGAGGAACCGCGCCCGGACTGGCCCTCCTGGCTGGCGGCCCGCAAGCTGATCAATATCGACGCTGGCTCGGGTCCACGTTTTGACCAGACGGCCCTGGCGATCGAAGCCGCCGCCCACGGCCAGGGCGTGGCGCTCGCCCCCCATGCCTTCGTTGCTGAGGATCTGGCGTCGGGACGGCTGGCTGCGCCCTTTGCCGACGGAGCCCTGACTACCCCGCTGGCCTATCACGTCCTGACCCGCCGCAGCGGTATATCCGAACCCGCCCGCGCCTTCGTCAAATGGATCAAGGAAGAGACCCGCACCGCCGAACAATTGGTCGATGACCTGTAGGCGCGCGGATCAGTTCCGCTTCGCCGGGATCGTCTGACCATTCTGATGCAGGATCAAACCCGTAATCCGGCCTTCGGTGTCACGTTCGAAGGTGATGCGGGCATCGACCTCGGTCAGGAAGAAGCGGTCCTCGGCTTCGGCGTGCAGAACAAAGGCGTTCTGGCCAGTCGCCTGGGCCATCAGCTGGCCATCGACGACCGTTACCGTCAGGGTAAAGGTCGGAATGACCTGATAGACGCCGACATAGGATTGCAGGATTTCGGTCGCGACCGTGATCGATTTCCGCTCATGCGGCAGCACCACCTCGCCGCCCTGAACCAGCGTGACCAGATGGCGGCCAATAGCGTCCGGTGCCGTACCATTCTGATTACCCAGGACGACAATGGAAGTCCGCTCGTCGGGGTCATAGGCCAGATAGGCGTTAAAACCTTCAATTCCCCCGTTGTGCCAGATCAGCCTGCGACCATCCTCCTCCACGACAACCACCCCCATGCCAAACCCGTTTCGGACCGGCGTGGTCATGGTGACCAGCGACGGAGGCGTCAGCAGCTTGCCGCCATAAAGACCCTGGTGCCATTTCAGAAGGTCGCGTGACGTCGAATACAGGGCACCTGCGCCCATCGGCACAGTCATATCCACATAGTCGGCGTTCGTTATGCCACGCGGCGTCAGCGTATAACCATCCGCCCGCTTCGACAGGATCACAGCGTGGTCGTCATAGCCGGAGTCGACCATGCCCAAGGGCGTGAAAAGACTGTCTCTGACAAACTGCTCATAGGTCTGGCCACTGACCTTTTCTATGATTGCGCTCAGCAGGATGTAGCCGGAGTTTGAGTAGGCGAACCGCTCGCCCGGTGCGAACTCAAGTGGCAGGTCGCGGAACCGCCCAATCAAATCTGGCAATGTCGCGGGCAATGTCTTCGTGGCCGCAAAGTCGGGAAGGGCCGTCAGATTGGGAATGCCGGAGGTGTGGTTGAGCAAATGGCGAACCGTCACCCGGTCCCAGGCCGCTGGCGCGTCATTAACCCAGGTCTTAACCGGAGCATCCAGTTCCACCAGGTTACGCTCGTTCAGCAGAAGGATGACGGCGGCGGTAAACTGCTTCGACACTGATCCCAGCCGAAACTTCGTGTCACCGTCATTGGGAATATTCCATTCCCGGTTGGCCAGTCCAAAGCCTTGATCGAGCAGGACCCTGTCACCCCTGGCTACCAGAACGGCACCTGAAAACTCACCGGACCGCGTATAGGCCGCGGCGATTTCCGCCATACGGGCAGGATCCTGAGCTGTCGCTGTACCTGCCATCAGACCCAGCGCCGCCACAATGGCAGCCACCATGGAACCTGACCTCAGAAAACTTGAATGCGACATAAAATTATTCTCCCCGACTTATCGCCAGCCGATACAGCCAGCGCAGACAATTGGTGATCCGATTAACCGCTAGAGACGTCATGCGGTCCAAACGAATGCCGTTGGCCAGCTACCTATCTGGTGAACCTATGTTTTCGCCATGCATTGCTGTTTCTGGACCGTAACCAGAGGCTTCGTGGTGAAAGGCCCCGTAATCGGAAACCGTGCCAGACGGGCATATACGCTTTTCCTGATGTTTGGCGCGCTGGCAATGGCAGCCATTCTAATGCTGGGGACTCAGACCCTTCGCGAGCTTAGCAGCAGTCAGCAGTTGGAGTTGGCGCTCGACAGGGCACATGACCGCCAGGAGCAGTTGCAGGATGTCTTTTCCTTGCTTCAAAATGCCGAAACCGCGCTTCGGGGTTATCTGCTAACTCGAGATCCCGTTTTCCTCACGCCCTATCGAAATGCCGAGACAGGCATGGATAGCGCATGGATACGATTAGAACAGCTCTTCGCTCACGACCCCGCACGCCTGAGTCGGTTGAGTACGCTGGTTAAGACAGAACGCGATCTACTTCGTGCCGAAGTAGATGGTGCAGGGCGGATTTCAGAAGCAGAGCGGCACTCTCGCGCCTTGTCCGGCAAGGCGGCCATGGATGACATCCATGCCGAGATGGCTGAGTTGAACCGTCAAGAGGCTCAAACGCTGGACCAATTGCGCACGAACCGTCTCCATCAGGCTGCGACGGCGCAACGGACAGTTAAGGTGCTCACCCTGCTATTCGTCTTTCTGATGTTGGCAGCGGCAATTACGATATTGCAATACATGCGCCGTCAGGCAGCGCTCCTTTTGGAAGTGGCGGCGTCGGCCCAGTATCAGCAAGCGTTGTTTCAGGGCAGTCATCAGCCGCTGCTTATCTTGGCAGATGAAGGCACGATTGAACGGCTCAACCCTGCAGCAGAGAGCCTTCTGCAATGGTCCTCGGCCGAAGTGGTCGGTAGGAATGTCAGAGCCCTGGTCGATATCGAAAGGTCAGGCGATCCTCGCATTCTTGACCAATTGCGAAGTCGCGTCGCTCCGTTGGAAGAAGGCCTGGAAGGTGAAATTTGTGTACGTCGCCAGGACGGTACTGTCTTTCCCGCCGAGGTGTCCGTTAGTCCGGTAAAGGTGGATCAAGGCTCCAACATCGTGGTTGCGGTCAAAGACGTGTCGGAACGTCGACGAATGGACGAGATGAAGTCCCAGTTCGTGTCGACCGTCAGCCATGAGCTACGCACGCCGCTTACTTCCATTGCTGGATCGCTGGGATTGCTGGCGGGCGGCGCGGCGGGGCCCTTGCCAGCGAAAGCCAGCCGATTGATTGGCATTGCCCAGGCCAACAGCCAAAGATTGGTCCGGCTGATCAACGATATCCTGGATATCGAAAAGCTGAAATCAGGCCAGATGACGCTTCATCTGGAGCCAGTAGATTTGCGGGAACTGGCGATGCATTCAATCGATACCGTCAGCGGAATGGCTGTCGAGCAGCAAGTTCATGTCGAACTCAAAGACGGGGCGTCAGCAACCGTGATGGGTGATGAAGACCGGTTGATACAGGTGGTCGTGAACCTGTTGTCCAATGCAATCAAGTTTTCGCCGCCCAATGAGACTGTCACGGTGCAGATACAGGCTGGCGAAGGGCCGATGGTCCGGCTAACCGTTCGGGACAAGGGGCCGGGCGTACCTGAGACATTCAGAGCCAGAATATTCGAGAAGTTCGCACAGGCCGATTCGTCCGATACACGCCAGCGCGGCGGCACAGGTCTAGGTCTAGCGATTTCCAGGGAGATCGCCGAACGGCATGGAGGACGGCTTTGGTTCGATCCTGATGTTGGTCCCGGCGCAGTCTTCCATCTGCAGCTGCAGCGCATCGCTACCATACCGCTCGAGACCATGGCGGACGGACCAGAGCTACTGATAGTCGAGGATGATCCGGATACAGCTGAAGTGCTCCGCACCATTCTTGAAGAAGGCGGGTATAAGGCACAGGTGGCTTCAACGGCGCACGAAGCGCTTGTACTTGCCAACCAGACCAACTTTGTCGCAGCGCTGATTGATTTGCGTTTGCCCGATGCGCACGGTGCCAGTCTGATCCGCGCGCTTAGAAAATCGGCCAAGACGCGTGATCTCCCGATCCTGGTAATATCTGCTGATGTGTCGCAGGGATTGGCGCAGGCCGCCTCGCTTGACGTTCTGGACTGGATTGAAAAGCCGCTGGAGATTGATCGCTTGCTGCGCGCCATTCAAACGGCGACCGACAAGCCGGAAGGGCGGCCGCTCGTCCTTCATGTCGAGGACGAGACTGATGTGTGCAGCGTGACGGCGTCCGCCCTTGCAGGGGTGGCGATTGTCGAGTCCGCTCGGTCCCTGGCTGACGCGCGACGGTTTCTTGATAGCCATCACCCAGATCTGGTGATCCTTGATATTGAACTGCCGGACGGGTCTGGCCTGGAACTGCTGGAGGATCTTCAGAACGGCAAATATCCACCCATACCGGCCATCATCTATTCGGCCCGTGATACGGACCTGGAGTGGAATAAAGGCATTGAGGCCGTGCTCGTGAAGTCTCGAACATCACTATCCTCACTGGCCCGAACGGTACAGCGTCTGACTCGCAAGGACAGGACATGAAAGACAAGCTGACCCTGCTGCATGTCGATGACGAAGCGGATATTCGCGAAGTGGCAGCCCTGTCGTTTGAAGTGGATCCTATGACGACATATGCCAGCGCCGCTTCCGGTGAGGAGGCACTTTCGATATTGGATAAGGGCTTGCGACCGGACGTCATCCTGCTGGATGTCATGATGCCGGGCATGGATGGGCCGACCGTATTCAAGCACGTTCGCCAACGACCTGAACTGAAGCGAAGCCAGATCATTTTCATGACAGCTAGGGCGCAAGGCTCCGAAGTGGCCGACTATAAGGCTCTGGGGGCGATAGGCGTGATTATCAAACCTTTTGATCCCATGAGACTGATGCAAGAGGTTCGCGATTTGCTGGCCGGAGCAAATGGATGAACGATGCTCTGAATGTGCTGAAAGCCCGTTTCAGCAAGCGGATCCTCGCCGATGCCGACGAGATCGTGCAAGCCATGCGCGAAGGAGATTACGCTACATTGGAACGGGTGATCCATGGTCTGGCGGGCGCGGCAGGGCTATTTGGATATTCGGCCCTGTCGGCGTCTGCGCTGGCGATCGATGCCGAGTTCGGGAGCGGAAATAAACCGTCCAACGAATCCTTTATCCGGCTTGTAGATTTGATCCGCGCAGAAAGTGCGCTTTATTCGTAGATCACGCGTATAGGCAAGAGTGGGACCCCTGCAGCCGTGCGCTGTAAGTAATCGTCGACATCAGGGATATGGACACGATCTGTGCCGCTGTCATCAACATGGCGCAAGGCGACGAGTGTCACATCCGCCCAAGTAGCGCTAGTCGCTGAAGGTGGGCCCTCGGCTTGGGGGAGATAGGTCTGGACCTGCAGGCGGTAAACCCGGTTCGCATCTGCACCGACCTTGATAATGGCCGGATTGTTCACGGTATGGGACCGCAAGTGGATCGGCGATGCTGATGACACTTTAAGCGCTGACTGCACGGTCAAGGTGGCAAAAGCCTCCGGCGTATCCGGGCTGGCCTGAAGCAGGGTCGTGGCGAGCAATAGCGCGATCATAGCAGTTGCACCGTGACCAAATAATCAAACGGGTGTTCGCCTCCGGGAGCGGCACCATTCAGCCTGACATCCATGCCCAGGTCAAAGGTCGCATCGCGAAATAGGCCCAGCGGGTACAGCTCGAAACTCACGGTCGCACCTTCTGAGGGTGATCCGCCCAGGTATGTGGTGCCACGAAGGTTTGACACCCTGAAGCGGGTAATAGTTGCAGGCCCCTGTCCGCCAATGGGCGTGATCGTGACGCGGATAGCCCGCAGCGCACATAGTGAGGCAAGGCTATTGGCCCCACAAGTCACGGCAATCGTGGGCGCGCGGACCGTGGCCGTGCTTAATCGAATTGCATCGCCGGATATTCGGCTAACTACGCCACTTGTGCTGACGCTGAAGATCGTTGGGGACTGGCCGCGTATAGTCCGGCCCAGCGTGGGGGCCTCGGCCGGAGAGCGAGAGACGTCCAACTGGGCCGCTGCGGGGGAGGCGAGGAAGGTGAAGAAAAGCGCAAGTACGCCAAGAAGGTGTCGCATCATGAGGCTGTCCCTTTCAGGCTGACGCTGATCGTCCCTGCGCGAATAAACCCGCCCGTCGGAGGTATGTGCACAAGACTTTCTCGCTTTATCGTCAGACCCAAAGTCGACGCCTGTTCGGCATTCAGTCGAACGCGATATTCTCCTGGAGGCACCCCATCGATGAAGGCGATACCGGCATGATCGCTGCGCGCATTGAAAACCGTGCCGTCGTTTCCAACGAGTTCGATATCGACGGCCGACAGGGGACGGACATTATCCGCCGCCCTTTCAAGCACTACGCGAACTTCGATTTCGGCCGAGCGCTGCATCGGATAGTTGACGATAACCGTCCGACCGGGGCGTGGCTCAACCGAGAGCAGGGTGGGGCCACCAGCCAGATAGGGGTCTTCGACCGCCAAGGTATTCAGGCGAATGATTGCAGATCCGGGATCACCTAGTCCCGGAGCATAGGCCAGGCCGCTGGCATCAGTGATGAGGGTGTCGGTCGGAACGTCGGCTACGATGCCCGACACGCCTTCTTCATCTCGCTGACGAACGCCGTCATCATTGGCATCAATCCAGGCATTGATAGCCACGGCACCGCCTGACGCGCCACCGCTGCGGACCAGTCGATAGCTGCGGCCCACGGGATCATAGCCAAAGCCAAATCCCAATTGGAAGCCGACGCGCCATTCGCCGGTCTCGGCTTCTAGGGCACTGTTCACGGCAAGGTCGAAGCGACGGGCTCGCCATATATGAGAGGCCTGGAGCGTAGTGATGGGTGTCGAGCCCAGACTGCGCACCATGCCGAACCGCAGGGCCTGATTGTCACGAAGTTGCCAGTCTGCTGTCAGATAGCCCGTTTCCAACTGAACTTCGGGCGACAATCGGTAGGTCAAACCCGAGCGAAGCTGAAGGCGGCGGGCGACAAGTGTGGCCACGTCAGTGGCTCCCACCCAACGCTTTGTCCGCGTGGCGTCAGCGCGTTTGTCTTCTTCCCAGGCAATGCTGCTGGATGCATAGAGCCGTCCGATGGGTGTCGAGGCCCTCAGTTCTGCATTGGTTTGAGCGCTATTATCGCTTCGCTCCAGTCGTCTTAGATTGAGCGACCAGGGGACAATTTGCGAATGCGGGCCTTGAATCTGTCCATCGGCACGAAAATCGCTGGCTCGTCGCAACGGCGATGCGTTGCCCAGACCAAGCTGTCGAGTCTCGTCAATAAATCCGTCGCGGTACTCGGCATGGCGGCCCACAAGAGAGAGACTTGATATCCTGCCAGCGAAGCTGCCGGCGATAGCCTGTCCGTTCTGGTCATCCCAACCAGCGTCGATCTGGGTGGCAAATGGCCCCAGAGAGGTTCGAAGTCCTATAGTCGCCAAAGAGCGGGACGGTTGGCCGGCAATGGGTTCGAAGCGCGCAATGCCGCCCGCAAGGGTCACCGAACTCGATAAACCGTAATCCAGCCCAGCGACCAGGCGCGTTCCATGGGGAACGATGCCTGGGTGGCTTGAAGGATCATCGCTCAGCCTCAGCAGGGTTCTACCCTGCTCGACAGCGCCGAGGCGTAAGATAAGGCGTCCTTGCTCAACCTGACCAGCCCCGAAGTTAATGCGCCTGACGGTCTCTCGGGTTTCACCGTGCGGGCCGTAAAAGACGAGACGAAGCGTATTCAGGCCATAGGACAGCGGAACATCCAGAAATTCATACTGGCCCTGAACCGGAGTGGACTGCGATCCGTAGAGGATCTCGTTGACATAGAGCTCAACCTCTTCGCCAACAGCCAGTTCGCCGCGCAGATCCAAAGGTGTACCGATATCGAGGCTATCGCGAGGAGCTGAGGTATAAAAAAGGCCCCGTCCACTGATACTGGCAACACCCAGCGCCAGTGACGGCGTATAGACATCCCCGATACCGGCGTGGGTCCCGCCCAACGGACCGAGGGCATGACCGCTTCTGTCCCGGCGAGACAGAGTGATACGGCTGTCGCTCAGCCGAGCGTCGTCATCGGAGCCGACCCAGGCTTCGAGACCTGCCCACAACAGGTCGCCCGCGGCCCGGATGTCATAACGGCTGCTCTGGTCGCGTCCATCCCGACCTGTCTGGCCGCCGATATTGACATCGAATGCAGGTGCAGTGAATGCCCGATAGGGGGTAGCGATTTCAACGGGACGGTCGCCGCCAGCACCCAGGCCTATACGGCTACGCCGTTGGTCACGTTCAAGTCGTTGTTGAAAGGGTAGGGGCTCTAGGGGGGTCAGTTCCAGGACTTGCGCGCTGGTATCGGGCTTCAGGCGCACCGGTAGAAGCTGCTCAATCACATCGATCCGAAGATAGAGATCATCCGCGTAGATGGCGGCTTGGTCGGGAGATACCGAGATCTCCTGTCCCGCCAGCACGGCCTTACCCGTCGCTAGATCGACCGTCAGCTTGCGATCCGGGGATAAAACCCATCCTTCAGCCCGGCGCTGAGATGGAAAGACCCCCACGGCGATGTCTAGCACCCGCGCCAGTTCGCCAATGGGCACAAAAACGCCTGTTCGTGAGGCATAGACGTTTACGGATTCAGCCAAAAGATTTGGCCCGGAACGCACTTCCAGCCACAAAAGGTCATCGCCATTGAAAGGCTGGGTGGCGGCAGCATCGACTAAGTTCGCGGCCGCCGCTCCGTTCTGAGCATGGGCCGCGAGAGCGACTAGGCTCCAGCTCAGCGCAACAGCACCGGCAAAGCCGCGGCCTTTCACGGTGCGATCACCTGCGCCATTGCCAGGACTTCGCCCGCCCGTGCATCATCGTCTCGATAAACAAGGGTCAGGGTCTGCCCAGCGGCGACGGCTTGGGGCAAAGCCAGGCGTACAGTGCGTTTCGAGATTTCGGGATAAACTGCAACGCCGCGCACCGCAGTCATCAGCGGAGCATCATCCCCGGCACCAAGACGGACTTCCAAGTCCCCATAGACAGAACTTGCGCCGAGTCGATCCAGATCGAAGACCATCTCGGTTCCAGATGGCCCCTGTTGCAGCCGGGCATTGGTGATGGCCGCGCGGGCATCGGCAGTATTGTCGCGCACGATCACGGGAATGCTGACGCTAAACAGTGCGATGACCTGCAGGGCCACATCCTCATTGCCCGCAGCGGCCTGCGCTGCGGTAAAGCCACTGTCTTCTGGAGGAAGAGCTGTAATGGTCAGATGCGACCGGTGCTCGGCCGTGCCATCTCCACCGGGACGGGCCCTCAAACGAATGGCCTGGCTTTCCCGCGGTTGCAATGTGACACGGCGCGGAGTGTGCTGAACCAAGTCGGCAGCTGACGAAATGTCCAGTTCCGGGCGGTCGGAAGCTGGCACGATCTGACCATCAGGGAGCATTATACGATCGACCATCTCCACCGTATATGTGGCGGGCTGGTCACCCTGATTGAAGACATAGACGACGGCGCTGCGTTCACCTGGACCGAACACGACGCGTTTGGGCGAAATGTTCAGATCTGCCCCGATTTGGGCGCTGGCAGGCAGAGCAAGCGCAAGAGCAACCGCAGCTACCAGATTTGCGAGAAATAACGGCCAGCCCTGTCTCATTACCAATCTACCTGTCAGAGGCCGCTGCAGCACAACGCAACGACCATATTTCAGTTATAGGCTGCCGAAACGGTGAAGGTTCCAGTATAGACGCCCGTTGCGGCGGTCGAAGGCAGAGCAACGGTCCCCCCGACGCGAACGTTCAGTGTACCCGCAGAGCCCAGAGCATTGCTAAGAGTTTGGGCCGAGGCGTTGGCACCCAGGCTGTTATTGGTGGTGACGGTCAGACTCTCGGCCCCATTGATCATGCTGAAGGTGGCAGGAATGGTGACCGATACGGATTGGCCGCCTTCGCCTTCGATGTTGAACTGGGCAGCTTGGGGCGTGTCACCAGAATTTAGGGCCACGGCACCGCCCGAAACGGTGCGAGCGCCAGCATTGCTGATGATCACAGAACCGGAACCGGTCGAAGGGCGCACTACGGTACCAAACTTCATGTCGGCGCTTTTGGAAACAGTCAGGGGGCGGATGACCGTGATGGAACCCTGTCCCGAAGCCGAAGAGCTCGATTGGGCCGAGGCGGTGCCAGCCAGACCGAAAGCGGTTACGGCGAGCGCGGAAACGAGAGCGAAGCGGTTCATGTGAACTCCAACGTTTGAAAGCTGCGTTGGCACCCAAATCTTCCCGATTTTGGCGTGGGTCCATCAAACCAATCGCTGGAAGGGCGATTTTCGAACCAAAGTTATACGATATGGCGCACTTTTTTGTCCGCCGGGAACCGGAAACACCGAAACCGCTTCCTTCAGGAGGAGGTAGCCCTGCCCAATGCGTTGGACCGTGCTTATAGTAGATGATCACCCACTGGTTGCCGAAGCTTTGGAAGCGGCCATCGTTCATGCCTATCCGCAGTTTGGAGTGGCTCGGGTCTCTAACGCTGCAGAAGCAGAAAGCTATGCAAGACGACATCCGGACCATATCCGCGTCGTCATGCTTGATCTGATGCTCCCGGATACAGAAGGTTTCGGAGCTCTGCTAAGGCTCCAGCAGATCCTGCCCAAAGCCAGATTTGCTATCGTATCTTCGCGGGTCGATGCAGCTGTGATTGCTATGTCGCGGGCGTTCGGGGTTCAGGCCTATCTTAGCAAGGCACAATCCGTAGAGACCCTGGTCAACGCTGTGGGCGCGATCTTGCGCGGCGAGAGCCTGTTCCCTTCAATCGAAGAAGATATCGCCAGCACTGACGGTATTCACAAGCGTTTGCTGACGCTTTCTGCCGCTCAAACCCGGGTTCTTAAAGCCATGATCCATGGGAAATTGAACAAGCAGATAGCAAATGATCTTGGACTCACGGAAGGGACAGTAAAGCAGCATGTTTCTGCCATTCTGAAAAAGCTTAACGTACCCAATCGAAGTCAGGCAATTTTGGCAGGCGCTCGATACTTGACGAAAATGGATTGAGAATTACTGCAGTGACTGCTTACTCATCCCCAAGGGCGTCTGCCGCGAAGCAAAAAAGCGGTCGCTCATTTCCAAGCGTGTGGGATGAGCAAGCGGCGACGTTGTCAGCGCAGGCGACAGTAATCCTAGGGCAATCGCGCCCGCACTAGCGGAGGAATTGGCGGAAGCGGTGTCCCTCGCACCTTGCGGACGCAGCAGGGGTTTGAGCGGATTCTGGACCGCTCTCCCACCTTTTCTCCCACCTCGTGTTATGCCGCTGCTGCTGGCGCATTATTTATCAGATCGACCAGCGAACTGCGCAGGATCACGGTCCTGGAGCCGATCTTGCGGGCCTCAAGGCGGCCTTCCTTGATCAGCTTGTAGAGAGTCGTGCGCCCCAGCCCGGAAGCCTCAAGGGCCTCGGGGATGGAGTATGCGATCTTGGCGTTCTCGTTCATTGCCACACTCCTTTCTTGTTGCGGCGGGCATCGTTCTCTTGCCCACGATATGGGTCGCCGTAGTTGGTCTCGGATATGGCCAGGCCTTCGCTGACGAGGGTGGCACCTAGATCCCGGCCACTGATGGTGCAGACGGCCACGTTGCGCTGATAGCGGTCAGTGTCCGTGATGGTGCAGCGGGCCCCGTAGATGGCAAGCTGGCGAGCGCGGTCCCTGGCGGCGTTTGCAGTAGCCCGGCCCGTCGTGCAGGCCCAGATCGTCGGCTGGTTCCGGCAGCGGGTGAACGGCGCGGCTTCTCCCGCATCGATGCCTGCCAGGCGGATGCGGTGGCGCTCGCCGTCCTCGGTGACGCAGCGGCCGGAGTCGCCATCCGAAAGGACAAGGGCGGCGCAGATCAGGACGATGGGGGTCATTTCACCACCTTCAGGCCATGCTCCAAGTGGTGCAGGCGCGTTTCAAGTGACTGGCCGCGCTCGTCGTCCTTGTTGCCCCACGGCCTCGGGGCAATGGCGAGAACGTCAGCCGGGCATTCACGGATCGTGTGCTCGTAAACCCGATCTGCTGGGACACGATCATCAACAGTTAGAACCACGACATTTCCATCGGGGTCTGCGATCTTCACGTCCAGCCAGCCTGTCTCATCGTAGTGCATCACCACGACAGCTTTGATCTCTCGGCTCATTCCCCCTCTCCCTGTTTGGCGCGAAGGATGGCGATGCAGAGGGCGAGGGCGGGTGGCCGCTCAATGGCAACCTCGATCCGCCTATGCGTTGAGCGGTGCCAGCCATCGTTGTCGCATTCGTTCAGGGTGATGCGGGACATAGCTCCCCACCGATCAACCTGCCACGCCCAGCCTCCAAGCACCCTTTCCGCCAGCGCGAGGGCGGCGTCGAGGGAGGTGGTGAAGGGTGATGCCGAGATGCTGCTGCCATTCGCATCGAGCAGCCAGCCCGGACGCGGAGAAAATATACCAGCAACTTCGGGGTCCACGATGGAAACCGCGCCATCTTGAGCGGTAGCAAGAGCGATTTCTGCATCCAGCTCCCGGCTCCCCACCTCGGCAGCCTCCAGCCTAGCGATGAGGGCGGACAGGTCAGCGGTCATAGGTGGTGTCCTTGGTCTGGAAATGCTCCACTGGCCACGACTCCTCGACATTATGCTCGTGGCAGATTGCAGTGATAAAGCCCTTGGTCCGGCTCTTGCGGACGAAGGTGTAATCGCCTCCTCGTTTTCGGGAGATCAGGTCTCCCGGTTTGAGCGCATCGACACTGGCACCGGCGGAATGAACCCTATTCATCTTCTGCTCCTGGTGCTGGAGGGAGGGGGAGCCAGTGGGTGGGTGGATCAGTCCAGTTGTGGAGGTCGATGTCTCTGGCCTCTTCGGAAGCCCAATCCACGATGCAGCCCACATCCCAGCCCGCAGCGCTTACGAGAAAGGATCGACCGTTACAGACGGCGGTGTTCAGAGGGAGCCACTCCACCATCTCACGGATGCAGGCGGCGGCTTCGGCAATAAGGGGATCGGCGACCGCATATTGAGCGCGCGCCTCCAGCCGCCCCACCAGTTCCATAGGGTCACGAGACATAGGCGGGTCCCTCCACCTCAAAGCGGACAATGCGATAGCCCCAACGCTTTCGGGCCTTGGCCCACGATTCCGCCGAAGGGTCGTTCGGATAGTATTTCCGCTCCATGCGCATCATTTCGGCGATCACGTCAGAGCGACGCGAACGGGTAGTTGAGGCCAGTATCCAGCCGCCCTTGTTGACGGCGGCGTAGAGGATTTGGCGCGGCACGATGATCTCACCCACGTTAGGCCTCCTTGCTGAGAAAGGCGTAGGCCGCCTCCACCTCGAAATCACGCGGCGCGACGTGTGACATGGCTTTCAGGTGTTTGAGCGCCTCAGCCAGCTTGTGCTCTGCTTCGGTGGCTCGGTCCCGCCAGCCCTCTACAATCCCAGCCGCTTCTGACGTTTCGAGCTTGCCGATTGCCTCGCCAGCCTTACGCGCCCATTCCGAGCACTCTTTCAGGGCTGCCATTTCGCTTGCCCGCAGCGCCGCGTTCTCTGCGATGAGGGCTTTAAGATCGGCTGCATGTTCTGCGGCCACAGAGGCAGACAGAAGAACGCTTCCGTTCGCGCCGGGGTCGCCATCGGCCATCCAGTCGGCCATGTCAGCCAGCCTCGCCAGTTCCGCACGATCGCCGGAGCCGGATGCGAGGGCGGTGAGGATGGCGTCGGCAGCCCAAAGCGCATCGCTCTTTTCAGACTCAGATGCAGCGCCCCATTTTACCTGACGAGGCTGATCAAGCGTGAACTTGGAGTTGTCTGGAACAGGGTTTCGCGGCCCAACAATGCACCTGGCCACCTTCTCGCGCGGGGTGAGGGGGGCGTCACCGAGTTCCAATATTGGGCTATATCCGCTCACGACTGCGGCCCCTTGTGCTTGGCAATGTAAAACGCGACCCATTCCGGCGTATCTTTCAGGCGCAGGCCGTGTTCGTCAGACCACTTTCCGTGGTTCAGGACGCCTACTCCCTCAACAATTCCGACAAGCGCCGTTGCAGCCTCCAGCAGTTCATCGCTGGCTGGGGCGGGGTGTGGGTACAGGGGTTGTATCGTGCGCCCCATTAAGCCGTGATAGGTGTCTGCACCTTCAATCGGAGGCCAGTTCCTAGGCTCCCCATACGAGCTACCGTCCCGCCACACAGCCCGCCAAGCCACAGGCTCCTGCTCCACCTTCGGGGCTTCGGGGTGGGCAGGTACAGTCCACCCCTTGATTGCATCGGGCAGGCTCTTGGCGTGTTGCTCCGGCGTGCCGTCCCACAGTGCAGGAATGGCCGCACAAAGAACGTCAGGCGTTCGCGGCGCAAGTTGGGTGTTCACATACTCACACCACTTGAACGCCGTCTCCAAATCCGGCGCGGGATAAACGTCGTCTGGGCCAAGGACGTGCATCGACCATAGCAGCGGTTCCAGCTTGTAAGGATCGCTTACAGGTTCAGCCTTCGGGGCGGCTGCGAGCATGGCGTCCCAAATGTTCGCCAGCACGGTTTCGTGGTGCGTGTCAGGATCGCGGCTGAAAGCACGCTCGCCAGCGGCCCACATCTCATCCGTCGCCTCACGCGGCACCGTCACAGTATCGGTCATGCGGCTTTCTCCATCGCCGCGTCCGCGCAATGCTCGCAGACAAGGCGTCCAGTGGTTTCGTAAGCCTCGGCGGACGGCGACCATTCGTCAGCGCCGCAGTCAGGGCAGTCGTTCGGTTGCTCGCCGGCCACGAGGGCGTCGTGCAGGTTCCATAGGGCCTGGGCAGTCATTCGCCACCCCCGTCCTGCTCACCACGGGCGCGGGCGATGGTCGCTTCAAGCGATTTGGCCTGGCTGGCGTTAGCTGCGGCCTTCTGAGCGCCATCTACCGTCCCTTTGTCGAGATGCAGGACTTCGTATCGGCGGAATGTCTTTGCCGCCTCGACGCAGGCCTCCAGCAGATCAGGCGCGGCGGCGATCAGGCGGGCGTTGGCTTCGGTGTTCGGCGCGTAACAGAACTGCGTCGTGCACACAGCGTCATGCTCGGCGTCGATTTGCCAGCACTCTGGCATCCCATCGTGGGCCTCAATGGTCTTGTGGGCCGTCCAGCGGCCCGGCGTATGCTTCACCCCGCTCATGCCGCGATCCTTTCGGGTTGGGCGATGATGCCGAGGCCGTGGCTGGCTGCGCGGCGCAGGGCGGACACGGCGGACGGACCAGCGGCCCACAGGCAGGTGCCCGTGCCGGGGCTTTCTCCGACTGATCCATCAGGACGGATGAACTTCAGCTTCGGCGTGAACAGCACCAGATCCGCGCGGTCCCATGCCTCGCGAAACCACGGCGCCGAGGTGCGGTCAGGCGTGAGGGCGATGCCCCGGCCGTGGTCGAAGAACTTGGTCAGCCACGCGCGCTTCGTGGACTGGTGGCCGAACGGCGGGTTCATCCAGATGAAGCCGGTCCAGTCGCGCTCAAGGCTGTCCTCTGTGATGAAGCGGCGAGCCGGAACGCTGACGTGCGTACGGTCAACCGGCGCCGCCACGTCCTCGTCAAAGCCGACGCCGAGCGCTTCGAAGACGTGCGGCGGCGTGTACCACTCGTTGCTCTCGCCAGCGCTCTCCCAGGCGCTCATGCCTCACCCCCACGGCGGGAGGCTTGGCGGAGGGCGTCACCAAAAGCGTATTCAATGGCGCGCTCGCCCCTCTCACAGGCGGCCATGAGGGCTTGATCGGCCCCAGCGGTGCCTCCTGATGTGCGGGCGACCTGGACCAGTCCCTTCAGCGCCCAGAACAGCTCGTCGCGCTGTTTAGTCAGGTTCTCGGCACGTTCCCATTCAGCGCGTCGTTCCGCTTCAGCGGCATCGAGGCGTGACCTAATGTTGAATCTCACATTGTCGCACAGGTAGTCCTGAACGGCCTCCATGGTTGCGCCATAGAGCAGATCGCTAGCCTCGCGCACCTCATGCTCAATAACCGGGCGGATTGCGTCCAGAACTTCGGCGGACACCGCGTCAAAATCGACAGCCGCCACCCCCAGCACCGGGCTCTTGATTGATTCAGGCATGGGGAGCCTCCGACGAAGCGGCCCGCGCCTTTGCGCGCCGCATGTTCTCCTCGGCGATGAGGAAGTCGATCTCTGTCTTTGTCAGGAAGGTCCAGCCCGGCCCCGGGCGCCACGAGATCGGGTCGCCCTGATAATCGAGGCTCGGCGCCCATTCGGGGTGATCGCCGCTCAAATATTCGATCGCGCTCTTGGCGGCTTGGGCGATGTCGTAGTTGTGGTTGACGACGCTGATGAAGAAGCGGTCGGCAATGCGGAATGGCACCGAGAAGTGGATCTTGCCGTCGCTGTAACCGACACCCCCGCCACCCTCCTCGGTGCGCAGATCGGTGATCGCGCCGAGGTGATCCATAGCGGCTCGGTCGACCGGGAAGGTCGGCAGAGCGGCAACCTCTTCAGCGAGCTTCTTCCCCGCAGGACGCTTCGAAAACGCTTTAGCGACATAGCCGCGACGCTCGACGTAACCGCGCCCGGCGTTGACCCAGGCCGCGCCAGTCGGCTCGCTCCCTGCCTTAAACGAGAAGGCGCGGGGGTGACCGCCATCGCGGGGAGGATAGAAGCCGTCAGCGCCGCGCTCCTTCGCCCAGGCTTGAGCCGCATCTTCGGCGGCGTCTTCCTGGCGATAGAACTCGATCATGGGGGCGCGGGTCTCTTCGGAGACGGCCTCGACATAGAAGCGGCGATTGTGCGGTTGCAGGTGCTCCGGCAGGCCTCGCAGGCGCTCCAGGATTTGGGCGGGGGTTGATTCAGGCATGGTCGTGGGCCTTCTGAGGGCGCGCGACAACAGAGCCGTCGAACCTCTTGGTCCGGGTCTTGTCGAAGCCGCGTGATTGAATGGAGCCGTGGCCGCGCTTCTGGCGGCGGGCGTATTGACCGGTCTCGCCAGCCTGGGCCTTGGCTTTGGCGATCCGGGGCGTGTCCTGCTCGTCCGTCTTCTTCCGGGCGCAGGGCTTGCGGTAGAGGGCGCGGTTCTCGAGGGCGTTGGTGCCCAGCAGGGCGAGGGCGCGCAGGTGCTCGTCTATGACGCCCTCGGTCATGGGTTGCAGCTTCTCGCCGCAGCCGCAGGCGCATCGGCCCTCCTGGTCGATCATCAACTGACCGAACTCGGCGCGGGTGAGCGGGCGGCGCTTCTCGATCTGGGCGGCTGGGGTCATGCGGCCTCCTGCTGGCGCTGGAGCGTGGCCGGATCGACGCCGATCATGGCTGCCACGATGTCGAGGATGGCGGTCTTGCTGGCCTGGAAGTCCGCCTTTCCCATGGCCCGGACCGACTGGCTCTTGGCGGTACGCTCGACTACCAGGGGGCCACGGACCACCACATGGGCGAAGTCATCGCGGGCGCGCAGATGGCTGGCGACGCGAAGGGCGGCGGCATTGCTGCCAACGTCGAGGAGGGTCTCGTTGAAATAGCCGGCGCGAATGAGGGCCCACTTTCTCAGGTGCTCAGGGGTGGGGAACTCGTCGGCCATGTCCTCGGGCAGGTTCTTCCAGGCCTCGCGGAGCCAGGCGAACTCATGCCGGTGCGAGGCGTCCGAGCGAGGCTCGACCGGGGCCAGCAGGTAGTCCTCGCAGCCGGTGAAGCGCCTGGCGGCAAGGCGGGGCCACTCCGGGACCATGACGCAGGCCTCGGCGTCCCAGGTAAAGGCGGTGGGGTGGGTCATGCCGGGCATCTCAGAACGGAATGTCGTCGTTCAGGTCGTAAGAGTCCTTCGGGCCAGAATGTCTCCGGCTTTCGTCCGAATGACCTCCGCCGCCACCGCGCCGGGAAAAGCCGTCAGCATAGTCCGAACGAAAGTCATCGCCGGACTGCTGGGGCTTGCCGCCGAGCAGTTTCAGTTCGCCGTTGAAGCGCTGGATAACGATCTCGGTCGTGTACTTCTCGACGCCCTGCTGGTCGGTCCACTTGCGCGTCTGCAGGCCGCCTTCGACGTAAACGGTCGAGCCCTTGGCGCAGTAGTTCTCGCAGACCCTCACGACGTGTTCGTTGAAGATCACGACCTGGTGCCACTCGGTCTTTTCCTTCTTCTCGCCGGTGGACTTGTCGCGCCACGTTTCCGAGGTGGCGACGCGCAGGTTGGCGACGCGGTCCCCGTTGTTGAGGGTGCGGATCTCGGGATCGCGGCCGAGCTTGCCGACCAGAATGACTTTGTTGACGGACGACATCAGGCAGCGACCTTCAGTTGGGCGCCGTAGCGCGCGGACAGTTCGGAAAGGCGGGCGTCGATCTCAGCCAGGAAGGCGACGACCTCGGTCTCGAGGCGCTCGATCTCTTCGACGTCGGCCTCGACGCGGTGGATGAAGACCCGCAGTTCTTCGGGCAGGCGTGGATCGTAGGAGACGAAGTCGCACCACTCGCGGCCGGTGCAGGCCATCTGCCACATCATCTGGGTGACGTATTTCGCCGGGGGCTTGCCGGCCGTCAGGGTGTCCAGGTGTGTCGCCGTGTTGGGGCACTTGATCTCCAACAGGCCAAGCGAGCCCACGAGGCCGTCAGGGCTGGCTCCCGACATGCTGATGCGCGGGTGATCCACGAAGGCGATCTCTTCCACGTCGTTGTCGGTGCGGAAGGCATAGGCGCGGCGGGCCTCGGGCTCCTTCTCGGTCCCCCAGCGCATGGCGTCATTGGTGAAGCCCTCGGTGGGCTCGCCCGTCAGGCGCTCGATGATGAGCTGAGCCGCGTAGTTGGATCGCGTGGCGGCGTATCCGCTCTTGGTCCGAGCGACCACGTCCGCGACCTTGGAGGCCGTGACCTTGCCCAGGCGGGCCTGATGCCAGTCGGCTGAACCTTGCGCCATCATTGCGCGCCCGCCTTTTTCTGCTTGGCGAGCAGGGCCTTCATGGCGTCCTGGAACTTCGCGGCCGGAATGTCAGAGACGGACGGCGCGCCGATGTAGTCGAGGAAGGCGGCGACCTTAGTCCCGGTCGAGCCGATCAACTCGCGGATGGTGTCGGCTTGCTCGTCAGTGATGACCGCGCCAGAACCGCCCGCCTGCCCGTCGTCGTCCTCGCCTCGGCTGGTCAGGTTGAGCAGCAGGCCAGCGGTGTAGCGCTTGCCGTAGGACGTGCTGGACCCGACCGCCTGGACCGCATTCTTCGACCCGCTGCTGTCGTGCGGCAGGACGATGGTCGTCTCTTCCGAATGACCCTCGCGGTGGGACAGGACGCCGGTGACGCTGATCTGGCCGTCGTCGCGACCGGTGCGGAATGACAGGGCGAAGCCGTGCTTGGCCAGCACAGGCTTGATCGCGTCGTTGATGTCCTCCCACAGGGCGTAGGTGGACTGCACCTTGCCGCTGCGGTCCTTGATGCCGCCGCGCTCGACAATCGACGGCAGTTCAGGCGCCATGGCAGCCAGCGCGGCGGAATAGGCGGCGCGGGCGTCGCGCTGCAGGATGCGCTCCTGCATCTCCAGCAGGCGCTCCATCTTGTCGATGTCTACGTCGGGGTTGGTCGCGGCGCGCTCGATCACCGAAATGATGGCGGCGGCCTGATTGATGACGGCGGGCGCTTGGGTCTCATCGACCTGGACGACTTCGCCTTGGATAGCGGGCTCACCCATAGGGGTTCTCCTCGAAATAGCTGATGTCGGATGCGAACAACTCGCCCTCGTCGCCGCAGTAGTCGCAGCAGGCGGTCAGGCGGTTCGCGCAGTAGGGGCAGCCCACCAGATCGCCGTGGCGTGGGGCTCGAAAGCTCCAGCCATCACCAGCCGGGTTCTTGGCCCGGACTGGTGCCTTGGCGGTGGATGAAAGGGGTTGGTGGGTCATGCGGATTGCTCCGCTGACTTCAAGTTGCTGACGATCCACGAACGCATGCGCTGGAAGCGCTGCTCAGGCGTCTCGTTGTAGGGGCCGCATTCGTCGTTCTCCCACATGATTTCGCAGGCCATTGCACGCGGAAGCCCGAAGAGCGCGGCGACGCCTTCTTGGTCGCCATCCCACACAGCCGACATGTCGAGGTTGCGCGCCACGCCAACGGCTCCGAGGGTGCATACGCAGCCCTCAGCGGTTTTGAAGGAGTTGCCGATCAGCATCTTCGAGGGCATCGCGTCGAATGCAGTCAGCGCTTCCCTGAGGAATGCTTGACCACGCTTGCCACGAATGGCGCTCTTTACGGCACCGCGCCAACGTATCAGCGACCAGTTTTCCACGTCTTCGGAATAGCCTGAGCGAGACATCACGCACCTCCCAAAGAAAGCAGAGCCCACCAGACCAGACCTACAAAAGCAGCCAGTGCGATGAAGGAGGTGATGGTGCGGATCAGGTTGACCGGCATCCGGCGGGGATCGAAGGGGACCGAGCGCGGGTCCGGCATGGGCTCGCGCACAGCCAGTTCGCGCAGGCGACGGATGACCGCATCGCGCGGCAGTTCCGGCTCTTCGAGGAGGTCGTAGATGCGAGCCATCACGCGACCCTCCAGATGTAGAGAGCCATCGCACCGGCAAGCGCGGCCAGGGCAGAGAAGGCCTGCAGGGCCGCTGAGCCCCAGAGGCGACGTTCAACGGCGCGCGAGCACAGGACGGCGTGAAGGATATACAGGCCCGTGAAAATCCAGATCACGCGGCAATCTCCTGTGGGCCGACGGCGGCAATCGCTGCGTCCAGGTCGGCTATGAGGGTGTCGTAGGTTGAGCGGAGAGCGGGGCTGGCCATGATGCGCCAACTCGCGAACACAGACCGGACCCCGGCAGCCTGCTCTGGCGACAGGTCGGAGCTGGGGCCGACAACCCGTCCGTTGCAGGCGATGAAGTGAGGGGCGCGCGCCATCAGGCTGCCCTCCGGGTCTCGGCGCAGATCGAGGCGCTCTCGGCGTAGGGGCTGGCCCAGTCGATGGTGCGAACCGGCGGGGTCTTGGCCCGCTCGGCGGCGATCCAGGGGGCGGGGTCGGCCTGAATGATCGGCACGCCTTCATGGGGGCGGTTGCTGGTGTGCAGCCAGCCCCAGCACTGGCGGTGGAGGTCGTCAGACAGGGCGACCGCGATCTGGGCCGAACCGTCCATCGACTTCACGTAGGTGGTGTGCGTTGCGGCCACGTCGGCCTCCCTCGTTGATGAGGAAACCCTACAAAACGTAGACATCGAGCGCAAGGAAAAAATCTACAAAATGTAGAGGCCGCCCGCATCGTATGCGACAGACACGGACGTAGGTGGTCGCCAGAGGACTCGACTCATCCCGGCTGAACGCCGATTTTCAGGGCGGCGAAAGGAGGTGACGGCAGAATGGCCGAGAAGACGATTTACTGCGCCCAGGCCTTCTGGTGGCGGGGCGGGAAGCTGAGGGGCGGGGAGGTCCACCAGTTCGCAACCGTGGACCGAGCTGTGGCTGGGGGCGAGGCTCTGTTTACCGGCGCGCCGGGCGTGGCCGTGTTCAGCGTGACCGGCCACCCGGACGTGGATCTATGGGGCGAGCCAGTGATGATACAGGCCCTGGGCGACGTGCCGTCCATGGATGGCGAGGACTGGCACGGGATGGCCGCCTAAGCGCCTGCGACAGTCTCGGTCGTGGGCGTGTTCTTGCCTCTCGACACAACCATGCGGCGTGATATGACGCGGTTATGTTCAGGCGTCCAACCAACTGCCCCGCTTCGGCGGGGTTCTTTTTGCCCCGTCCGTAACCCAGACACGCAAACGACCGCTCGTGGGGCTCAACGGGAGCGGGCCGGTTGGGGTGATGATGTTTAGAACGATGAGATGAGTGAGGCGGCCGCGGACAGACAACGATTCACAGGAATAATTTCCTGTGTCATTATAGCGCTCGGTAGGCACCAAAACTGCATTGCCAAACAGGCGCAGGAGGATGCTCGATGGCCGACACAACGATTGAATGGACTGACGCGACTTGGAATCCTGTCGCCGGTTGCCAGATCATCACGCCAGGTTGCTCGAACTGTTACGCCATGAGAATGGCAGCTCGCCTTGATGCTATGGGCGTCCAGAAATATCAGGGCCTCACGCGAAAGAGTGGTGATCGTTACGTTTGGACCGGAGTAGTCTTTTGCGATGAAGCATCTCTCGACGCACCGTTAAAGTGGCGTGCGCCAAGGAAAATATTCGTCAACTCTATGTCGGATCTATTCCACGAAGATGTGCCGGCTGATTTCATCAAGCGCGTATGGGCCACGATGCAGGCCACTCCGCACCATACTTATCAAGTTCTGACCAAGCGGCCGGAGCGCATGGCGGCAATTGTTGCCGGTGAGAACTTGCCGGTGCTGAGCAACGTATGGCTTGGAACGAGCGTCGAAGACAGCAAGGTGATCGGCCGACTTGACCACCTGCGAGCTACGGCAGCTGCTGTAAGGTTTGTTTCTTTTGAGCCCCTTATCGGCTCAGTGGGTCAGGCTGACCTCACGGGCATCCAGTGGGCCATCGTCGGAGGTGAGTCCGGCCCTCGCAGCCGTCCGATGTTGGAAGAATGGGTGGACGAGATCTATGAACTCTGCGCCGACGCTGGCACAGCCTTCTTCTTCAAACAGTGGGGAGGAAGGAACAAGAAGGCTACCGGCCGCTCCTTCAGGGGGCGGACCTTTGACGAGATGCCTCAAGCTTCTGCCTTCTGATCAGGTCTGAGACCGCCTTCTTGGCAAGCCCTATGGCTTTCGGACTGTCATTTGAGACTAGGAGAAACAGCGCAAATTTCTGTTGGTTTCCAGGACCAATTGACAATGGTTCGGAGACAAAGGGAAAGAGCTCTTTCAGGCGTCGCTGCACATAGGCTTCGATGTCTCGACGATTACCTCTGCGCCGCTGAGTCGTGGCCTCGAAGAACAAATCGCCTGCAATCACTTCGTCTTGGTAGAGATCTGTCTGCCACTCCGGTCCTCCAAAGATGAAGTCGAGCTTGCGCTGTTTAGCCTGATCGACTCCTTCGAAACTACGGGCAAGTTGTCGACCGACCGCCTCGATGGGGAATAGATACCAAACGTCGAAGCGCTTAGTGGCAGCTAAAAGCTCAAGCGTCTGCCAAGAAACTTGCATCCCATATGGATCCAAGAACACCACGCCTCGACGAAGCCCTTTGCCTGCACCCGGCAGGCGCCATTCGGCTGACTTCAAGAGCTTTGCAAGTTCTTCGTTCGCGTCGCCATGGATGCACTGCACCCGACTATCGTCACGGAGCGCACATAAAGCCGCGTAGCGGGTAGGGTCAGCCTCGATGAGAACCACCCGTTGAAAGGGCGGCTTAATCGCTAGAGCCCGCTTGGCAGACCCATCGAGTTGCACGACTTCGTGGCCGATCGGCTGCTGGACGAACAGTCCTCCGGTCTGCCGGGCGGCTGTCCTCTCCCCAGATCCGGCGAAGGCGTCAACATACCAAAGGTCAAATGACCAAGACGCGTCGGCTTTGCCCTTCAGAGCAGTGGTGTAGAACTGTAGATAGTAGAACAGTGCATCAAGCTTCTGTTCGGTCCAGTCGCCACCAAAGGTGTGTTCAGCTTCCCTCATACCCTCCCCCGAGGTTATCCGGCATTTAGCTCTGACTTACTAAGCCCTCCGCGTAATCCACCTGATCCGGCCGATGACGCGGACCCGGGCGACACCCTGATGTCAGAAATATCGCTCGGGCAGGCAGGTGATCGACCCGTGGCCTGTCGCCTCGTTATAGGCCCCCAGGGCCGAGGCGACCTGCTTCAGCTCCGACTTCTGGATTTCGCAATCAGACTTGGACAGATCCCGCGCAACAATGTTTTCAGTGTTGCCGATCGCGTGGACAAGTCGATAGGTGTCCGCAGGCTCCTGCGTCTGCGGATTTCCGCACCCGCTGACCAATGCGGCGGCAAGCGCAGCGACAAATATGAGACCTTTTCGCACCAGAGCCTCCCGCCTCATTCACCTGTGAATGTCATTATCCGTCCGTGCCGGTCTTGGCGAAGACCTTGAGCATTTCCAGCGCCCGTGGCCGATCATCGGACGGGATTGACGCCCAGACGTCCAAGATGGCGGTCGGCAGGTCATTCGGATCGTGGTCGAGAATATAGCCCGGCGACGTATTCAGCGCCTCGGCAAGGGCAGGGAGCCACTTGCTCGTCAGCTTTCGCGCGCCCGTCTCCCAGTGGCCAATGCTGGCCACCGAGCAGCCCACCTTTAGGGCGAGCTCTTCCTGCGTCATGTGCCGGAAAGTCCGCCACGCAGCCAGGTGATTAGTATAGGGGCCGGTCATGTCTACATTTTGAGCAGGAAGGCGTTTATAGTCCCTGCCCAAAGTGTAGAGTTTTGCCTTGCGCCTGAGGTCTACAATATGTAGGGTTGCGGCATGGCAAAAACCTCCGCTCAAACCCTGATCGACGCCGGGCTGTCTAAGAGCTTCGCCTATCACGTGATGAATGGCGTTCGAGCCATCAGCGTGCCGCTGGCCCTTTGGCTTCACGAAAATGACGGCCTGCGAGTCGGCCCGCTCGAAGGAGCCGCGCCGGCCAAGATCAAGGCTCTGCGCTCCATCTACGAGCCCAAGGCCCCCAAGAGCGTCCTCCAGCGGCGCCAGAAGCGAGCCTGACGCCATGATCCGGGGCGCCTCAGACACTCCGAGCCTTGGCCCGGTATTCAAGGGCACAGCGGATCAGCAGGTCACGCTGGCGCTTGGTTCGGGCGGTCTGTGCGCGCGCCTCGGCGTCATGGGCGAGGGCCATCCAGTCGACCCGGCTTTGCGCGGGCAACGGCTCGTAGCTCGCCACCCGCGCCCGGAAATCCACGAACACCACCACGCCGCCTGTCGCGGCCTCTGCCTGTCTGTCCATGGGGCCTTTGTCGCCCAGGGCGAGGCAAGCGTCACCGAAACACCCAGCCTGAACATTTTGAGAACATGAGCACAGCTGTCATCAAGGCGCTGACGAAGCGCATTCGCCTCCGCATCGGCTCAACTGAAATGGCCGCCAGGTCCGCCGGAGTAAGCCCGGGCGTCTGGTCCCATTACGAAAGCGCCGACAAGGCCGACACCAGCATTCCGCTGCACCGCCTGGCCCAAATGTCCCTGACCGCTGCCGAGCGCCGCGAGATCATCGACCTGTTCACCGAAGATGATGACCAGGTGGTCGAGTGCCTGATGGCAGAGGCGAGTGAAGCCACCGAGGCAGCGGCGACGCTGCAGGGGCTGGTGCGGGTCGCCACCCGCGATGGCCGTGTCACCGAGGCCGAGGCCCGCCGCATCCGCGATGCCGCCCTGACCGCCAAGGAACAGATCAACGATGTCCTGAAAGGGGTGGCCTGATGCGTATTCACATCCTCTCCCGGCTGTTCCGCGATCCGGTGAAGGCCGAGCTGGAATCCGCGCGCTCGGCATTCGCTGAGGCCTACCGCGAGAACCGGGCCGCCACGGATCGACAGGACACGCGCCGGATGCGGGCGTCGGCCATCGCGCTCCGGGCCGCCAATACCCGACTGCTGCGCGCTGAAATGGCCTTTGACGAGGCCCGCGCATGACCCGGCTTGTCAATGTCGAAACCTGCACCCTGCGCCGGGACGAGAAGTACCTGATCACCTATCGCATCGCTGGGGAGACCTACTCCGCCATCTCGGCCCGGCCAGTCCGGGTGGGATCGGACGTGCGTGTGCGCGACGGGAAGGTGGTCTGATGGGTCGGGCGACCAATGCGGGGGCAAGCCCTTCTGCCGGGCTGTTCGCCACGACACGTCGTGGTGGCCTGACCAACGAAGAGATCCACATGATCGAAGCCAAGCGGGCCGCTCCTCGTCCCGTGCCGTGGCAGGCCATTGCCCGCCAGTTCGGCCGTCCCGAGGCCGAGGTCCGTGCCGTCTTCGAGGCTACCCCAAGGACGGGCATCGCGCCGGTCGTCATTGCCGAGCCTGAGAAGAAGCGGCCCGGTGCCCAGCCTCGCCAGCTCACCGACAGGGACCACCTGATCCTGTCGATGGTCGAGGCCGGCCAGGTCACGCAGGTTGCGGCTTCGCGCCTGATGGAATGCACCCCGGCGGCCGTGCGTCGCTATCTGGAGCGCCGAGCAGACGCGAGGGAGGCCGCATGAGCCCCCGGATTGTCCCGCTCAACCCTCGCAGCGCTGGCGACCTGGCACCGGCGGACCAGTTGGCCCGTGTGGCCGACGTCGTGACCGGCGAGATCGAGAGCATGGCGCTCGACCGTCGCGACAGCGTGCGCGTGGCCCGCCTGTTCACCCGACAGGCCGCGCTTTACGCCGGTTGGCTGCAACCCCTCGAGACGGCCCAGTGCCTTCGCGCGCTGGCTGACGAGCTGGAGGCCCGAGCATGAGCATCCATGCCCTTGAAAGCGAACAGGCGGTCATCGGGGCGGCCCTGTTTGACCCCGAGGCCTGCGACGTGGCCCTTGAGCGTCTGCGCCCGGACAGCTTCTTCGAGCCCTATCACGCTGCGGCCTGGGACCTGATTGGACAGGCCCGCCGCGCGGGTGCGCCGGCTGATGCGGCTGTCGTTACCCAGCGGCTGTCGGCCCACCCGGCCGCACAAGGCTATGGCCCGGCCTATTTTGTGGACATGGTCGAGAAGGCCGCCCTGTGGTCGCTTCCGGCCCACATCGATGCAGTGGCCGACAGGGCCACCCGTAGGGCCATCCAGCATCTGGCAAGGGACGTGGCACAGCGGGCAGGGGACACCCTGGATGGCTCGGGTGACCTTCTGCTGGCTGAGTTGGAGCGCGGCGCGGCCGACGTGGCCCGTCATTCCGGCTCGGCCTCGCTGGCAGTGCCTGCCGGGCTCGACGCCATGGAGATGCTGGAAGCGGCGTGGCGGGGCGAGAACAAGGGCGTCCCGGTCGGCCTCGAGTGCCTGGACCGCGTAACCGCCGGGATCCGCCAGGAGGATGTGTGGGTCATCGGTGCCCGCACCTCCATGGGCAAGTCCGTGTTTGGCCTCAACCTGGTGCGCGCCATCGCACAGCAGGGCAGGGGAACCATGGTGTTCTCGCTGGAGATGCCCCGACGCGAGGTCCAGGCCCGCCTGATCGCTGACCTGGCCTTCGAGCGCCGCCGGGCCTATCCCGACTGCCCGTCGCCCAACGTCCGCTATTCCGACATGCTGCAGGGCCGCTCTGTCGCTGACCAGCGCCAGCTGGCCCAGGACGGGGCGCGCAAGCTGGCCAGCCTGCCGATGGCTGTGTGCGACGCCGGGGGCCTGACCATTGACGACATTCGCGTGCAGGCTATCCGCCAGATGCGCGCGTGGGATCGCTCTGGCGTCAAGCGCGGGGCGGTGCTGATTGACCATATCGGGCTGGTGCGGCCCGTCAGAAGCACGGGCAATAAGGCCGCCGACACCGCCGACACCGTGAACGAGCTGAAGTCGCTGGCCAAGGCGCTCGAGTGCCCGATCATCTGCCTGTCGCAGGTCAATCGTGGTCCCGAGGGTCGTCAGGACAAGCGACCGACCGCTGCCGACCTGAACTGGTCCGGTGCCATCGAGCAGATCGCGGACATGATTTGCCTGCTTTATCGGGAGGCCTACTACCTGGAGCGCTCGAGCGAGCAGGCCGACCGCGACAGCGCGGCCTTTGTCGAGAACAAGCTGGAGCTTCTGATCCAGAAGAACCGATCCGGGCCGTCCTGCAACCTGGAGGCCTTCATCGACGTGGCCTGCAACGCCGTGCGGGACACCGAGGAGCGCTACGCCGACGAATACAGAGGGGTGCGCTGATGAGCCTGACAACCGAAGCCCTGCGAGAGCTCGTGCAATGCGGCCTTACGGCCGAGCAGATCCTGCGCGTCGCAGAGGCCAACGAGAAGCCGGCCACGGAGAAGACCCTCCGGCAGGAGCGCAATCGCCGCTACTACGAGTCCAAGCGTCTTAAAGCGTCTGAACAAGACGTCTTAAAGGCGTCTGAAACCAACCCTCTCCCCCTCCCTTCTTCCCCCCAGACCCCCCAACAAC
>DLIT01000177.1:0-609 GCA_002483865.1 Brevundimonas sp. UBA7635
GGTCGAGCTGGGCGTCTTCTCCGTGATGTGGTCCGAGCACTGCTCGTACAAGTCATCGAAGAAGCAGCTGATGAAGTTCCCCGTCACGGGCGAGCGCGTCATCTGCGGTCCGGGCGAGAACGCCGGGGTCATCGACATCGATGACGGCGATGCCTGCATCTTCAAGATGGAGAGCCACAACCACCCGTCCTACATCGAGCCCTACCAAGGCGCGGCGACGGGTGTGGGCGGCATTATGCGCGACGTCTTCACCATGGGTGCGCGTCCGGTGGCCCTGCTGAACGCCCTGCGCTTCGGTGATCCGTCTCACGAAAAGACCAGGCGTCTGGTCAAGGGCGTGGTGGCCGGTATCGGCGGCTATGGCAACTGCGTCGGCGTTCCGACCGTGGCTGGCGAGACCAACTTCCACAGGGGTTACAACGGCAACATCCTGGTCAATGCCATGTGCGTGGGCCTGGCTCGCGCCGACGAGATCTACTATTCGGCCGCGCCGGAAGCGGGCCACGATGTGGTCTATTTCGGCTCCAAGACCGGCCGCGACGGCATCCACGGCGCGACCATGTCCTCGGCCGAGTTCGACGATGAGTCCGACGCCAAGCGTCCGACCGT
>DLIT01000177.1:813-7733 GCA_002483865.1 Brevundimonas sp. UBA7635
GTCCTGAAGCCGGGCTTTGAGGAGACCGGCTATCGCATCTTCAAGAAATGGGGTCTGGACTTCGCCGTCATAGGCAAGACCACCGACACCGGCCATCTGGTCCTGAAGCACAAGGGCGAAGTGGTCTGCGACGTGCCGTTGGCTCCGCTGTTTGACGATGCCCCGCTCTATGACCGTCCGTGGGTCCAACCTGAGCTGCAGCCTCGGCTCGATCCGGGCGAGGTCCCCGCTCCGGAGAGCTGGAACGATGCGGTGCTGTCGGTCCTGACCTGCCCCGACATGGCCTCCAAGCGCTGGATCTGGGAACAGTACGACCGCCACGTCATGGCGGACACGCTTCAGGACAGCTCCACCGGTGCCGACGCGGGCGTGATCCGCGTCCACGGCACGGAAAAGGGTCTGGCCGTCACCTCTGACTGCACCCCGCGCTATGTTCAGGCCGATCCCTATGAAGGTGGTAAACAGGCCGTGGCCGAGGCGTGGCGTAACCTGACCGCCGTGGGTTCGCGTCCTATCGCCATCACCGACAATCTTAACTTCGGCAATCCGCAGCGCCCCGAAATCATGGGCCAGATCGTGCGCGCCACAGACGGCATGGCCGAGGCCTGCCGCGAGCTGGATTTCCCGGTCGTGAGCGGCAACGTCAGCCTCTATAACGAGACCAACGGCATTGCCATTCCGCCGACGCCGACCGTCGGCGCTGTCGGCCTGCTGACCAACTACGACGTGACCACCGGTTTCGGGGGCGCGGCTGAGGGCGACCAGCTGGTGCTGATCGGCCAGACGCACGGCGAACTGGGTGCCTCCATCTATCTACGCGAGGTGCTCGGCCGCGAGGACGGTGCCCCGCCGCCGGTCGACCTGAAGCTGGAACGCAAGACGGGCGACTTCGTGCGCGGCCTGATCGAGATGGGCGAACTGACGGTCGTTCACGATCTGTCGGACGGCGGTCTGGTCGGTGCTGCGGCGGACATCGCCCTGGCCTCCGACGTCGGGATTGAGCTGAACGCCTCCAGCCACGCCCATGCCCACGCCTTGCTGTTTGGCGAGGACCAGGCCCGCTACCTGGTCGCCGTGCCAGACGCTGATGCCCTGATAGCCAAGGCCCAGGACGCGGGGCTGCACGCCTCGGTCGTCGGCCAGGTCAAGGGCACGGACTTCGCCTCTTCGGGTCCGAAGGGCGAGCTTTTCCGCATTCCGGTCGCCCATCTTCGTGAAATGCACGAAAGCTGGATGCCGCACTGGATCGAAGGCTGAGACCTTTTACCCAAGGACCTGTCATGCGTCGTCTTCTGCTGATTTCTGCCCTGCCCCTGCTGCTCGCCGCCTGTGAAGGTGGCGGGGACCCCGTCAATCAAGCCATGCAGGAGGCTTCGGCCAGGTATCAGGCTGAGACGGTCAAGGACGGCACCATCAGCGGCGGGGCGATTGACCACGCCGCCATGGGCCACGGTGATCCGGCCAGTTCGGCACCGACCGAGGCTGACAAGCTCTATGCCGAGGGCGAGGCCGAGATGCACCGCCTGATGGCCGCCGCTTCGGGCACCACGGCGGACGAAGCCTATGTCAACAAGATGATCGCCCACCATGAAGGCGCGGTCGCCATGGCCCGCACCGCCTTGGAACACGCCAAGGATCCCAGCGTCCGCGCCTGGGCCCAGGCCGTGATCACTGCCCAGGAACGCGAGATCGCCGAAATGAAGGCCTGGAAACCGGCAGTGAACGAAACTCACGCCGGACACTGAGTTCCCATTTCAACAGACCCTGAACAGGCTCCCTCGCGGGGGCCTGTTTCCGTTTGGGCCGTAAAATGGGCGAAATACAGATCCCGATCTTCTTTTTGACATTATGGTCAATAAAATGCTGTCCTGAATGACAGGAGCAGCCGATGACTGACGCGACGCTTTCCGACGCTATCGCCTCGCGGGGCTTTCGTCCCTGGACGCCCCCGCGCCGCGCCGAGCGCATGAGCCTGATCCCCTTTCTGCTGCAAAGCTGGCGCGACCCGTTGCAGATCTGGGGCGAAGTCCATTTCCAGGATCTTTATGTCGACGGACAGTCCCCGCTCGGACGCACCCTGGTGGTCAGCGATCCCGTGGGCGTTCGCCATGTCCTGACCGACAATGCCCTGAACTATGAGAAGGGCGATCTGCAACGGCGCATCCTTGGCCCCATGCTGGCAGATGGCCTGCTGCTGACCGAGGGTGAGCAGTGGCGGCGCGCCCGGCGCATCATGGCCCCCCTGTTTACTCCGGCCTATACCGCCCGCACGGCCGACATCATGGACCGCGTCTGCCGTCGTCGGGTCGAGAGCTGGCATCTGGAGAACGGGGCGCGCGTCCTGAACATCGACAGCGAGATGAGCGGCCTGACCTTCGACATCCTGTCGGCCACCATGTTCTCGGATGATCTGGATGGCGACGCCGCCGGGTTTGAGCGGGCCCTGAACCAGTTTCTGGACGTGGGCGCGCGGATCAGCCCGCTGGATGCCCTGAAGGCCCCCGACTGGATCCCCCGCATCGGCAAGCTGGCCAGTCGCGGCTCGGCCCGCTTCTTCGAGCAGAGGGTTGCGGCCCTGGTCGCCCGTCGTCGAAAGCGGATCGAGGCCGGCGACGCACCCGATGACCTGCTGACTGCCCTGCTGTCGGCGCGGGACGAAGAAGGCGACGGTACCGGCCTGTCGGACCATGAGGTCATGTCCAACATCCTGACCTTCATCCTGGCCGGGCACGAGACCACGGCGCGTACCCTGGGCTGGACCCTGCACCTGATCACCCGCGATGCCGCTGTAGCTGAAAAGTTGAAACAGGAAGCCGATGCCTGGGACCGCTCGTCGGCAGGCATCAAGGGCCTGGTCTGGCACCGGGCGGTGATCGAGGAGGCCATGCGGCTCTTCCCCCCGGCCCCGGCCATGGTGCGCCAGGCGGTGGCCGATGACGAGATCGGCGGCCATCCGGTCCGGGCGGGCGACAGCGTGATCATCGCGCCGTGGCTGATCCAGCGGCACGAAAAGCTGTGGGACGAGCCTGACGTCTTCCGCCCCGAGCGCTTCCTGCCCGACAACCGCAAGAGCATCGACCGCTATGCCTGGCTGCCGTTCAGCGGCGGCCCGCGCATCTGCATCGGTGCCGCCTTTGCCATGCAGGAGGCGGTGATCGCCCTGGCCGAGATCATCACGGCCGCCGACGTCGAGGCCATCACCCCCATCGAGCCCAGGCCCATCCACCAGGTGACCCTGCGCAGCCGCGAGACGATGCGGCTGCGACTTCGGGCGCGCAAGTGACCGGCCACGCTTCAGGCCCAAATTTCCTCCCCATGCCAATGGGGAGGTGGATCGGCGGCGAAGCCGTCGAGACGGAGGGGCCGGCAGGAACCTGGCACAACCCGCCCCTCCACCGCTTCGCGGTCCCCCTCCCCACAGTGTGGGGAGGAAACCTGATCAATCCTCCCCTGCGANNTTCGCGGTCCCCCTCCCCACCTCGTGGGGAGGAAAAGACACATCAAGTCGTCAGGATCGACAACCGTGGTCCATTCAAATCAGGCCGCGTCGGGTCGAAAAGGCGGAGCCTTTTGACCGCGGCCCCACTTTAAAGTACCGGGATCGACGGTTTCAGGCGTCCGCCGACGCGGATCGGTTCGATGCGCTTGGCCAGACCGGTGCGGTCGTCGGTTTCGACGAAGACGCCGCAGATGGTGGCTTCGCCCGAGGCAGGGGCGTAGCGGCCACCTGACAGACGGGTGGTGAAGCGGCGCAGCGGCTCTTCCTTGTCGTTGCCGATGACGGAGTCATAGTCGCAGCAGCCGCCGGCGTCGGTCTGATAGGCGGTGCCGTGCGGCAGGATCTGCGCGTCGGCGGTCGGGACGTGGGTGTGGGTGCCGACCACCAGCGAAGCTCGGCCATCGCAGAAATGGCCCATGCCCATCTTTTCAGCGGTCACTTCGGCATGGATGTCGACGATGACGGCATCGGCCACCACGCCCAGCGGCGCAGCCTCCAGCTCGCGCTCGACGGCGCTGAACGGGTCGTCCATCGGGTCCATATGCACACGGCCCAGAACGTTGATGACCAGAACGCGCATGCCGTCTGGCGTGACGAACACATCGGCCCCACGGCCCGGCGCATCCATCAGGCGTGGATAATTGGCCGGACGGATCAGGCGCGGTTCGCGCACGATATAGGTCAGGGCCTCGCGCTGGTCCCAGGAGTGGTTGCCCAGGGTGATGACATCCGCCCCTGCAGCATAGATTTCATTGGCGGTGTTCTCGGTAATGCCGAACCCGCCCGCAGCGTTCTCGCCGTTCACGACCACGAAGTCGAGTTTAAGGTCGCGGCGCAGTCCCGGCAGATGGTCGCTCAGCCCATCTCGCCCGCTCTTGCCGATTACGTCACCGAAGAATGCCAGTCTCATGGAAGGCTCTATAGCCGTTCTCGGTCAGAACGCCATGCAGACCTATGTCATGCGGGTCGGTTTCCAGCTGGGCCACGGCCTGCCCGGCATAGGCCAAACCGACCCGCAGGGCGTAGGGCAGACGGGCGAAGGTGCGGTCATAATAGCCGCCGCCCTGCCCCAGCCTTTGGCCCAGGCCATCAAAGGCCAGCAGCGGTGTCAAGATCAGGTCAGGCGTCACCGTCTCGCTGAGCGGCAGCGGGGCCGGGCATCCCCCCGCGTCTTCCTCCAGCGGCTCGCCCGGCGACCACAGGCGAAAGACCATGGGCGCGTCCCGCTCGACCACTACCGGCAGGCACAGGGTGCGTCCCTGCGCCATAAGCGTCATGGCCAGGGGTTCAGCCGACAGCTCGGATCCCATGGCGTGATACAGGGCCACCGTCTGGCCCGGCGGCAGGTCCGCCGCATGATCGGCAACATGCCGGGCGGCATCAGGGACTTCCCCGGCCAGCCGCTTGCGCTGGGCACGCATGACGGCGCGGAGTTCCTGCTTGGCGGTCATGCGTGCCCCCTCGCTTAACGATCCGATCTGGGTCGCCCATGCCGACGGCCGGGTCAAGCGGGGGAAGAACGGAGGGGGGCAGTCCCTTCATCCTCCCCTGCGCCAGCGNNGGGCGGTGCAGGGACGCCCCCTCCACCACTTCGGGGCCCTCCCCGCTTCGCAAGGGAGGAAAGCAAATGAAAAGAGGGTGGCGGCGCCGCGTGAACCGTGAGGACGGTTTAAATCCTCTCGACCTGGATAACCAGGTGGGCTCCATGTGCCCAACCCCTCGGGGCCGGACAGGGACAGATCCCTATGAGTGAATTAAGGTCAGAAGGATATGTTGTCTTCGACGTGAGCCGCAGCAGGACCCGCCACCTGACAAGATAGGCGCTCGGCCCGGTTTCAACAATGCCAAACCGCCCACGTCCGTGCCTAAAGGGCCTGGGCGATTTTCTCGATGCGGGCCGCCACGGCATTCAAGGCTTCAGCCACGCCGTCATTATTGAGCGCGGGGGCGCGGGGCGTAGCCGCAGCGGGGGCAGGCGCATTGGCCCGTTTCAGCAGCTGGCCGCGCATGTCCTGCAGTTGGTCAGCCAAAATCAGGGAGGCCATCAGGAACAGGCGCGAGTCTCCGACATGACCCACCTGGGTGGCGATGTCACGCACCTGGACGTCAAACTCGCTGGCCAGTTGGCGCACGCGGTCCTCCTGGCCATCGGCGCAGCCCACGGCATAGGTACGTCCGTTCACGTCGACGTTGACAGTCGCCATCAGTCAGCCTCCTTGATGTCGTCAGTGGCCCCAGTCTCGACCCCAGTCTCGACCCCGGCCTCAGCCGCGTCCTGGTGCTGGGTCAGGACCTCGCGCACAGCCTCGGCAGCCCGGCCCAGGGCATCGGCAGCCTGGCGTCCGGCCGCTTCCAGTTCGGCGATCCGCGCCTGTTCTGCGGGGCTGACCGCCAGCGGGGCGAACAGGTCGTCATCGACCGTCTCGGCCGCCGTGACCGAGCGGGCCTTCAGCTCCAGAACCTTACGCTCAAGCTGAGCCAGGGCCATGTCGATGCGATTTTTTGCGGCCGTTACAGCGTCCATGAAATCCTTTCCTCCAGATTCCGTATAGAACCTGTGCGCGCGTCGGGGTAAAGCGCTGCCACCCCGCTATATCCCGTTTCCTGAGGAAGGTCTCGCCGTGACCGACATCCAAGCCGCATTTGCCAAGCCCTCGCCCAAGCAGATGGCAGATGCCATTCGCGTCCTTGCCATGGACGGTGTTGAAAAGGCCAAGAGCGGTCACCCCGGCATGCCGATGGGCATGGCCGACGTGGCCACGGTCCTGTTCTCCAGGTTCATGAAGTTCGACGCCAGCCGCCCCGACTGGGCCGACCGCGACCGCTTCATTCTGTCGGCTGGCCACGGCTCGATGCTGATCTATGCCCTGCTGCACCTGACCGGCTACAAGGAAGCGACCCGCGAGGAGCTGTCCAACTTCCGCCAGTGGGGTGCCAGGACCGCTGGCCACCCGGAATATGGCCACATGGCAGGCATCGAGACCACCACCGGCCCCCTGGGTCAGGGCCTCGCCAACTCGGTGGGCTTCGCCCTGGCCGAGCGTCACCTGGCTGCCCGCTTCGGCAGCGATCTGGTCGATCACCGGACCTGGGTCATCGCCGGTGACGGCTGCCTGATGGAAGGCGTGTCCCAGGAAGCCATCGCCCTGGCCGGTCGCCTGAAGCTGAACAAGCTGTGCGTCCTGTGGGACGACAACGAGATCACCATCGACGGCAAGGTCAGCCTGTCGGACGCCACTGACCAGCTGGCCCGCTTCAAGGCCTCGGGCTGGGCGGTCAAGGCTATCGATGGCCACGACCACAAGCAGATTCAAAAGGCCATGGCCTGGGCGACCAAGCAGGACAAGCCGACCCTGGTCGCCTGCAAGACCCGTATCGGCAAGGGTGCGGCCACTCTGGAAGGCAGCCACAAGACCCACGG
>DLIT01000177.1:7810-9664 GCA_002483865.1 Brevundimonas sp. UBA7635
CGCGACGACTTCACCCGCGCCATGGCCGGCGACCTGCCGAACGGGGCGTTCCAGGCTCTGGAGGCCCGGATCAAGGAACTGGTCGCCGACAAGCCCGCCCTGGCCACACGCCAGTCGTCGGGCGAGGCTCTGGAGACCGTCTTCAACGCCATCCCGGAAATGGTCGGTGGCTCGGCGGACCTGACCGGCTCGAACAACACCTTCGTCAAAAACACCCAGATCCTGGACGCGCCTGACTATTCGGGCCGCTACGTGAACTGGGGCATCCGTGAGCACGGCATGGCCTCGGCCATGAACGGCATGGCCCTGCATGGCGGTGTCATTCCCTATGCTGGCACCTTCATGGTCTTTTCGGACTACAGCCGTCCGGCGATCCGCCTCGCGGCTCTGATGGGAATCCGCGTGGTCCACGTCCTGACCCACGATTCCATCGGCCTGGGCGAGGACGGCCCGACCCACCAGCCGGTCGAGCACCTGGCTGCGCTGCGTGCCATCCCCAACCTGATGGTCTTCCGCCCCGCCGACACGGTCGAGGCTCTGGAATGCTGGCAGCTGGCGCTGCAGCACAAGACCACGCCGTCGGCCATGGCCCTGTCGCGCCAGAAGACCCCGGCGGTCCGCACCACGGACGCGGGCGAGAACCTGTCGCGCAAGGGGGCCTATGAGCTGAAGGCCGCCAGCGGCCCGGCCAGGGTCACCCTGTTCGGCACCGGTACAGAGGTCGCCCTGGCGCTGAAGGCGGCTGAAACCCTGGAAGCCCAGGGCGTCCCGACCCGCGTGGTCTCGGTCCCCTGCTTCGAGCTGTTCGAGCAGCAGCCCAAGGCCTATCAGGACGCCGTCATCGGCCGCGGCACCGTCCGCATCGCCGTTGAAGCCGCCATCAAGCAGGGCTGGGAAGGCTTCATCGGCGAGGACGGCGGCTTTGTCGGCATGACCGGCTTCGGTGCCTCCGCCCCGGCAGAGGTGCTGTACAAAGAGTTCGGCATCACCGCCGACGCCGTGGTCGAACAGGCCAAGGCCCGCCTGTAAGCATCTGCTGTGCCAAGGCCCTTCTCCCCTTGCGGGAGAAGGTGGTCTGCGAAGCAGACCGGATGAGGGGTGCCAACACACCCCTCATGATGATTTATACGACCCCGGCGGCGGGGCTCCTTCATCAGGCTCGCCGTCGATACCCCTCATCCGGGTCGCCCCGGCGACCCGCCTTCTCCCGCAAGGGGAGAAGGATGACAGGAGCCCATCCATGCGTCTCGGCACCCCGCTTTCCGACACCGCCGTCCGCGTCATGCTTCTGGGCTCGGGCGAGCTGGGCAAGGAGGTGGCCATCGAGCTGCAGCGCCTGGGGGTCGAGGTGGTGGCGGTGGATCGCTATGCCAATGCCCCGGCCATGCAGGTGGCGCACCGCAGCCACGTCATCCCGATGACCGATCCCCAGGTGCTGAACGGGGTCATCATGGCCGAGGGGCCGGACATCATCGTGCCCGAGATCGAGGCCATCGCCACCGATGTTCTGACCATGATCGAGGACGCCGGCATGGCCCGCGTGGTGCCCACCGCCCGCGCCACCCAGCTGACCATGAACCGCGAGGGCATACGTCGCCTGGCGGCTGAAGAGCTGGGCCTTCCGACCAGTCCCTTTGCCTTTGCTGGCAGCGCCGACGAACTGGCCGCCGGTGCCGAAGCGGTGGGCTATCCCTGCTTCGTCAAGCCGGTCATGTCCTCGTCCGGCAAGGGCCAGTCCTATGTCGAGAGCGCCGAGGATATCGCCGAGGCCTGGGCCCATGCCGAGGCCTCGGGCCGGGTTGCGGGCGGCCGGGTCATCGTCGAGGGCCGCATCGACTTCGACTATGAGATCAC
>DLIT01000177.1:9693-10103 GCA_002483865.1 Brevundimonas sp. UBA7635
ATCGGCCATCGCCAGGTCAAGGGCGACTATGTCGAGAGCTGGCAGCCCCAGACCATGTCGGATGCGGCCCTGAAATCGGCCCAGGAGATTGCGGACAAGGTGACCGAGGCCCTGGGCGGCTGGGGCGTCTTTGGCGTCGAGCTGTTCGTGAAGGGGGACCAGGTCTGGTTCTCGGAGGTTTCGCCGCGCCCGCACGACACCGGCCTGGTGACCCTGGCCACCCAGACCTATTCGGAGTTCGCCCTGCACGCCCGCGCCATCCTGGGGCTGCCTGTCGATGTCACCCAGCGCGAGCCGGGGGCCAGCGCGGTCATCTATGGCGGCATGGAAGCCACCGGCGTCGCGTTTGAGGGCGTGGCCGAGGCCCTGTCAGTCCCCACCGCCGACCTGCGCCTGTTCGGCAAGCCCGA
>DLIT01000185.1 GCA_002483865.1 Brevundimonas sp. UBA7635
GTCGACCAACCACAAGGACATTGGCGTCCTGTATCTGGTCTTCGCCATCTTCACCGGCCTGGTCGGTGGGGCCCTGTCGGGCCTGATTCGCTGGGAACTGGCTGAGCCGGGCATCCAGCTGTTCAAGGAAGGCACGATCATCCAGCAGCTGGGGATCGTCGAGGCGTCCAAGCACGGCTACAACGTGACCGTGACGGCCCACGCCCTCATCATGGTCTTCTTTGTGGTTATGCCGGCCACCATGGGTGGCTTTGCCAACTATTTCACGCCGATCATGATCGGCGCGCCGGATATGGCCTTCCCGCGCCTGAACAACATCTCGTTCTGGCTTCTGGTGGCCGCCTTCATCCTGCTGTGCATCTCGATGTTCGTGGACGGTGGTCCGGGCCGCGGCTTCGGTGGCGGCTGGACGGCCTATCCGCCGCTGTCGACCGTTGGTCACGCGGGTCCGTCGTTTGACCTGGCCATCTTTGCCCTGCACGTCGCCGGTGCCTCGTCGATCCTGGGTTCGATCAACTTCATCACCACCATCTTCAACATGCGCGCGCCGGGCATGACCCTGCACCGCATGCCGCTGTTTGCGTGGGGCGTACTGATCACCGCCTTCCTGCTGCTGCTGTCGCTGCCGGTTCTGGCGGGTGCCATCACCATGCTGCTGACCGATCGTAACTTCGGCACCAGCTTCTTCGACCCGTCGGGCGGCGGTGACCCGGTCATGTACCAGCATCTGTTCTGGTTCTTCGGCCACCCCGAAGTGTACATCATGATCCTGCCGGGCTTCGGCATCATCTCGCACATCGTCTCGACCTTCTCGAAGAAGCCCATCTTCGGCTATCTCGCCATGGCCTACGCCATGGTCGCCATCGGCTTCATCGGCTTCATCGTGTGGGCTCACCACATGTACACGGTCGGCATGCCGATCCAGCTGCGCGCCTATTTCGTGGCCGCCACCATGATCATCGCGGTTCCGACCGGGGTTAAGATCTTCTCGTGGATTGCGACCATGTGGGGCGGTTCGCTGTCCTTCAAGACGCCGATGCTGTTCGCCCTCGGCTTCATCCTGCTGTTCACCATTGGTGGCGTGACGGGCGTGACCCTGTCGAACGCCGGCATCGACTACAGCCTGCACGACACCTACTATGTCGTCGCCCACTTCCACTACGTGCTGTCGCTGGGTGCCATCTTCTCGATCTTCGCCGGTTTCTATTACTGGTACGAGAAGATGTTTGGCGTGAAGTACAACGAGTTCCTGGGCGCGGCGCACTTCTGGATCATGTTCATCGGTGTGAACCTGATCTTCTTCCCGCAGCACTTCCTGGGTCTGCAAGGCATGCCGCGTCGCTATATCGACTATCCGGAAGCCTATACCCTGTGGAACCAGGTCTCCTCGTGGGGTTATGTCATCACCATCGTCGGCGTTGGCATCTTCCTGCTGGTCCTGCTGGAATCGGCCATCCGTCGCCGCAAGGGTGAAGCCAACCCCTGGGGTGAAGGTGCCACCACGCTTGAGTGGACCCTGTCCTCGCCGCCCCCGCACCACCAGTTCAACGAACTGCCGGTGGTCAAGGCGGACAACCACTGACCTGACGGTCAAACTGTGAGAGAGGCCGCCCTTTTCTGAACGAAAGGGCGGCCTTTAGTTTTAATAATGACCCAGAACGCCCGTCCCGACCGCGATCCCCCGATCGTCACCCAGGCCCAGCCCGAAGACTTCTTCCAGCTGCTGAAGCCGCGCGTCATGTCGCTGGTCGTCTTTACGGCGGTCACCGGTCTTGTGGTCGCGCCCGGCCAGCTGAACCCGATCCTGGCCATCGTGGCCGTGCTGTGCATTGCCGTGGGGGCAGGGGCCGCCGGGGCCCTGAACATGGCGCTGGAAGGCGAGACCGATGCCCTGATGCGCCGCACGCGCGCTCGCCCGGTGGCTGCAGGCCGCGTGCGCAAGAACGACGCCATGGCCTTTGGCATGGTCCTGTCGATCTTCTCGGTCATGCTCCTGGGCATGACGACCAACTGGCTGGCCGGTGGCCTTCTGGCCCTGACCATTGTCTATTACGCCGCCTTCTACACCATGCTGCTGAAGCGCCGCACGCCGCAGAACATCGTCATCGGCGGAGCGGCCGGGGCCTTTCCGCCCGTGATCGGCTGGGCGGCGGTCACCGGGGATGCGCCCTGGCAGGCCTGGCTGCTGTTCCTGATCATCTTCCTGTGGACCCCGCCCCACTCGTGGGCCCTGGCCCTCTATTCGGCTGGTGACTATGCCAAGGCGGGCATCCCGATGATGCCCGTGGCACGTGGAGCCAAGTCCACCCGTCTGCAGATCCTGATCTACAGCCTCGTCTTTGTGCCCGTGGCCATTGCACCGGCGCTGATTGGCCTGGGCGGCGTGGTCTATCTCGCGGTCTCGCTCGCCGGTGGGCTCTTCTTCCTGGTGCTGGCGTTTCGCCTGTGGCGTTCGCGCGCGGGCGACCAGCCGGACAAGGCCGAGGCTGTGGGGCGAGAAGCCGCATTGTATGATGTCCGGGTCGAGGCCAAACCCGCCCGTAACCTCTTTGCCTTTTCCATCCTCTATCTGATGGCGCTGTTCTCGGCCCTGCTTGTCGAGCAGCTGCCGGCTCTGGGAGTTTGATCGCGTGACTGAACCGACCTTTATCAAGCTGACCGACGAGCAGGTCGGTGCCCGCAGGCGTCGGAACCTGGCCATTGCCGCAGGTCTGGTGGGCTTTGCCGTTGTGGTCTTTATCGTCACGGTGACCAACCTCCAGCGCAACTCCGAGGCCGCGAAGGCCTTGGCGGAAGCCGTTGCCGCTGCTGAAGCCCAGACCCAAGCCGACGCCCAATCTGTAACGGTTGCGCCAGCATCGTCGGAGCCGCAGTCATGACGGGCAAGAACCGGTTCGCCCTGATCTGTGGCGGGGTCGCGGCGCTGATGCTGGTGGCGGCCTTCGCCGCGGTGCCGTTGTATCAGCTCTTTTGTCAGGTCACCGGTTTTGACGGCACGGTCCGCAAGGCCGAGGCCGCACCGACCGAGGTGCTGGACCAGATGGCCACGATCCACTTTGATACCAACGTCCGCAACCTGCCGATGACCTTCAAGGCCGAGCAGGTAACGCAGAAGGTCCATGTCGGTGAGACGGGAATGGCCTACTTCACGGTGACCAACACCTCGAACGCGCCGATCCACGCCACGGCGGCCTATAATGTCGTGCCCGAGCGGGCGGGGCCTTATTTCCAGAAGCTGCAATGCTTCTGCTTCGAAGGCCAGGAGATCGCGGCGGGCGAGTCGGTGACCTTCCCGGTCCAGTACTTTGTGGCACCCGAACTGGCGACCGATGTCGAAGCGCGCGGCGTGCGTGAAATCACCCTGAGCTACACTTTTTACCCAACCAAAGGTTTCCAGCAGGCGGCTTTGGCTGAATCCGGCATTGGCAAAGCCGGATAGTG
>DLIT01000006.1:0-163 GCA_002483865.1 Brevundimonas sp. UBA7635
TAGCGGCCTGATACGCAAGCGCGTAACACTGCTCGATGCCGGTCTTCTGGGTCTGGACTTCGAGGTTTACGCGATTGTGAAGCTGTCGCTGCCCTCGCGTGAAAACCTCGACATCTTCGAAGCCGCCGTCGCGCAATGGCCGGAAGTGGTGCAGTGCGCCACC
>DLIT01000006.1:187-3312 GCA_002483865.1 Brevundimonas sp. UBA7635
GGACATGCACGCCTTTGACCAGTTCCTGCGTGACAAGTTGCTGACCCTGGGCATCGTGTCCGACTGCGCCAGCCATATCGTCACGCGCGGTGTGAAGAATGTGACCACCCTGCCGCTGAACATTGTGACGCCGCACGTGTCCTAACCTTCGGGTCAGAAGTCCTCTATGATGGCGCCGCCCCTGATACGGGCGGCGTTTTCGTACCTATATTCCCTCATTCGAATAGCCGGAGCCCCCCCATGATCGAACGGATTATCGAAGGCCGCCGCCGTGATCTTGGCGGGTTTGAAGTGTCGCGCATCCTCCCCCACGCCCAAAAGCGCATGGTGGGTCCGTTTATTTTTCTGGACCAGATGGGCCCCGCAGAGTTTGCCGCGGGCAGCGACGCCATCAATGTCCGCCCGCACCCCCACATTGGCCTTTCGACCCTGACCTATCTGTTTGAAGGCGAAATCATGCACCGCGACAGCCTCGGCTATACCCAGCCAATCCGTCCGGGCGAGGTGAATTGGATGACGGCCGGCTCGGGCATTGTTCACTCCGAGCGCACCGATCCTCTGAAAAAGTCGCAAGGCGGGCCAATGCACGGCATGCAGGCCTGGGTGGCCCTGCCGGTCGAGAAGGAAGAGATCGCGCCCTCCTTCACCCATCTGGGCGAAGAGGCCCAGCCGTCAGATCAATCCAATGGCGTGTTCACACGTCTGGTTGCCGGTGAGGCGTTCGGAGAGCGTGCCGGAACGCCGGTGGAAAGCCCGCTCTACTATTTGCATTATGAACTGCCGACAGGCGGTCGGTTTACCCCGCCGCCAGGGCCGGGTCAGGCCGGTGGCTATGCCGAGCGTTCCATCTATGTGGCGGCCGGTTCGGTCGAGATCGACCATCAGCGCTATCATACCGGCCAGATGGTGGTGTTTTCGGCCCATGCCGATCCCGTCATCACGGCGCTGGAGCCATCGACCGTCATGTCGCTGGGCGGCGAGCCGGTGGGAGAGCGCCTGATCTGGTGGAATTTCGTCTCCTCCTCACAGGAGCGCATGGATCAGGCCAAGGCGGACTGGAAGGCAGGCCGCATGACCCTGCCCGTCGATGACACGCTGGAGTTCATTCCGCTGCCGGAATGACGCACGTCTGACGCGAACAAAGCTTTTTACATTTTTGATGCCGATTGGTGCAGGCCGCGGCTGAAAGCCTTGCTATAAGGCCGCGCCTACCCTTTCTCGCCCGTTTGGCGAACCTGTATCGAGTTTTCTATGTCCTGCGTCGTTCCCGCTCTGTCGAACCCCGTAGAGCAACTGCTGAGCGAAATATCCGAACGCCACGCGACGGATCTGGCAGACCGCTTCTATGAAGTGTTGCTAACCGAAGAAGAGGCTCTGGCCTTTTTGAGCTCCAGCATGGTCGAAGAACGGCTGAAGGCCTCTCTCGTCCGTTGGGTCATCGACCTGTTCCGTCAGGGCGAGGACGGTGACGAAGCCTTCCGCCAGCAGCAGCGCAAGATTGGCGAGGTGCATGCGCGCATCAAGGTGCCGCTGCGCCTGGTGATGCACGGCGCTTCGGTTCTGAAGGCGCGTCTGGGCGAACTGGTGCTGGACAGCGCACTGGACCGCGCCCATGTGGCCCATGCCATCATGCGCATCGATTTCCTGATCGACGAAGCCATCGCCGTCATGAGCGAGGCGTACATGCAAGGTTCGGTGCGCCGCGCCCAAGTGGATGAATCCTACCGTCTGTTCGCCTTGGGGCAGGACATTGCCCATGAACGCGACGGTCAGATCGCCGCGCTGTTTGAATGGCTGCAGGGCGTACTTTTCCTGATGTTCCAGGGCGGTACGGCCAATCCCAGCACTTTGTCCTCCTCGCCGTTCGGACTTTGGCTCACCCACCGCGCAGGCTTGATCTTCGACGGCAATGCCAGTTTGACCGCCATCGAGGCACTGATCTCGCGGGTCGACACCGACATTCTCCCCCGCGTGTCGGCCGCGCACAACGCCAAGCAAACCGAGGCGATGAACGTGCCGCTGGCCGAGTTGCAATCGGCGGTTCAAGAGGTGAAATTCCTGATCACCGACCTGTTCCAGAGCGTAGCCGGTCTGGAGAACGGTCGCGATACCCTGACCCGCGCCCTGAACCGTCGCTTCCTGCCCACGATCCTGAGCCGTGAAATCACGCTGGCAAACAGCATCGGAACGCCGCTGAGCCTCATGATGCTGGACGTGGACCACTTCAAGTCGATCAACGACACCCACGGCCACGCCGCAGGCGATCTGGTGCTGAAACAGGTGGCCGAAGTCATTGCCGACAACGTGCGCCTCAGCGACTTTGTTTTCCGCTATGGCGGCGAGGAGTTCCTGATTGTGCTGGTCGAGACGGCCATTTACGACGCCGAGGTTGTGGCCGAGCGTATCCGCCAGCAACTGGCCAGCCGCGACATGCGCCTGCCCGCTGGTGGCAATCTACGTGTCACGGCATCTCTGGGATTGGCTGCCTATGACAACCACCCCGACTATAACCAGTTGATCGAGACTGCCGACACGGCCCTGTATCAGGCCAAAAACTCGGGCCGCAACCGCACCGTCATCGCGGCCTGACAACAGACCCAGTCCCAAGAAAAACGGCGCGTCCCGCAAGGCACGCGCCGTTCTTTATTTGAACCAACCATCACAAAGCAAAGGGCGCGCCCCTTACGAAACGCGCCCTTCTCAAGGCTAGACAGTCAACGCCCCTAAAGTCGCCCGAAGGGCGGTAGGGGCACCTAAAATCAAGCTTGCATCGTCCAGCCTTCGACGCCCATGGCGGCTTGGCGAACGGCTTCCGAACGGGTCGGGTGCGGGTGGCAGGTGCGGGCAATGTCTTCCGACGCGCCGCCGAAGGCCATGGTCATGCAGGCTTCACCGATCATCTCGCCGGCTTGCGGGCCAAAGATGTGCACGCCCAGAACCTTGTCGGTCTTGGCATCGGCAAGGACCTTCACGAAGCCTTCGGTCTCGTGGTTGATTTTGGCGCGGCTGTTGGCGGCAAAGGGGAATTTACCCTTCTTGTACTCGACGCCTTCGGCCTTCAGGGCTTCTTCGGTCTTGCCCACCCATGCCACTTCCGGTGCGGTGTAGATGACCGACGGCACCAG
>DLIT01000006.1:3331-34168 GCA_002483865.1 Brevundimonas sp. UBA7635
GCCTTGTGGGCCAGCATCGGGCCGTGGGTCACGTCACCGATGACCCAGATGCCATCGGCAACCTTGAAGTGGTCATTGGCGATGAAGCCGCGCTGGTCCGGCGTGACGCCGACGTTCTCGAGGCCGAGGCCCTTGGTGTACGGACGGCGGCCGATAGCCACCAGAACCACATCGCCCTTGATGGTTTCGGCAGCACCGCCAGCGGCGGGCTCGACGGTCAGTTCAACGCCATCCTTGGTGGACTTGGCGCCGGTGACCTTGGTCGACATCTTGAACTTCAGGCCTTGCTTGTTCAGGCCGCGCTGGAAGGCGGTGGCGACTTCGCCGTCCATGCCTGCGCCCACCTTGTCGAGGTATTCCACGACGGTGACTTCGGCACCCAGACGACGCCAGACCGAACCCAGTTCCAGACCGATCACGCCTGCACCGATGACGATCATATGCTTGGGGACCTTCGGCAGGAACAGAGCGCCGGTCGAGTCGATCACCTTGCCTTCTTCGAAGTCGACGCCCGGCAGCGGGGTCGGCTCGGAGCCGGTGGCGATGACGATGTTCTTGGTTTCCAGAACCTGTTTGGCACCGTCAGCGCCCTCGACCTCGACCTGACCCTTGGCGAGGATCTTGCCGGTGCCGCGCACGACGGTGACCTTGTTCTTCTTCATCAGGAACTCGATGCCCTTGGTCAGGGCCTCGACGCTGTCGTCCTTGGACTTGTGCATCTGGCCGAGGTTCAGCTTGGGCTTCACTTCGATGCCGATGTTGGCAAACTCGGTGTTGGCGGCCTCGAACAGTTCCGACGAGTGCAGCAGGGCCTTGGTCGGCATACAGCCGACGTTCAGGCAGGTGCCGCCCAGCGTCGGCAGTTTTTCGACGATGGCCGCCTTGAGGCCCAGCTGGCCTGCACGGATCGCGGCATTATAGCCACCGGGGCCAGCCCCGATGATGACGACGTCGTAGGGCGCTGCGGCTTCGGCCATGAGATCCTCTGAGCATTAGTGCGCCACACACATCAGGCGCTTTCGAAAGGGGGCTTAGGCAGACCCTGACTTTGGGTCAACCGGTACAATCCATATGGCGACACGATTTGACTAATGCAAAGCGTCGGTGTGGCACTGTGGTGGCAGATTCAGCCCTTTGCATCCGCGCCGGGGCGAGAAAAAAGGGGCCGGAGCGATGGCTCCGGCCCGCAAAGGGTCAAGGGGATCGGGGGGATCAGTATTTAAAGCGCACGCCCATAAAGACGTTGTAGCCAAACTTTTCGTACTCGTAGGTACGCTCGCGGACGCCGTAGTATTTGGTGCCCGCCGAGTCCGTCAGGTTCTTGGCCTCGCCAAAGACCTCGATGCCGTTGCCGAAGTCATAGCTGGCGGTGAAGTCCAGTTGTTCACGGCCTTCAACAAACAGGTCGAAGTCGGCGTCTTCGGCATTGATCTCTTCCAGATAGTCGCTGCGCTTGGTGTAGCTCAGGCGCGCCGACAGACCGGCATGCTCGTAGAAGAGTGCCACGTTGTAGTTGTTTTCCGACTGGCCCGGCAGCTGGAACTTGTTACGGCCCTCATAGGCCTGTGCCGTCGTGATCTCGGCATCGGTATAGGTGTAGTTGGCGAAGATACCGAAGTGCGAGGCCCAGCCCGGCAGGAAGCTGAACTTCTGCTGCCAGTTGATCTCGAAGCCGGCCAGATGGCCTTCAGGCGCGTTGATCGGGGTTTCGAACTCGGCGTCCGGATAAAGCACGCCATTGACCGTCGCCGGAGCCTCGTAAACGAGGGTGTAGCGGTAGTTTTCCAGGTCCTTGTAGAAGGCGTTTGCCGACAGGACGCCAAAGTCGCTGAAATAGTATTCCAGACCGAAGTCCAGATTATTGGACAGCGTGGCTTCAAGCTCCGGATTGCCGATACTGAACTTGGCCTTGGAGCCTTCGGTTTCTTCCTCGCGGCGCGGGACCAGTTCGGAGAACTCGGGGCGGTTGATCGAACGGGTCAGGGCTGCGCGACCGATCAGATTGTCCGAGAAGGCGTGGCGGATGGTCAGGTTCGGGAAGAACTCGGTATCGTCGCGGCTGACAGAGGCCGTGCCGAAGATTTCGCTCTCTTCGCCTTCATCGTCGATGTCCAGACGGAAGGTGTTGGCGGTGCCGTCAAACTTGGTGTTCTCGACGCGCAGACCCGCGATGATGGTGGTGGCACCGATGTCCATACGGGCCTGGGCATAGGCTGACAGGATGTCTTCCTGAGCCTCGTAGTCGGCGAGAATGGAGTCCGGCATCTGGCGACCAGCCAGGCCGCGTGCGCCAGCCAGATACTCGTCGATCAGACCGTTGTTGAACTTGTGGCCCAGCAGGTAGTCGTAGTTGACGGATTCCTTATCCGTCAGCAGATCGCCATAGGACTGGGTCGGAGCATGGTCCTCGTCGCGGGTACGGGAGCGCTCTTCATCAGCCACGAAATCGCGGCTGCGGAACTTGCCGCCAAACTTCCACGTCACTTCCTGATTGGCGATCGTGCTGGGCAGTTCGAAGTTCAGCTGGGCGGCGAACTCTTCCTGCTCGGTCGTGTTCGAACGGAACACCGTCTCGCGGAACTCATACTGGCTGCGGTCCAGATGCTCTTGCGAGGTGAAGATCGAATAGGTCGGCTCGTAATGGTCGCCGCTGAAGTCATAGGTGACGGTCGGGTCGGCCTCGGAGCGGAACAGCAGCTCGTTGCGGTTCGGATAGGTTTGTTCGGTCGAAGCCCACGACAGGCTGCCGTCCAGCACTGCGCCATTGCCGAAGATATGCTCGGCACCCGTGGTCAGGGTGGTGATTTCGTTCACCTGCGTGCGGTGACGCAGTTGGCGCTCGACCGTGACGTTGTCGAAGGTGGCTTTGCGGCTGTTCGAGCCCGCAACCATATCCCCTTCGTCATAGGTCAGCAGAAGCTGGTTGCGGTATTCGTCGTCCTCGAACTTGGCGAACGAGCCGCGAACCCAGGCGCGGGTGGCGTCGTTGGGACGGAACTCCAGACCGCCGGTCACCGCCTGACGGGTGCGCTCGGTGTCATAGTCCTTGAACAGGCTTTCCTCGAGGGCGAAGATTTCATCGCCTTCAGGGGTTTCCATCTTGGTCCAGCCGCTTTCGACGTTGTCGGGGCGACGGTTGGTCTGGGAATAGCTGTAGGACAGCAGCGCGCCCCAGTTCTGGCCTTCACCAAACACGTTAGAGGCCGTGAAGCCACCGCGGATGTCCTCGCCGCCATAGTCGTTATAGCTGGCACCGCCATAGCCGCTCAGGGCCAGTCGGCGCTGGTCGAACGGCGAGCGGGTCTTGATGTTGACGGCACCGGCGATGCTGTCAGCGTCCTGCGACGGCAGCAGGGTCTTGGAGACCTCGACGTTCGACACGATGTCCGACGGCAGGGTGTCCAGATCGACCGCGCGCGTGCCCGGATCGACCGAAGGCACCGTGACGCCATCCACCGACACGGCGGTGAAGGATGCCGGGGCACCCCGCACGTTGATGTAGCGGCCTTCGCCCTGATCGCGCTGGATGGCGATACCGGCCACGCGTTGCAGGCTTTCAGCCACGTTGGGGTCGGGATAGCGGCCAATGGCATCCGCAGACAGCACGTTGACGGTACCATCGGCGTTGCGCTGCTGGTTCAGGGCGCGGGCCACACCTTCGGTAATCACACCGTTGACCACGACGTCGGCGACCGTGGTGGCGCTATCGCCACCCAGCGTCAGCACCACAGAGGTCATTTGACCCGCCACGATATCGACCGTCTGGCTGGCCGAGGGCAGGCCGATGTAGCGGGCGTTCAGTTCGACGCGGCCCGACAGGCCGGTCATGTGGAACTCGCCCTGGGTGTTAGAGACCGCGCGGCGGCCCTGGGCAGTGATTTCCACACCGGGGAGCGGCGAGCCGCTGGCATCGACCACACGGCCATAAACGCCGTCGCCTGCCGGAACCGTCGCCGCGGCCAGCACCGTGCTGTCGGCCACAGCCACCTGCGGCAGCACAGCCATACCCAAGACCAGCGGCGTGACAGCCACGCCTACGAGCAGTTGCAGTTTCATGTTTGCAGCATCCCCATGCGGAAGGCCGTTTGGCGTTCCGGTGTTCAGGGCGCTGACTAATTGGGCGCTGCAACGACTTGATGAGAGTTTGACGAAACAGAATCGTCGTTATCACAAAGCTTGAGCGACATTTGCTCCCGACGCGGAAGAAACGTCGCAAAAACGAGCACCACCCAACAAGCGAGCGTCACAGGGCATGGCTTGGGGCAAGGGTTGGATTAGGGGGGGCAGATACGCGAACGGGGACTGACCTGTGGCCAGACCCCGTTTCGTGGGTGTCTCGACTGGAGCGGGCGAGGCGATTCGAACGCCCGACCCTCACCTTGGCAAGGTGATGCTCTACCCCTGAGCTACGCCCGCACTCCGTTGGGAGCGATGTGCTGCTCCCCGTCGAGGAAGGGGCGTATAGCGGACCGACTTCGGATCGCGCAAGCCCCTTTTTCGATTTTCGTCCAATCCGTCGATATTTTTCGAATAGCCCTGAAACTTCACACGAAAACGGCCCCGAAACGTCCGCAAGGACGCCCCGAGGGCCGCTGATAACCCGCGCAAAAGCTATACCGTCGCGCCTAACCCGCTCAAGCAGCGAGCCGCCGCGCGGCGAGCGTTAGCGGCTTCAGCCCCTCGCTTAGCGAGGCGCCAGACGAATAGCCCCGTCCAGACGGATGCACTCGCCGTTGATGTAGGTGTTCTCGGCCAGATGCAGGGCCAGGGCGGCGTAGTCGGCCGGCGTGCCCAGGCGCTTGGGGAAGGGGATCATGGCGGCCAGGGCGTCCTGCACCTTCTGGTCCATACCCGCCATCATCGGCGTCCACATAATGCCCGGCAGGATGGTGTTGACCCGGATCCCCTCGCCCGACAGGTCGCGGGCGATCGGCAGGGTCATGCCCACCACGCCGCCCTTCGACGCCGAATAGGCCGCCTGGCCCATCTGGCCATCCTCGGCCGCGACCGAGGCAGTGTTAACGATGGCCCCGCGCTCGCCATCCGCCATCGGCTCCAGTGACAGCATCCCCGTGGCCGACTTGGCAATGCAGCGGAAGGTGCCGACCAGGTTGATCTGGATGATCTGGTTAAAGCTCTCCAGAGGGAAATGCCTGATCTCACCCGTATTGCGATCCCGGCTGGCGGTCTTCACAGCATTGCCGGTGCCCGCGCAGTTGACCAGAATACGCTCCTGACCATGGGCTGCGCGAGCCTTTTCAAACCCGGCATCGACCGAAGCGTCATCGGTCACATCGACGGCGCAAAACACGCCGCCGATATCATTTGCCACCTGACTGCCCCGCGCTTCATTCAGATCGAACAGCGCCACCTTGACGCCCTTGGCCGCCAGAGCGCGCGCCGTTGCCTCACCCAGACCCGAGGCTCCGCCCGTGACGACGGCGGACACACCTTCCAGTTTCATAGTCTATACTTTCAATAGGTTGCGACAGGTATTTCAGAGCGCTTCGACGATGGTGACATTGGCCACTCCACCCCCTTCGCACATGGTCTGCAGGCCATAGCGCTTGCCCCGGGCGCGCAAGGCGTGGACCAGGGTGGTCATCAGCTTGGCCCCCGACGCGCCCAGTGGATGGCCCAGAGCAATGGCCCCGCCATTAACATTCAGCTGTGCCGGATCAGCCCCCGTCGCCTTCAACCAGGCCAAGGGCACAGGGGCAAAGGCCTCGTTGACCTCATAAAGGTCAATATCCTCAATCTTCATCCCGGCACGCTGCAAGGCGCGTTGCGTCGCTGGCAGGGGTTCTTCCAGCATGATGACCGGATCGCCAGCCGTTACCGTAAGGTTATGGATACGGGCCAGGGGCGTCAGGCCGTGTTCCTTCAACGCCCGCTCGCTGACAATCAGCACTCCCGCCGACCCGTCGCAGATCTGACTGGCATTGGCCGCCGAGATGACCCCACCGTCCCGCAACAGCTTGACCGATCCGATGCTTTCCAGGGTCGCATCCTCGCGCACGCCCTCGTCCCGGCTGTGCATGACCTTGCCGTCCGGCGTGTCGATCTCCAGGCCCAGGATCTCGTCGCCGAAAGCCCCTGTACGGATCGCCTGCGCCCCCCGGCGATGGCTTTCCAGCGCAAAGGCATCAAGGGTCTGGCGGTCAAAGCCGTACTTTTGGGCAATCATCTCAGCCCCGACGAACTGGCTGAACCCCTTCACACCATACCGGTCCTGGACCGACCGGGGCCACGGCCCCACCGGGCTGCTGTCCGGCACGACTGTCAGGCCCATGGGCACGCGCGTCATGCTCTCGACCCCTGCCGCTATAACCACGTCCTGGGTGCCCGACATCACGGCCTGGGCCGCAAACTGGATCGCTTGCTGAGATGAGCCGCACTGACGGTCGATCGTCACAGCGGGCACGCTCTGGGGAAGGCTCGAGGCCAGGACGGCATTGCGACCCACGTGCATGGACTGCTCGCCCGCCTGTCCCACGCAGCCCATGATGACATCATCAATGGCCGCCGGATCAATCCCGGTGCGCGCTACCAGTTCATCCAGCACCTTTGCGCCCAGGTCGACCGGGTGCCAGTCTTTCAGAGCTCCATTGCGACGGCCCCCGGCCGTCCGCGTCGCTGCTACAATATAGGCTTGGGGAGAAGACATCGCGCGCTCCGTTTTCAGACAGGACTCCTATCGCCGGTTTACGATTTAATCAATCGATCAACTAACTAACTTGTTGCATCACGCATCCTGTCTCATAGTGCTTGCATCAGGCCGACATAAAGACCTTACCGGGATGCACCATGACCACCTTTGACACTGATTTCACCCTGACCATCGATGGCCAGGCGGTGGCTGGTGCCGCAACCCTCGACATCCTGAACCCCGCGACCGAGCAGGTGGTAGCCAAGGCCCCGGACGCCTCCCAAGCCCAGTTGGACCAGGCGACGCGGCCAGACGTGCCTTCCCCGCCTGGCGCGATACGCCGCTGGACCAGCGCCGCGCAGGCGTGGCCGCCATTGCCGAGGTCATCGGGGCCAATCTGGAAACCCTCGCGCCACTGTTTGTGCAGGAACAGGGCCGTCCGTTGAACAAGGCCGTCGAGGAACTAATGGCCTGCACGCTGTGGGCCCAACAGATCTCAACCCAGGAAATCCCCGTCGTGGTCAACGAGGACACACCTGAGCGGCGATCCGAGACGCACCGCGTACCCCTCGGCGTGGTCGGGGCCATTGTGCCGTGGAACTTCCCCATGCTGCTGGGCGTGTGGAAGATCGCCTCGGCCCTCCTGACTGGAAACACGATCATCATTAAGCCATCGCCCTATACGCCGCTGACCATGCTGAAGCTGGGCGAGCTGATGCGTGATCGTCTGCCCGCTGGCGTCATGAATGTCGTCTCGGGCGGCGATGAGCTCGGCCCCTGGATGACCGCCCATGCAGGGATCGACAAGATCAGCTTTACCGGCTCGACGGCGACCGGCCGGGCCGTCATGGCCAACGCTGCAGATGGTCTGAAGCGCCTGACGCTGGAGCTGGGTGGCAATGATGCCGCCATCGTCCTGCCTGACGCCGACGTGGACGCCATCATCGAGCCCCTGTTCTGGTCGGCCTTTGGCAACTCAGGCCAGGTCTGCATTGCCACCAAGCGCCTCTATGTCCACGACAGCCTCTATGAGCGGGTGGCCAGCGGCCTGGCCGATCTGGCAGGCAAGGTTAAGGTCGGCAATGGCCTGGATTCCGCGACCGAACTTGGCCCCGTTCAGAACCGCCGCCAATATGACTTCGTGCGCAGTCTGATTGAAGATTCACGGGCTGCAGGTCATGGCTTCCTGGCTGGCGGCGGCCTGCCAGACGGGCCCGGCTATTTCATTGAGCCCACCCTGATCGACAACCCGCCCGAGGACAGCCGCGTCGTGGCCGAGGAGGCTTTCGGCCCCGTCCTGCCCCTGATCCGCTATACGGATATCGAGGATGCCATCGCTCGGGCCAATGCCCTGTCCGTAGGACTGGCGGGATCGGTATGGGGGCGCGACCTGAACCAGGCCCAGGCAGTGGCCCGCCGACTGGATACCGGCACGGTCTGGATCAACGAAGCCACCTATGTCGCGCCGTGGCAGGCCTTTGGCGGGCATAAGGCGTCCGGCATCGGCGTCGAAGGCGGGCCAGAGGGCCTGATGGGCTACACCAATGCCAAGGTCATCACGGTGAAAAAGGCCTGAGAAAACTCAGGCCTTCAGCCCTTGGCTGATGATGCCATACAGGTGATCGACGTAGCGGCGCTTCAGGTCCAGATCGATGCCCTCGACCCCAAAGACGTGCTGCAGGGAATAGCGCCCGTAGAACAGATGGTCGCAGGCCCCGATCAGGCTGAAATAGAAAAGCATGGGGTCCACCTGGCGGAAAACCCCCTCCCTTGCCCCCTCGGCCAGGATGGCAGCCTGAGCGTCTGCCAGGGGGCGTGAGAACTCCTCGGCGATCACCCGGCCATATCCCCCGTCATCCTCTGCCAGCAGATAGTGCATCAACCGGGTGACATAGGGATAGCGGAAGTAGGTGTTCACGACCCCCGATATGTGGACCCGCAGCTTCTCCTCGGCCGATAGCGGCATGCTGAGCAGGGGCTCCAGTTCCTGCATTGGCGGCCCCAGGACCTTGCGCAGCACTTCAAGAAGAAGGCCATTTTTGCTGCCAAAATAGTACTTTACCAAGGCGGCATTCAGCCCACTGCGGCTCGCCAGGTCACTCAGGGTAATATCCACCGAAGTCCGCTCGGTCATCAGGTCACTGGCCGCTTCCAGAAGCTGGTCGCGGGCACTTTCCCCCGAAGAATTGGCCCGTCGTGCCATGATCTGCCTCAAACTCTACTCAGGCCGCACCCTGCTGTTGGTGCAGGATTCCCCCTGATTCCGCCAACCGGACCAGAAGATCAGACGGGGCATAGGTCGAACCATAGCGCGTTTCCAGTCGCTTCAGCCCGGCAACCACCCTGTCCAGCCCCACCGTGTCGGCCCAGAACAGAGGACCGCCCGTCCATACCGGCCAGCCATAGCCCAGGATAAGGGCCACATCCACGTCCGAGGCGCGCAGGGCGATGCCCTCCTCCAGGATGCGCGCGCCCTCGTTGACCACCGGGAACAGCAGCCGCTCCAGCAGATCCTGGTCGTCGATCGGGGCCCGGGTGATGCCGGCCTTCTGCGAGAAGTCCCGGATGATGTCCTCGACGTGGGTGGACGGCGTCGGCCGACGGCGATCGTCGTAGTCATAGAAGCCCGCCCCGCGTTTCTGACCCCAGCGGCCCTGCTCGCACAAGACCTCCTGCACGGTCGAAGATGACGAGTTTTCGCGGTCCCAGCCGATCACGTCCACGCCCACCAGATCGGTCATGGCAAACACGCCCATCGGCATGCCAAACTCGGTCAGGACCCGGTCAATGTCCCACGGCATGGGCCCTTCAAGGATCAGGGACATGGCCACCTCGGTACGCGGCGCCATCATGCGATTGGCGATAAATCCGTCGCAAACGGCGGAAAGAACGGGTGTTTTAGCGATAGCCTTGCCAATAGCCATGCCCAAGGCCACCACCTCGGGTGCAGTCTCGGCACCCCGGATTACCTCGACAAGCTTCATGACATTGGCGGGCGAGAAGAAGTGCAGGCCCAGCACCTGTTCCGGTCGTTTCGTCGCTGCGGCGATCTGGTCGAGATCAAGGAAAGAGGTGTTGGACGCCAGAACCGCCGACGGCTTGGCCACCTGATCCAGACGACCGAAGATGGTCTTCTTAAGCTCCAGGTTTTCATAGACGGCCTCGATCACCAGGTCCGGCTCGGACAGGTCCTCGAAAGACAGGGTCGGCTTCAGTAAGGCCATGCGCCGCTCAACCTCCTCCTGAGTCATCCGACCCTTGGCGGCTGTGTTCTCATAGTTGCGGCGGATGGTGGCCACGCCTCGATCCAGCGCCTCCTGCTGCTGCTCGACCAAGGTGACAGGAAGGCCGATATTGAGGAAGTTCATGGCGATGCCGCCGCCCATGGTGCCCGCGCCGATCACGCCCACCGACCGAATGGCATCCGCTTTGACCGGGGCCAGGCCCGGCACCCGCGCCGTCTCACGTTCAGCGAAGAAGAAGTAGCGTTGGGCCGCCGATTCCGTGGAATCGACCAGTTCCTCGAACAGGCTCCATTCTGCCTTCAGGCCCGCGTCAAGGTCGGGAGCCGAAACAGCGGCCTCGACCGCGCGGATAATGTTCTCGGGAGCCTTGAATCCCTTGAGTGCGCGCGCATTATCCTTGCGGAACTGGGTGAACAGGTCCGGATTGTTCCGGGCTTCGGACAGGCGGCCCTCGTCATCACGGATACGCTTCAGCGGCGCGTCCTGGAACAACAGTTCGGCCACATAGGCCAGGGCCTCGGCTTTCAGGTCATCCCCTTGCGCAAGGCGGTCAATCAGGCCCGACTTCAGCGCAGCCCCGGCTCCGATCGGCTTGCCCGACACCATCATGTCCAGGGCCGCGCGCGGCCCCACGATACGAGGCAGGCGCTGCGTCCCGCCAGCCCCCGGCAAAAGACCCAGGTGCACCTCGGGCAAGCCAAGCCGGGCCGAAGGCACCGCGATGCGGTAATGGGCAGTCAGTGCCAACTCCAGCCCGCCGCCCAGAGCCGTGCCATGGATCGCCGCCACGATCAGCTTGTCAGAGGCCTCGAACTGACGCTGTATGGCATGTAGATCCGGCTGCACCAGAGGCTTGCCAAACTCGGTGATGTCCGCCCCGGCAAAGAAGGTCCTTCCGCTACAGATCAAGACAATAGCCTTCACCGATTGATCGGTCGTGGCACGCTCCATGCCCGCCGCAATCCCTTGCCGCACCGAGGCTGACAGGGCGTTCACCGGCGGTGCATCCACCGTAATCACCGCAATCCCATCACGGACTTCGTAGCTGACAACCGGGTTCAGAGCTTCGGACATGACGGCTGACTTTCTTCTGTTGCATGAGGAAGAGGCTCCGCTTATGAAACTAATCAACTGATTAAACAATACGCCGACGACCTAGTTTTTGGGGAGCCTGAAAAGATGGCCGAGGCCGCTAAAGTCCTGTTCGAAACCCATGGAAAGGTCGGCATCATTCGCTTGAATGATCCCGAGGCGCTCAACGCCATGTCCCTGGCCATGGCAGAGGACCTGTCCAAGGTCCTCGACCAAGCCTTTGCCGAAAGTCGCGCCCTTGTCCTGACCGGAGAAGGTCGCGGCTTCTGCGCCGGAGCCAAGATGGTGGCTGGCGAAACCATTCCGCTGGACGTAACAGGGCGGCCAGACATGGGCGCGGGTCTGGAAAGCCACATCAACCCGATCCTGCTGCGCCTGCGCGATGCCCCCATTCCCTGGATCAGCGCCGTGCGCGGTCCAGCGGCAGGCGTGGGCTGTTCTCTGGCCTTGGCCGCTGACCTCATCATCGCCTCGGAAACCGCCAGCTTTATCCAGGCCTTCTCACGCGTGGGCCTGGCCCCCGATGGCGGCGCAAGCTGGCTGCTGTCGCGCGCTATCGGGCGTACGCGCGCCATGGAGATGATGCTGCTAGGCGAGACAGTCCGGGCTCCTCAGGCCCTGGCATGGGGCCTGATCAACCGCATCGCGTCGGATGCCGATCTGGACCAAAGCGCCTTGGAAGTGGCCCTGAGGCTGGCTGATGGCCCGGCCTCCTTGTCGCTCATACGCCGCGCCGCCTGGTATGGTGCCGATGCCTCCTTTGAACAGGCGCTGGCCCATGAACGCGAGGGCCAGCGTGTCGCGGGCCAAACCGCCGACCACGCCGAGGGGGTCATGGCCTTCCTTGAAAAGCGTCCCGCGCAGTTCGCAGGCGCTTGAGCCATGGTCGGATACAGCTTTGACCTGTCCGGCCGCGTCGCTCTCGTAACGGGAGCCTCGTCGGGTCTGGGGGCACGCTTTGCCCGCATCCTCGCTGCCAGCGGGGCCGCCGTCGTCCTGGTCGCCCGCCGGGCCGAGCCGATGCAGGCTATCGTTTCCGAGATCGAAGCCAGCGGCGGGCGCGCTTTGGCCGTGGCCGCTGATGTGACCGACGAGACCAGTCTCATTGCCGCCTATGATAGTGCCGAGCGCGCCTTTGGTCCGGTCGATACCATCATCGCCAATGCTGGCCTGAACGCTGAAGGCCCGGCGTTAGACCTGCCCGCCGCCGATTTTGCCAATGTCATGGCCGTCAATGTGACGGGCGTCTTCCTGACCGTGCGCGAAGGGGCCCGGCGCTTGATGGCCGCCGGATCAAGACAACGCGGTCACGGGCGGATCGTCATCATCTCCTCGATCACAGCCACAGACATCACACCCGGCCTGTCCGCCTACAGCGCCTCCAAGGCAGGGGTCCTGCAACTGGGCCGGGCCCTGGCCCGGGACTGGTCACGACAGGGCATCAACCTGAACATCCTGTGCCCCGGCTATATCGAGACGGACCTGAATGCCGACTGGTTCGGCACCGAGGGCGGCCAGAAGCAGATTAGCCGCTGGCCGCGCCGTCGCCTGATGCAGGCCGATGCCCTGGATGCCAGCCTGCTGCACCTGTGCAGCGACACCAGCCAGTTCATCACCGGATCGGTCGTCACCGTGGACGACGGCCAGTCCCTGTCCAGCTGAGGGCACCATGATCAAGACCCGCTTTACCGAAACCTTTGGCGTGCGCCATCCGATCGCCCAGGGCGGCATGATGTGGGTGGGCCGGGCCGAGCTGGTGTCCGCCGTGGCCAATGCGGGTGCCCTGGGCTTCCTGACCGCCCTGACCCAGCCCACACCCGATGCCCTGGCCGCCGAGATCGAGCGCACGCGCCAGATGACCGACCAGCCCTTTGGCGTGAACCTGACCATGCTGCCCTCGATCAATCCCCCGCCCTATGCCGAATATCGCCAGGTCATCATCGACAGCGGCATCAACGTGGTCGAAACCGTGGGCGTCGATGTTCAGGACCATTTCGATGCGTTCCGGGCTGCTGGCGTCAGGATCATCCACAAGTGCACCGCCGTGCGCCATGCGCTCAAGGCCGAACGTATGGGGGCCGACGCCATCTCCATCGACGGGTTCGAATGTGCGGGCCATCCGGGCGAGGATGACGTGCCCGGCCTGATCCTGATCCCCGCAGCGGCCAATAGGCTGAGCATACCCATACTGGCGTCGGGCGGGTTCGGTGACGGGCGCGGTCTGGCAGCTGCGCTCGCCCTTGGGGCAGACGGCATCAACATGGGCACCCGCTTCTGCGCCACCGAAGAAGCCCCGCTTCACCCCAATTTCAAGCAGGCCATGGTCGATCAGGACGAGAGGGCCACCGACCTGATCTTCCGCACCTATCGCAACAGTGCCCGTGTGGCCCGCAACCTGGTCAGTCAGGAAGTCCTTCGTCTCGAACGCGAGGGTCAGCCTTTCGAGACGGTCGCCCCTCTGGTCAAGGGTCTGCGTGGTCGGGAGGGGCTCGAGAACGGCGACATCAACCACGGCATCTGGACCGCCGGCCAGGTCCAGGGACTGATCGAGGACGTGCCCTCGGTTCGCGTCCTTATTGACCGCATCGTTGACAGTGCCGAAGCTGTGATCCGAGAGCGGCTTTCGGCGATGTTGCAGGACTAGGCGGATATGCGGGGCGAGGACGGCTTTGACTACATTGTGGTCGGCGGCGGCTCGGGTGGCTGCGTCGTCGCCGCCCGGCTCAGTGAAGACCCATCGGTCCGCGTCTGCCTGGTCGAGGATGGCGGACCCGACACCAGCTTTCTGGTCAATGTCCCGGCAGGGGCGGCAGCCCTGCTGCCCTCGCGCCTGTGCAACTATGCCTATCAGACCGTTCCCCAGCCGGGTCTGCTGAACCGGCGCGGCTATCAGCCCAGGGGCCGGGTGCTGGGCGGATCCAGTGCCATCAACGCCATGTGCTACATCCGCGGCCAGGCCCAGGATTTCGACGACTGGGAAGCCATGGGGGCCACGGGCTGGGGCTGGCGGCAGGTCCTGCCTGACTTCAAGCATTCCGAAAACAATGAGCGTGGGGCTGACGATTTCCACGGCATCGACGGCCCGCTCAATGTTGCGGACCAGCGCTGCACCAGCCAGGCCAGCCGGATGTTTGTCGAGGCCTGTGTCGAGCATGGGCTCTATCGCAACCCCGACTTCAACGGTGCCCGCCAGGACGGGGCGGGGCTTTATCAGGTCAACCAGAAGAACGGCCGGCGCTTCAGCGTGGCGCGGGCCTATCTGCATCCGGCCATGCAGCGGCCCAACCTGACCATCCTGACCCGCACCCGCGCCCATCGCATCCTGACCCGGCACAACCGCGCCACGGCCCTGGTCGTGGCCGACCGCCGCCAGCGCCAGCGCACCCTGACGGCGGAACAGGGGATCATCTGCGCGGGCGGCGTCTTTGGCACGCCCCAGCTGCTGATGCTGTCAGGCATGGGCCCGGCGGCAGAGCTGGCAGCCCTGGGCATAAGGCCGGTGCTTGACCTGCCCGGCGTAGGCCGCAACCTGCATGACCACCCGGACTATACCCTGCTCTATCGCTCCCGATGCCCGGATCTGTATGGCATCGACCTGGCAGGCACCCACCGCAACCTGGCCTCGGTCCGGCGCTTCCTGCGCGATGGCGACGGCCCCCTGGCCAGCAATTTCGCCGAGGGCGGGGCCTTTTTCTCGACCACCGGCTCGACCCGGCCGGACGTCCAGCTGCACTTCGTCCCCGGTATGCTGGAGGACCACGCGCGGTGCATCACACCGGGGCGCGGCTATACTGTCCATGTCTGCGTCCTGCGCCCCGAAAGCCGGGGTCGCGTGACCCTGGCTTCAAGCGACCCGCGCGTCGCTCCCTTGATCGATCCCGCCTTCCTGAACGCGGATCATGACATCAACACCCTTCTGGCCGGCTTTCGCATGATGCGCGAGATGATGGAGGGCCCTGCCCTGAAATCCATCCGGGGCGAGGAGCGCCACACCCGGGGTCTGACCTCCGATGCCGACCTGATCCAGGCCCTGCGCGCCAGGGCGGACACCGTCTATCACCCGGTCGGCACGTGCCGTATGGGCCAGGACGAGGACGCCGTCTGCGACCCCGGGCTGAAGCTGCGGGGACTGGACAATGTCTGGATTGCCGATGCCTCGGTCATGCCCCGCGTGGTCTCGGGCAATACCAATGCGGCCACCGTCATGATCGGCGAGCGCGCTGCGCGCTTTATCCGTCAGCCATCATCTGGCACCTGATCTCCATCCCTACACCGGAGCGCTCGACGCGTCCTTGGGTCGCATGGTCACCGAGGTATTGATCAGCGCGAATGTCCGTCATCAGTCTCTAGGCAGAGGACGCAGATGAAATCCCTAACCCTCAAGGTAGCACTCGCCCTGGGAACAACGGTGCTTATAGCGGGACTGGCGCTGATGATCTGGGCGGGCTTTGCAATGTCGAGTTACGGCGGGTGATATCTGACCGGGCTTAGGGAGATCAGCCGCTCGTCTGGCGAGCAGCTTCAGAGTCTGACGATTTCAGCCAATACGGCTTCCTGATGTTCACCCGACTTGGGCGCGGCGGCGGCTTTATTGAAGCGCCTGCCATCCATTTCTATGGGCAGGGACGGCAGGCGCACCACCTCATCATTGGGCATGGTCACGTCGATCAAACCACCGGTGTTCAGATGCGGGTCGTCGAACAGGTCTTCAGGGCGGGCGATCGGGGCAAACGGAAGGCCGCTGGGCGACAGCATGTCGATCAGTTCGGCGCGTGTGTACTGACTGATCACCTCGCGCACGGTTGGCAGGATCTGATCGCGGGCGGCCACCCGGGCATTGTTCAGGGCATAGGCTTCGTTCGCCCTGAGATCGCCGAGGCCGAACAGGTCGCAGAACACGAGCCAGAGCTTGTCGGTGACCACGCCGATGAACACGCCCTCGCCGTCCCTGGTCTGGAAGACGTCATAGATGGACCAGGCTGAAATACGTTCTGGCATGGGGCGAGCGGCGGTGCCGGTGACCGCTTTTTGCGCCATGTGCTGACCGACCAGGAAGGCCGTCGTTTCATAAAGGGCACTTCTGACCAGTTGCCCACGGCCCGTGCGACGGCGTTCTTCCAGAGCAGCCAAGATACCGATGACGCCGAACATACCGCCCGTCACGTCGATGACCGAGGCACCGGCGCGCAACGGACGCCCCGCCGGACCCGTCATATAGGCGAGACCACCCATCATCTGGGCCACTTCGTCCAGCGCCGTGCGATGTTCATAGGGGCCAGGCAGAAAACCTTTTTCTGAACAGTAGATCAGGCCAGGATTAATCTCAGACAAGGCTTCATAGGACAGGCCCAGACGGTCCAGTGCCCCTGCCCGGAAATTTTCGATAATAATATCCGCGCCAGCACACAGAGCCTTGGCCGTGGCCAATCCCTCTTGCGATTTCATATCCAGACGGATGGACCGTTTGTTGCGATTGTACATGACGAAATAGCCTGCACCCGAGCCTTTCAGTTCGCGGGTGGCGTCGCCGGTGGCGGGCTCGACCTTGATGACATCGGCACCCAGATCGGCAAGGATAACGCCCGCCGCAGGACCCATAACCATATGGGTGAATTCAATGACTTTTAGGCCGGCAAGTGGTCCCTGGCGAACGGCTTCTGTCATGATGCTTCCCTCAAATCGGTGGGCCCTGTGGGCTGGATCTGTCCTAGACCATAAAGAATATAAGATCTAATGATATATAAATAGATCATTTAAGGAGCCGAGGCATGGGCACCCCCATTCTTGTCAGCGAAGTTGGCCCGCGTGACGGCCTGCAAAGCATCAAGTCCATCCTGCCGACAGAGCAGAAGAAGCGCTGGATCGACCTGCAGGTGGCCGCCGGTTTCCGCGAGATCGAGGTCGGCTCGTTTGTGCCCGCGCACATCCTGCCGCAACTGGCCGACACCGCCGAGATCGTGGAATATGCCCGCCAGATCGAAGGTCTGACGGTCGCGGTTCTAGTGCCAAACGTGAAGGGGGCCGAGGCCGCCATCGCATCGGGCGCGCACAAGATATCCCTGCCTCTGTCGTGCAGCGAAACGCACAGCCTGAAGAATGTGCGCCGCACCCACGAACAGATGATCGAGGCGGCGCGCGACATTGCCGAACTGATCAAGGCCCAGCCCGAAGGCAACCGCCCGCATTTTGAGGGCGCGCTATCGACCGCCTTTGGCTGCACCATCGAGGGTGATGTGCCGCAGGCCAAGGTAGTCGAACTGGCCGAGCGTCTGATGAAGGCGGGCTGTGACGAGGTCGGCCTTTCGGATACCTCAGGTTACGCCCATCCGGATCAAGTCAAGCAACTGATCAAGGCCGTCCGCGCCGCTGTGGGTGACGAGAACCTGACGGGCTTGCACCTGCACAACACACGCGGTCTTGGCCTCGCCAACGCCATGGCCGGTCTGGAGTTGGGCATCACCACGCTGGACTCCTCGCTGGGCGGCGTCGGTGGCTGCCCCTTCGCACCGGGGGCCAGCGGCAACATCGTCACCGAAGACCTCATCTTCATGCTGGAAGCCATGGGCTACGACACCGGCGTCGACATCGAAAAGATGATCGACCTGCGCAAGGAAGTGGCCGCCATGCTGCCCGACGAAGAGTTCTACGGTTTCCTGTCAGAGGCAGGCCCGCCCAAGGGCTGGCGCGGGTTCTGAACGTCAGAGGAGGCCAGACCGGCCCCCTTTTTTATGCCCCACTAATCCGCTCATCCCCGCGGAGGCGGGGACCCAGTTAGTGAGCGGTGCATAGTTCCAAGATTTTGATCTCGGTGATTGTAAGCCAAAGCACTGGGTCCCCGCCTCCGCGGGGATGAACGGTTGTGTGAGATCAGGCGTCCTAGAGATAAACCCAAGGGCGCTGGCCCTTATCTCCCGCGATAAAGGCGTCGATGGCCCCTTTGTGGAGCAGGGTCAGGTCCACGGCGTCGTAGCCGTTGAGCAGGGCGATGCGGTCTTCTTCGTTGTTGAGGGCGAAGCCGTATTCGCTGCCGTCGGGGGCGGTGACTTTTTGGGCTTCCAGATCAACGGTGACCTGGGCGTAGGCGGGGTCGGCTTCGACCTGTGCGGCGATGGCGGCAACCACGTCAGCGGGCAGGATGACGGGGCACAGGCCGTTGCGGACGCAGTTATTGTAGAAGATCGGGTTGAAGCTGGGCGCGACCACGGCGCGGAAGCCGTATTCGTGCAGCGCCCAGACGGCGTGTTCACGGCTGGAGCCGCAGCCGACATTTTCCCCCGCCAGCAGGATGCCGACGCCCGCATATTGGGGCTGGTTCAGCACGAAGTCGGGCTTGGGGTCGCGTCCACCCACGGCGGTATAGCGCCAGCCCGCAAACAAGCCGTCTTTCAGGCCCGTCTTGGAGACGGACTTCATCTCACGCGAGGGGATGATAATGTCGGTATCGATATTGGCGCGCACCAGAGGAGCGGCCACGGCGGTCATGCGAACGAAAGCTTCCATGATCTATATCCTTATGCGGCCAGTTTGCGCGGATCGGCGAGGCAGCCCGCAATGGCCGACGCCGCCACCACTTCTGGGCTGGCGATGTGGGTGCGGGTTTCCGGCCCCTGACGGCTCTCGAAATTGCGGTTGGTCGAGGAGACGACGCGCTCCTTAGCCCCAAAGCTTTCACCACCGGCGAAGAAGCACATGGAGCAACCCGGCTCGCGCCATTCAAAGCCCGCTTCGATGAAGACCTTGTCCAGACCTTCGGCCTCGGCCGCTTCTTTCACCAAGCCCGACCCCGGCACGCAGATGGCGCGAACGCCCTCGGCCACCTTGCGGCCCTTCAGGATGGCGGCGGCGCGGCGCAGGTCCGACAGGCGGCTATTGGTGCACGACCCGATGAAGGCCGAGCCGATCTTGAGGCCCTCCACCGGCTGACCGGCGGTGACGTCCATATAGGTGATGGCGCGTTGATGGATTTCGGCGCTGGCTTCGTCAGCGAAAGGCACGACGTCATCGATGCTGATGGCCTGTTGCGGGCTGGTGCCCCAGGTGATCATCGGACCCACCTCCGCTGCGTCCAGCACGATCTCCTTGTCGAAGCGCGCGCCGTCATCCGTCTTCAGCGTGCGCCAGAAGGCGACGGCCTGATCCCACAACTCGCCCTCGGGCGCATAGGGGCGGCCTTGCAGATAGGCGAAGGTCTTTTCATCGGGCGCGATGATGGTGCTGAAACAGCCCAGTTCAGCGCCCATATTGCACAGCGTCAGGCGGGCCTCGATCTCCAGCGCCTCGATTGCCGTGCCTGCGAACTCGACGATATGGCCCTGCCCGCCGCGCGAGCCGTGGCGCGCCAGCAGGGTCAGAGCCAAGTCCTTGGCTGTTACTCCAACGCCCAGCACGCCATTCACCATGATGCGCATGGTCTTGGGGCGGTTGATCCGCAGCGTGCGGGTGGCCAGCGCATGCTCGGCCTCGGTCGAGCCGACACCCCATGCCAGGGCCCCCATCGCGCCCTGGGTGCAGGTGTGACTGTCGGGACAGACCACCGTCAGGCCCGGAAGCACAATGCCCTGTTCCGGCGAGACGACGTGGACAATGCCCTGACGCTTGTCGCCGATGTCGAAAATGGTGATGCCTTCTGCGCGTGCCGCCTCGCGGGTCTGGACGATGAACTCGCGGCCACCGGGCATGCGGGTATCGTCATTGCGGCCCGTATAGGTGTCGACGATGTGGTCCATCGTGCCGAACACGCGGGCCGGATCGGCCACCTGACGACCAGCCGCCCGCAGGCTTTTCAGCGCAATGCCGCCCGTGCGTTCATGCAGGAAAACCCGGTCAATGGCGATCAGGCCCGCACCGCTGTCGCTCATCTGGATCAGGTGCTGGGCCCACAGCTTGTCGAACAGTGTCGTGGGAGATGGATTAGGCGTTGTCATACACGACGTCCTTGAAGCAATAAGGTCCGGTGCCATGCAGCACCGTGGTCAATCGGGGAGAAGAGTTTTGAGCGAAGACGCGACGTGGCCTTTTGCCGTGCCGTTGCATCTCGATCCGGCGTTGCCCACGCCGCTCTATCACCAGATGTATCTGGCCATCCGGGCTCAGATCAGATCGGGCGATATTCCGCCGGGGGCGACACTGCCGGGCGAGCTTCACCTGGCCAAGATCTTCAATATCTCGCGCATCACCGTGAAGCGGGCCTTGAGTGAGTTGTCCGATGACGGACTGCTGGATCGTCAACGGGGACGCGGAACCACTGTGACCAGTGCCCTGCCCACACCGGTTGTAAAGGGGGCGTTTAACAACCTGGTGGAGAGCCTGACCCTGATGGGCCTCGAAACCGAGATCGAACTGTTGTTCTCGGACCGGGTGGCCGCAGATCAGGCACAGGCTGAGAAGCTGGAACTGGACATCGGTGCTGAGGTGCAGAAAGTCATTCGTCGCCGTAAGTTGCAGGACGAACCCTTTTCCTATCTGGTCAATCACATACCGGCCGACATCGCCGCGTACTGGAGCCGCGAAGACCTGGCCTCCACCTCTCTGCTTCATTTGCTGGAACAAGCGGGTGCAAGGCCTGTCGATGCCGATCAATGGATCATGGCCGTGGCCGCAGAGGTCGATGTGGCAGCGGCGCTTGACATTGACGTCGGTACCCCCGTCCTGAAGGTCGAGCGGGTGATGCGCGATGGGGATGGTCGGCCTGTCCAGTTGATTGACTCGCATTACCGTTCCGACCGTTTCCAGTATCACGTCACCACGCGCGACCGCCGTCCCCTCACCGACGACTGACCCCCCGTCGATAAAACCGCTGCCGATCCCAAGATCGGCCTTGCAATCCTGCCATAGCAGTAATGATATACAAATAGATCATTTGGCATGGCCCGGGGGTTTTTACCGGGTTCGTCAGGCTTCGTTTTTCAAGGGGGATGTTGGCATGACGGCTGACTTGCATTTTGAATCAACCATGGTTCAGGAAAATCGGACGGCTCGAGATATCTTCGAATCCATCAGGGCTAACCCGACCCGGGCGCGCTTTGGTTTTGGCCAGAAACTGGCAGTGCTGAACATTGATTTCCAGCAGGCCTATACGCGGCCCGATCTCTTCCCGGTTTCGGCCTATGTGACGGACCCGGACCAGATCAAATGGGTAAACCGGATCTCGGAACTGGCACGTGGTGCCAACATGCCCGTCTCCTGGTCACACGTCGCCTATAAGGCCGATGGTGGTGACGCAGGCGTCTGGGGCACCCGGACCAATACGCCCGACAGCCTTCAGAACATCAAATATGGCTCTGAACGCCACGCTTTTGACCCGCGCTGCGACATCAAGAAAGACGTAGATCAAGTCTTCACCAAACGTATGCCCAGCATGTTCTTTGAGACGCCCCTGCGTTCCTATCTGCAATGGCATGGAGTGGACACAGTCATTGTGACCGGCGGTTCCACCTCGGGCTGTGTGCGGGCGACGGCTGTCGATGCCCTATCCTACGGCTTCCGCACGATTGTTCCGATCGAATGCGTGGCCGACAAACATGAAAGCTACCACTTCGCGAACCTGACAGATCTGTTGCTGAAATATGCGGATGTGGTGGACGCGCAAGAGGTGGTGGACTGGCTGGGAGCCCGCCAGGCCTGATCACGGCCCCCAGGCTGAAATAGAAACCCCGGCCGGATTGCTCTGGCCGGGGTTTCGTTTGCGCCTGCGTCAAGGTTAACGCAGCGCTCCGGGGAGGAGCGTTTTAGCGGACAGCGTCCGCGATCTCCGAGGCCGTGGCGCTCCACACCCCGGCATCACCGCCGATGGCGTCAAGGATGCGGCGCACCGCATGGGCGCGGAACGGCAGGCCCGAGACATAGGGCGTTAGGGTGAGGCCAATGGAGCGACCGCCGAAACGGTCTGCTTCCGACTTAAGGTAATCGACCGCTTCCAGAACCTGGGCGGCCCAGCTGTCTTCGGACTGGCGCTTTTCGATCAGCAGGTTGCGGTCGTCGATCTCGTTCGACAGCGGCACGGCCTGCACCACACCCGCATCCGTGGCCATATCCACCGGCACATCGTCATGTTCCCAGTCGAGGCAGATATCGAAGCCGTTGGCGCGGATGATTTCCAGCGTGTTGAACGACTGCTGGCGGGCGGGGCTAAGCCATGCACGGGGTTTGAGGCCCGCAGCATCGAAGCGGGCGCAAACCTCGGCCACCCATGCCTCTTCGGTCCCGCGGTCCAGCGCGCCGAAGTGGATATGGTCAGTCGACAGGCCATAGGCGGCGATCTCGTGACCGTCGGCAATGATGGCGTCGATCAGCGGCTTCAAACGCTCCAACTGGTTGGCATTGATCGGGAAGGTCGCCTTGACGCCCGCCGCCTTCAGCGCCTTCAGGATACGGAACACACCTACGCGGTTACCATAGTCGCGCGTCGTATAGTGGCGCAGGTCCGGATAGGGTGTGACCATCGCGCCGGGATGTTTGAACGGCTTGCCCGACGGGGTCAGGGTGTGGTGCTCGATCGGCACCACGACCATGGCGGCCACGGCCTGACCGTTCGGCCAGTTGACCTTGGCGCGCTCGGCCTGTTGTCTCCATGCGTACAGCGACTGGTCCATGCCATAGGCGCGTTTCGGATAGGTCAGATAGGATTCAGGCAGGCTCATCGTTATGCACCCTCCCCGCTAAAGCCCGTGCCGCCGGTGGCCAGACCGCGCTTCTCGATATCGGCCTTGGTCTGGTCCCAGTGGGTTTCGCGGTAATACCCCGCGATCTCGGCGGCGGTGGTGATCCACACATCGTCTGAATGGCTGGTGATGTGTTTCAGCGCTTCCTCGAACGGACGCACGCGGTGGCTCTGACTGACCAGATAGGCATGCAGCGGGATACACATGACCGTGCCGCTTTCCTCGCCCTCTTCCAGCAACTGGTCGAAATGGCGCTTCAGGATGTCGGCATAGCGCCACGGGTCCATCGACTGCGCGCCATAGGTGATGACGTCGTTCACTTCCAGCGAATAGGGCATCGACATCAGCTTGCCGGTCCTGGTCTTCACCGGCTGGGGCTGGTCGTCCTGGAACAGGTCGCAGGTGTACCAGAAGTCCATGTCCGCGATCAGGTCCAGCGTGCGCTCGGTATGCGTCAGGGCCGGTGCCAGATAGCCGCGGATGCGCTGGCCCGTTGCCTTCTGGATGGTGTCGATCGAGTCCTGGATCATGGCACGCTCTTGCGCCTCGTCCATGTCGTAGGAATAGCGGGTGTTATAGATGCCGTGCGAGAAGAACTCCCAGTTGCGCTCGACGCAGGCTTCGATGATCTCGGGGTGGTGGTCGATCAGAGCGGTCGACAGCGAGATGGAACCGCGCATGTTGTGGCGGTCCAGCATCTCCATCAGACGCCAGTGGCCAACGCGGTTGCCCCAATCACGCTGCGAATAGCCGACCACGTCCGGTGACGGCTTGGGCCAGCCCGCGCGCTTTTCATTCTTCGGCGGGTCGAACTCGTAATACTCGATGTTCGGGGCGATCCAGAAAGCCAGCTTCTTGTCGCCGGGCCATACGACCTTGGGCCGGTCCTGATAAGGCCAGTAGTCATAAAGATTAGGATCTGCGTGCAAGATGCCCTCCGCAACTTCCATCTGGATTCAGGTCTGGATGATCGTTGAAGCCGCTCAGAAGGCGGCTTCGATCAAGCCCAGTTCATGCTTGCCGAAGACCGGCATCTGCTCGATCCAGTCGAGGCCGCGTACACAGGCCAAGGCCCGCAGATCACGGTAGCGACGCTGCACCGGATTGGTCTCCGACAGGCCCATAGCCCCCATCTGGGACAGCAGACGGTTGACGGCCTCGACACCCTTACGAGCGATATAGACGCGGTCACGGACACATTCGGGATGTTCAGCTTCCTGCTGATCAACGCGGTCTAGAACAGTGTCGTAAAGGGCCTGCAACCCCTTCAGCTCGGCATGGCTTTCGGCCAGACGCGCCTGTACCTGAGTGAACTGGGCCACGGCCTGCCCGCCAATGCCGGTGATGCGTGCCCGCGTCGTCGCGACATAATCGTTATATCCGGCCTGGGCCGCCCCTATGACAGCGCCGAGCAGGACAACGGATTCGTCCCAATGGTAAGAAATGGCCTTATCGACAGGGATCAGGTCCACTGGCACCTGGGTGGCCTCGACAGCCTGCCAGTTCAACCCGCGCAGTCCCCCGCGATAGGGATAGCCGCTCAGCTTCAGCTCCGACTTGCGGATCAGGCCAAAAACCTTTTGCTCATCATGGTCAAGATCAGAGATCAGTAGCCAGTCGGCATGGTCCAGCCCCCCCGTCGCCGACAATGATCCGCTCAGAAAGACCTGCCCGTCGTTGAGCGTGAGGGTGGCAACATCCATGCGCCCGATGTGCAGAACCCCTGCCCCACCGATCTTCTGCTGAATGTCCGAAGGAGCCAGAGCCAGGATCGAGGCTGCCGTGGCGAACTGGGTCACCATCCACGACGAGGCCCCGCAGCCCAGGGCGATCTGACGGGCGCGTTCCATGACTTCGGTCGGCGTGGCCGCGCCCAGCAATCCGGCGGCGGATAACTGCTGGACGGCTTCGGCGCTCAGGCCGTGATCGTCTGTATTGCGCGCGTTTTGTTGGAGGGCTCCAGCGAGAGCCGTAATGTCTTGCGTCGTCATTGGCACACCACTCAGTCCGCGTTCAGCTCGGGCACTTCAGTCAGGAAATCGAGCGTGGCCTTGGCACAACTGATCATGTTCCGGTCCCAGTTGACCCCGATCTGCTGGAGCATGCCCGTCAGATCGCGATACATCCGCTGGATCGGAGCATCCGAACGGACATTCGAAGCGTCCAGAGCCGCCATCAGACGGCTTGAGCCATTCAGGCACAGGCGCGCCGCAAAGGTCCGGTCACGAACCAGATTGATCCGCTCCAGCTTTGGCAGGGGCTGGCCTACAGAGCCGTAGCGAGTCTGGACCTCGATCATATTGTCTATCAGACGCTCGGCGGCCCCAATCTCGGCAGCCGCTTCGGCAAAGAGAAGCTGCCACTGCACTTCCTGCGGATTCATGCCGCTGGCCGAATCTTCGGCCAGCCTCTGAAACTCGTACAGGACCGATTCTGCCGCCCCGAGGATGGGGCCCATCAGGTTGCTGCCCGAGAATGGGCGGAAATTGCCTGCGTAAAGGTAGTGGCTGTGAATCTGCGCGCCCGGCGGATTGGCCGCCATCATGCCCGACATGGACAGGATGCGGTAATCGGGGACGAAGGCATCCTTGAGAATGACGCTCTTGGAGCCGCTTCCGCTCATGGCGCTGACGAACCAGTCGTCATCAATGGTCAGGTCGGATTTCGGGATCAGGAAATAGGACTGTTCGTGCGCCCCTTCTGGCGAGGCACGAAGCAGGACCCAGCTGGCATGATCCACACCGCTGCAAAAGCTCCATCGGCCTGACAGAACATAACCACCATCCTTACGATCCACGGTGACATTACGCATCACCGAGCCGGTCGAGACGAGAACGTCGGGGCCATTACCCCACACATCTTCCTGCGCCTGTGGCGACATGCGGGCGATATAGAGAGAGTGCGAGCCCACGACACCGCCGATCCATGAGGTCGAACCACAGGTATGGGCAAGATACCGGCCCACGGTGATCTGAGCGCCCCAGTCCATCTCCAGACCGCCAAAACGAGCCGGCACATAATATTGCAACAGCCGACTGGCAAAAAGGTCAGTCATAGTCTCCGACGACAGACGTCGATCGATCTCTGCAGTGCAGGCACGACGGGCGAGCACGGGTGCCAACGCGCGCGCGGCATCTGCAAGGCTCAGCGGCGAGGTGCGCAGAACAGCCTGTGTCATCCAATCCCCCAACATGGGCACAGCCTCAGTGCCCGAAAACTGAGTTGTCTCATTAACATGACAACATGATGATGGGAAGAGATATTGATGATGAAGATCTATTGGCCTAGCCTCGCACGATCGTTTGTGGAGGGCCCAATGTCTGAGTTTGGTTTATCGATACCGCGCCGTAGCCTGTTGACCGGTGGTGCCCTGCTGGCAGGAGGAGTGGCCCTGGCCCCTCTGTTGGCCAGCTGCGGGGGCGGGACAGGGGCGGCTGGCGGTCCGGCCATTCTGCGTCGTGGCACATCAGACGAACCCCGCACCCTCGACCCGCATTTCGTGCCCGGCAATGCAGGGGCTGCCTTGGTCTATGACATGTTCGAAGGCCTGGTATCGGTGGATGCAGAGGGCAAGGTCATTCCGGGCCTAGCCGAGTCCTGGACCGTTTCAGATGACCAGTTGACCTATCGCTTCACCTTGCGACCCGATCTGAAATGGTCCGATGGCAGCCCTCTGACGGCCGAGGATTTTGTCTATTCCTTCCGTCGCTGTGTGGATCCTGCCGCCCCGACCCTGGGGGGGCGCAGTCTGTCTGCACTGAAGAATTATCGCGCCATAGCCCGTAAACAAAAGCCGGCCGATGCCCTGGGCGTCAGTGCCCTGGATGCCACCACCCTTGTCATTGAAGTCGAAAAACCAACCAGCTACCTGATCGACGCTCTTGCAGGCTACGCCAGCAGTGTCGTACCGCGTCACGCCATCGAGGCCCATTGCCAACGCTGGACTACGGCAGAGAATATTGTGGTCAGCGGAGCCTATAGCCTCGCCAGCTGGGTTCCCAATACCTCTATCCAGCTCAAGAAGAACCCCCACTACTACGATGCCGCCTCGACCAGGATTGAGGAGGTTGTCTTCTATCCTGTCGAAAAACCGGCCACGGCCGTCACCCGCTTCCGCGCCAATGAACTGGATGTGGTGTTTGGCGTGCCCGCCGATCAGCTGGAAGTGCTGCGCAAGAGCGATTTTGCCAAGGCCATCCACACCTCTCCGGCCATAGGCGTCTTCTACATCCTGCTTAACAATGAGAAGGGCCCGACACAGGACAGGCGCGTCCGCGAAGCTCTGTCATTGGCTACGGACCGTGATCTGATCACTAACCAGCTACTGCGTGATGAGGGCATACCAGCCTACACCATCGTGCCCTCTGCCATGCCTGGCTATGAGACGCCAACATTGCCGATCGTCAGTCAGTCGGCAGCGGCCAAGCTGGAACGGGCTCGCTCCCTGTTGGCCCAGGCAGGTTACTCTGAGGCCAGGCCTCTGCAGATCACCTATAAGTTTGGCGGGCAGGAATCGAACCGCCGCATCGCGGTTGCCCTGCAATCCATGTGGGAAGAGATCGGGGTCAAGGTCACTCTGGAGAACGTGGGCGCACCAGGCGTCATCAGCGACAGTCGCGCAGGCAACTACGAGGCTATCCGCTATCAATACTATGCCCCGTTCCAGGATCCTCTCGGCTTCCTGATGTTGCTACAGAGCGGAACGATGGAGAATCTGTCTCGCTATTCGAATCCGGAGTTCGATGCGGCTCTGACCGCCGCAGACCGGCTCGCCGATCCCCAGCAGCGTTTCGTAGCCCTCCAGGCACTTGAAGCCAAGGCAATGGAGGACCATCCAGTCATCCCCATCTATTTCAACGTCAGAAACTATCTGGTGAATCCACGTATCGAAGGCTGGGTGGACAATGTCCGTGGCCAATACCTGTCACGTCACCTATCCTTGAAGGCCTAGCTTTCAAGCCTGGATAGCCACCAAGGCCTCGGTCGCAAGACTGGGGCCTTTTTTCATGGCCGATGATCGCCCTGAGCCATAAAAAAGCCCGGCCCTCACGAAGAGGACCGGGCCCAGTCTGGTCTGCGTTTAAACAGGCCCTAGAAGCGGTAGTTCAGACGAACGCCGAACCGGCGCGGGTCCGGCAAGGTCGCCAGGACGGCCTGCGTCGATGTCGTCAGTTGCGGCGTGAACAGGGTGCGGTCCACATCCCCCGTCTTGACGTCGGCCGAGCGGATGGTGTCGTCGTCAAACAGGTTGTCGACATAGCCAATCAACTCCCAGCGATCGGCCTTGAGGCCCGCACGCAGGTTAGTCAGAGAATAGGACTGAAGCTTACGAGCATTCGATTGATCGACCAGACGTTCGGACTGATAGGTCGTGTCAGTTTCTACCAGCCAATCCAGGCCCGTCGAACCCAGAGGCGCGCTATAGGACAGTGAAGCCACCAGAGAATGCTTGGGGGCCTTCTCCATTTGGTGGCCGCTCATATCGACACCGCATAACAGCTTGCCGTCGATCATCGCCGCATCGCACATGCCGCCGTTGATGATACCCGAGCGAGTATCAGTATAGATATAGAAGTCCTTATACTCCGTATCCAGGAAGGTGTAGCCAAGTCCAACCAGCAGGTTCGGCGTCGCCGCCCACTGGCCCTCGAACTCGAACCCTTGCACCACCGCTTCGCCGGCGTTTTCGATGATGCCGACTGGATAGCCTGATGGGGTCGACTTGGTAGAAACCACCTGCTTGTCGGTATAGTCCTGTCGGAACAGGGCAAGGTTGGTGCGAACCGCCCCTTCGAACCAGTCCAGCTTGGTACCTAGCTCATAAGACCACAGAGTTTCGGCACCATAGGACAGTTCGTCGGTGTCGCCATCGTGATCTGAATCGAACCAGGCACCGACAGCCAGAGTTGAGGTACCGCCCGGCTTCACGCCCTTGGCAGCACTGGCATAGAAGAGACGACCACGACTCGGCTTCCACTCGGCAATGAAGCGCGGAGTCGAATATTCTTCTGAGCTCTCAATGGTGATCGGCACAGCGAAGGCCGAGGCCATGGTAATACCGTCACTGAGAACAGTGGTCGGACCAAAGACGGGCGGGACCGCCGCGGCACGGGCATAGGGGTCACCACAGATCACGCCGAAGCGGTTTGTCGGCAGGCCGCAATTACTGCCCGTTACCGACTCATCCTCCTTGGCAAAACGAATTTCAGCGCTCAGCTTGACCGTGCCCGTGACCGTCCAGCTCAACCCAGCATAGGCAGAGAGGTGTTCGGTGCTGCGGTAGGTGGGGTCACCAGTGCTGACTATCCTCTTCGTGCGCTCCGCCGTGCCTTCTGGGCAGGGTGCAGCGGCTGGACAACTGACCGTCATCACCTGAGACAGGCGCTGCGAGTCCTCTTGCCAGTACAAGGCACCCAGGGTCAGCTGAACCGGTGCATTCCAATCGGAAGCAAAGCGGATTTCCTGGCTGAACTGCTCAACCTCAGTACGGCCTTCATTGATATTACCGCGCGAAGCAACATCAACCTTGCGTCCATCCTCACCGACCAGAATAGCGTCCTGATCATGGTCCTGGCGATTGTGATTCTTGCCCTTGGTATAGCCTGTCCAGGCCGAAAACTGTCCGAAATCAGTATCAAAGCTGGAAGCCAGACTGGTGCGGAAGACCTGACGGCTACCGCCTTCAAACGGCCTGTCGGTCAGTGGGTCGGGGCTGTGCTGCGGGCGTCCCAAGGCGGAGGCATTGGGAATGGTGCCGGAGTAGATGGCATAACCCCCTGAGTTGATGACACCCGCCGCATAGGCCTTGGCCAAGGCCTCATTATTGAGTTCATTTAAAACGCCACTGTTGGAGCGCAGCAAAACCTGCGCTTCCGGCTTGTAGTCATCATCAAAATATTCCGCGCGCGCCTTGAAGGACAGACGACTGGTCGGGGTGAACAGCAGGGTGCCCGATGCGCCATAACCTTCGCCACCGCCAAGCAGGCTGTTGCGCGCTTCTTCCCGATAATAGCCGTCTTCATGCCACTGATTAACCGTGGCGCGGAAACCCAGGACATCCTCGATAATGGGGCCGCTGATGGCACCGCGCACATCATAGCGACCATGGCTACCGATCTCGGCACCGAGACTGCCTTCCAGGATATCACTGGGGTCCTTGGTGACGTATTGCAGGGCACCCGCAAAGGCGCTGCGCCCATATTCCACGCTCTGCGGACCGCGCACGATTTCAATGCGAGCCACATCGAGAAGTCGAGTCGAAATCAGCATGCCACCGCCTGCCGAGCCCAAGGCTTCGCTGGTGACATCAATGCCGTCCACCAGGATGGCAGCGTTGGAGCGGCCGCGCGTAGGCGACAGACCACGGATCGCGATCGTCGAACCTTCAGGGTTAGCCGACTTGTCGAAGATGATCGACGGTGAAAGGCCTGCCACATCATCCAGATCCGACAGGTTTTTGCGTTCGATCATCTCTTCAGAGAAGGCCTGGATACTTTGAGGCACATCCTGGAGGCGCTCAGAGCGCTTGCGAGCCGTGACGATGACATCGCCCAAGGCCGTCGCGGCTGTCTCGGGTTCAACAGCGGCTTGAGCCTGAGCCGATCCCGCGCCCGCGACCACCATCATGGTCAACGCCGTGGTGCCGGCAAGCCACATACGGTGACCCAACGCTCTGTTTGGCTTAGCAGTTTGAAGCCCAAAAGACATGCAATCCCCTCACCCCTATTGTGGAGTATTTTACGTTTCCGAACGCGCCTCTTACTGAGTGACTACCGGCTGGTTTCTCGTTCGAACCAGCTTCCAACGCGGTCACTCACCCCTCAAACGTGAGCACTCCCCAGCGCTCTTACGCATGACGTCATATCATTATGATCTATAATCCGGACGTGGCAAGGGTGTGATTTTTTATCCGTGCTCAGTTTCGTGTGAGCTCGATTCCTTTGCCGAGATAACGACCGAAAGCTAAGGCCGGGGCCAGGGCCATACCCCCGACGCTCCCCTTGCCGGAAAGTTGCGACCCCAAGACCTCACCCACAGCATAGAGACCTGTAATCACGCGCTCTTTCTCGTCGAGCACACGGAAAGCGAGGTCCACCTTTACGCCCGCATAGCCGCGCACGGTATAGGCGGTGATGGGCAGGGCATAGAAGGGAGCCTGCGCGATGGGACTGGGCAGGTGTTGGCGACCAAA
>DLIT01000006.1:34248-41564 GCA_002483865.1 Brevundimonas sp. UBA7635
AAGTAGGTGAACAGAGTTGGGGCTGACCGGCGAATGGCTTCATCATAGATGACCCAGGCGCAGCTACGGTTCTGCTCGATCAAGCTGACCGTGCGGACATCGACGCTGTCATTGTCTTCCTTATAGAAGCGCTGCCCCTGATCATTAACGACGATCTCCCATGGCTGACGGTCCTGCGGCGTCAGCCCCCCCGGTGCCCGATAACGGGGCGGATCGAGGGTATGATCAAGAAAGCCTCCGAAATTAGGCTGGAGCGTTTCGGCAAGGATGATCTCTCCCCCCACCGCCTCGGCCATCTCCAGCCCCCTACCGGTTGAGCGGACATAGGACCCAGACCACAGGGTGGCACCGTCATGAAGCCGAGCAAACAGGTCCGCGTTGGCCGCATAGCCACCCGATGCCAGAACGACATTATGACCAAGGAATTGTCGTCCATCTGTCGCTTCCGCACCCGTGACGGCACCTTGCTCGGTCAGGAGCCTGGCTATTTCCGTGCCCGTAAAAAGATCGATCAAGCCCGAGGCGATATGTGCCTCGACCATGGGCTGAAGGACTTTGAGGATGGATACCCCTTCCTCCTTGCCCCAGTAGGTGCGCGGCAGGCTGTAGGCTTCGTTGCCGTGGATGACACGCGGCATATCCGCTTCCATCTCAAAACCATGCTCCATCAACCAATCGATAAATGGCCCCTGAAGCTTGACCGCTAGATCAAGAAAGCGAGGATCCGCCGTACCTCGGCTAAGACGCATTGCATCGTCAAAGTGATCTTGAGGCGTATCCTTGATACCCCGCTCAGCCTGAAGCCGGGTGCCTGCGCCGCTCAACTGCCCCCGGTTGATCAGAAGAGCCCCCCCGATCCGGTCGTCGGCTTCCAATAGAGCGACTCGAGCCCCTCGATCCGCTGCTGAAATAGCTGCTGTTATGCCCGCGGGGCCCGCGCCGATGATCACCAGATCATAAAAAGCAGCTTCCATCTGCGCCTCGCTCACCACAGGTCGGCCTGAGCAGAAGCAACTTCGATAGTGGTGGTCACAGCGCCCGACAGTCCGGTTTCGAGCGAGGCGAGCACATCCCCTGTCTCCAGATCACGCCTTTGCAGCACGCCCTCCAGGAAGTTGCTAAAGAAGAAACTCCTGCCATCGTGAGCAAATGAAGCGCGAGTCCAGCCGGTGGCGAGCGAATCGCTGAAACGCCGAATGATTTCGCCGTCCTGACCGAACAGCACCGCCCCATCGCCGGTTGCCAGCAGGACCTGGCCTTCCGAATTCACGTCCAGGCCATAGGTCAGGGATTCGCCTTCACCAGCGACGTAGAGGTCGGGCAGTTGCTGCTCGGCCTCAAGATCATAGCGCAACAGGCGCTTCCCAGCCTCAGACGTATAATAGGCAATCCGCCCATCCCTGGTGACAGCCAGACTACTGACATAATGGCGACCACCACGGCCACCATCGACATCAACATCATAGGAGCGGGCCTCGCCGGTATCTGGATCAAAGCGGATCAGGCTGCCCCGTCCCAGGGCGTCATCATAGCCTTCTTCTGGATCGCCATAGCCTGAGTGGATACCGACCAGGATCCCTCCTTTCTGGTCCGAGACCAGATTGCCGTATCGACGTTTCTGAGGCAGCCGGACCTCAACTGGCTTCATGTGGGCATCGAAACAATCCACCTCGAACAGCTGGGGCGAGGTAGCGAACAGGCGACCCGTATCGTGAAGATAGACGCCGATAACCAACCCATCACGACCCGTCAGCAATTGGCGCTTGATCTTCAAGTCGGCGTTACAATGGAACAGCCGCCCCTGCCCCTTCAGGCCGGCGCGAAAATCTACGGGCTGCTCGGTTTTATTGACCGCAACGATGACATCGCCCGCACACCACGAGCCCAGTGCAAAGTTTGCATTCACAACCACGACATCTGGCTTGGACATAGCCTCTCCCCGATACACGACCAATTTCATTGGAGATTATGTCATAATGTTATAATCTTATAATATCAATTAGATTCAGGCCCCGCCCAAGGCCCACCTCTGCAGAGGCCCTAATGAAGATCCGTGCCTTTGGTGATGTGCTGAAACAGCGCAATTATGCCCTCTATGCCGCAGGCAATACGGTGTCTTTGACTGGAACCTGGATCCAAATCATAGCCTTTGGCTGGGTCACCTGGGAGATGACCCGCTCTCCACTCTGGTTAGGTGTTGTATCAGCCGCTGGCATTATCCCTACCCTGCTGGGCGGCGTCTGGGGCGGAATTCTAGCTGACAAGGTAGACCGGTTACGCCTGACCTTATGGACACAGGCCCTCTCTCTGGTCCTGACCGTGATCATGTTTGTCCTTTATCAAACCGGCACGCTGACCCTGCTCTCGATGGTCATCATCAAGGCCTCGTTAAGCGCCATTACAGCCCTTTCCCAACCTGCACGAATGGCTCTTATTTCCCGTTTGGTGCGACCCGATCAGCTTGGGACCGCCATCTCCTTTTCCTCACTGACCTTCAATCTGGCACGCTTCATAGGACCGGCCCTGGCAGGGGTGATCATCGCTGCAGCGGGGGTGGGCATCACCTTCCTCGCTAATGCTGCGACCTTTGCCTTCATGGGACTTATGGTCGCCATGATGCGGCTGCCAAAGGGGATCACGAAGCCGGCTCCACTCGCAAAATCAGAGGACAAGGGTACAAGACCGACAGGGGCTATCGCCTATGTGATGCGGACTTCTGGGCCCTTGATACTTTTTACCCTGCTGACCATTGTCGTCATCAGCGTCCGCCCGGTTTCTGAATTTTTTCCCGCCATTGCCAGTGAACAATTTGGACTTGGCATCGAGGCCGTGGCCACCCTGACCTCATGCCTGACTGCAGGAAGCATAGTGGGTGGACTATGGACCGCAGGTCGTCCCATCAGCGGGCAGGGCAGAACCGTCCTGACGTCCTCCCTGCTCTACGCCCTGAGCATCCTGGCCTTTCTCCACACCAGTTCTCTACTGGTTGGGGCTATAGTTCTGGTTATCGCGGGAATGTTCACCGCCATTTTTGCCATCTCCGCCCAGACATTGATCCAGACTGGCACGCCTGACGCCTTAAGGGGTCGTGTCCTTGGCTTTTGGTTTGTCTTAAACCGCGCCGGACCAGATCTGGGCGCTTTGGCTATTGGGCTGAGCACCTCGCTGATAGGTCTGCACTACAGCCTGATGGCGGGCACAACCCTATGCATGATCGTCACCCTGTCCGCCTGGCTATGGCATAGCCAGATCAAGGCTGATCTCGAAGTAGAAGTTACAGTGACAGCAGCTCCTAAATAGCATGTTGTTATAATCATAGAACGTGTTATATTTCGATCATGTCACAGGTCGCCGTTCAAGAGAGTCGTCCGGGATCGCGCGTCGAGCACATGGCCCTTCGCAAGGCCAGCAGTGCGTTTCCGACAGGCGTGACCATAGTCTCAACCCTGACTTCAGAGGGTATTCCCTGTGGTTTGACGGTGAACTCCTTCACCACCGTATCCCTGGATCCGCCGCTGGTATCCTGGAGCTTGAAAAGCACCTCGCCAAGCCTTGATCATTTTGATGCAGCCACTACCGCTACCATCAACATCCTGGCCCATGAGCAGTCTGAGCTGGCCCTGCGGTTTGCCAGGCCCGTCGCCAACAAGTTTGAAGGCGTGGCCACGCGGGCGACCCCAGGCGGAGCCCCTGCGATTGAAGGCTGCCTCGCCTATTTCGAATGCCGGCCTTGGTCCCGGGTCGAGGCGGGGGACCACATTTTGTACATTTGGGAAGTTGTGGATCTTGAGCTGAACACGCTCGATGCCCCCCTGACCTTCCACGCCGGCGGTTTTCGCCAACTCCTGACATAAAGTCAGGCTCGATCTGACCTGGGGGATCATTGATCGATGCTGAGCATGATCGCACGACGCCTTGCGACGGCTATTCCGACGATATTCATCATCGTCGTTATCTCATTTCTCATTATCAAACTGGCTCCGGGCAGCCCGTTTGAATCGCAAACCCAACTCGACGCTGAACAGATCGCCAATCTTGAGGCGGCCTATAATCTGGACAAGCCCATCCTGGTCCAGTTCTGGCTCTATCTTTCGGGCTTGCTGCAGGGCGATCTGGGACAGTCCTTTGTGTTCCGTGACCGCACTGTCTCTGAAATTATCGCCCAGGGCTTCCCGGTCAGCGCGGCCATAGGCCTAACGACCATGGTCGTTGGCACCGTGGTCGGCGTATGCCTTGGCCTGATTGCAGCCCTGCGCAAGAATACCCTTGTCGACTACGGCGTCATGTCCATGACCATGGCGGGCATTGCGGTTCCGACCTTTGTCACCGCCCCCCTACTGGCTCTGTTTTTCGGTTTGACCCTGGGTTTACTACCCATATCAGGCTGGGTTGCCGGTGACGTCCGACACATGATCCTACCCGTCTTGGCTCTGGCCATTCCCAAGGCGGGCATTATTGCCCGTATTACACGCGGCGGCATGCTGGATGTCCTGAAGGCCAATCATGTGCGCACCGCCCGTTCAAAGGGGTTGCCAGAACGCCTTGTAATCTGGCGTCATACGCTGCGGGCGGGCCTTATGCCCGTGGTCAGCTATCTGGGACCCGCGATTGCCGGGGTCATGACCGGCTCTGTCGTGATTGAGCAAATCTTCGGCCTGCCCGGCATTGGTCGCAGCTTCATCGAGGGAGCGATGAACCGCGATTATCCAGTCGTGATGGGCATAACCATCCTCTACGCCACCCTGATCATCTTCATGAACCTGCTGGTTGATATCGCCTATCGGTTCCTCGATCCTCGCGCTGAGCAATCCTCATGACTGATACGGCTATGGAACCCGGCACGACGGAGGCAGTGCCCGCCGGTAAATCTCTCGGTCGCCGCGCCGTCGAAAGATTCTTGAAGAACAAGGCGGCCATGGGCGGCGTCATCGTCATCGCCCTGATTGCAGCGCTCAGCTTTATCGTTCCCATGGTCAGCCCGCACGATATTGTTGCGGTAAACTGGAGTCACGTGCTTACGCCCCCCTCTTTTAGCTCCGGCTATTGGTTCGGCACGGACACCAATGGACGAGACCTGATGGTCCGCACCTTTTATGCCGGGCGCATCTCACTGGCTATCGGCGTCCTTTCGACCGGGATCGCCTTCATCATTGGAGTTACCTATGGGGCCACCTCAGGTTTTCTAGGCGGCCGGGTCGATTCAGTCATGATGCGCATCTGTGATGTCATCTATGCCCTGCCGACCCTCTTCTTCATCGTCATTCTGGTGACGGTCTTTCGGGCCAAGAATATCTTCTTCGTCTTCATGTGCATTGGTGCAGTTGAGTGGCTGACCATGGCCCGTATCGTGCGCGGACAAACCCTGTCGGTGAAACGTAAGGAATATGTGGAATCAGCCTGGGCCATCGGCCTGACCCGTCTGCAGATTCTTAAGCGCTACATCATTCCCAATGTCACAGGTGCGGTGATTGTCTACGTCACCCTGCTCATCCCGGTGAATATTCTGATCGAGAGCTATCTCAGCTTCCTTGGCCTGGGTGTACAAGAGCCCTTGACCAGCTGGGGGCTGCTGATTTCCCAGGGTAGTACTGAACTGGCCAGTGCGCCCTGGCTTTTGATCTTCCCTGCCCTGTTCCTGACCATCACCCTGTTTGCCTTTAACTTTATCGGCGACGGCCTACGTGATGCACTCGACCCGAGGGACCGCTAAGTGATTGCTCCTGTTTCTACACAGCCGGTTCTAGAGACTCACGATCTAACCGTTCGCTTCGCGGCTGATGGGGGCACGGTTAGTGCGGTCAACGGCCTGAACCTGCGCATCAACAAGGGCGAGTGCTTCGGCGTTGTCGGCGAGTCCGGTTCAGGTAAGAGCCAGGCCTTCATGGCCATCATGGGTTTGTTGGCCGAGAACGGAACGGCGACGGGCAGTGTGTTGCTGAACGGGCGTGAAATCTTGAATGCCCCGCGCAAGACCATTAACACCATCCGCGGCTCAGAAATGGCTCTGATTTTTCAGGACCCGATGAGCTCACTCACGCCTTTCATGCGGATTGGCCAACAGATGCGCGAAAGCCTGATCCAGCATCAGGGGGCTTCTGCTGAGGCCGCGCGCGATCGCGTGTTGGAAGTGCTGGAAATGGTCCGCATTCCCGACGCGAAGCGCCGCATCAATCAATATCCGCACGAGCTTTCTGGCGGCATGCGCCAACGGGTCATGATTGCCCAAGCCCTGCTTTGCAAGCCCTCCTTGTTGATCGCGGATGAGCCGACCACGGCGCTGGATGTGACGGTTCAGGCGGAAATCTTGAGCATTTTCTCTGGCCTTAAGAAGCATACTGACACGGCCATTGTGATGATCACCCATGATCTCGGCGTCATTGCCTCGGTCTGCGACCGGGCAGCGGTCATGTATGGGGGGCGGGTCGCCGAAGAAGGCAGCCTGAATGAGCTCTTCTACAGCCCGCGCCATCCCTATACAGCCGGCCTCCTGCGTTCGATCCCTGCGATCACTGCAGATGCTGAGGCGGACATGCCCGTCATACCCGGTTCGCCGCCCAATCTGGCTCGCCTGCCTGCAGGCTGCGCCTTCCGTCCACGGTGCGGCCACGCAATTTCCGCCTGCGCAGAAACCGTACCCAGCCTAAGCGTGCGCACAGGTCCGGGCCATCGCAGCGCCTGCCATATCGAGTTGGTCTGATGAGCGAAGCCCTGCTGCGTGTTGAGAACCTCAAGGTTCACTATCCAGTCGCCAGGACCAGCCTGTTCAGTCGGGACCGCGCACTGACGGTCAAGGCCGTCGATGACGTCTCGTTTGAAGTCTTTCCTGGGGAAGCCTTGGGGATCGTTGGCGAATCCGGCTGCGGCAAGTCCACTCTGGGCCGCGCCATCCTCAATCTGGTGAAGCAGACTGACGGCCGCATTCTCTGGCTGGGCCGCGATATTGCTGGTCTTTCGTCCAAGGAGATGCGCCCCCTGCGCAAGGACATTCAGATTGTCTTCCAGGACCCTCTGGCCAGCCATAACCCACGCATGTCCGTCGGCCGTATCATCGGCGAGCCGCTGGAACTTTTCTCGCCGGAACTCAATGCGACTGAACGCGAAGCGGCGGTGCGCGAAATGATGTCCCACGTCGGCTTGAACGCCGAGTTCTACAATCGATATCCGCACGAGTTGTCGGGAGGGCAAAGCCAGCGAGTCAGCATTGCCCGGGCCATGATCCTCAAGCCTCGGATCGTCCTGTGCGACGAGCCAGTGAGCGCCCTGGACGTCTCAACCCAGGCCCAGATCGTTAACCTGATCCGCCGCCTGAAAAAGGA
>DLIT01000006.1:41653-51247 GCA_002483865.1 Brevundimonas sp. UBA7635
CCATCCCTATACCCAGGCGCTTATTTCGGCGGTGCCAATTCCTGACCCCATACGTCAGGCCGCGCGTCCACCGGTAAAGCTGACGGGCGAAATCGCCTCGCCCATAGATCCTCCCTCCGGCTGCGTCTTCCATACGCGCTGCCCCAAAACAGCGCCGCCCTGTCGAGGACGCATGCCCTATCTGGAAGCGGCAATCCCGGGGGAAAATCGTCTAACCGCCTGTCACTTCAGCACGATCCAGGCTGAGGGCTGAGCCAGGCATTTCAAGGTGCCATTCCAGGATCGCGCCTTGAAACATTGTCATGTTGATATAATGACAATGCAATATTCAGGAGGCAGTGATGAGTCAGTACGACAACCGCGTGATCATCATCGGCGGGGGGCCGGTAGGCCTGACCCTTGCGTTTCGGTTGCATGAATTCGGCATACCGAGCCTGCTTCTAGACAAGAATGAGACCCAGCCTGAGGACCTGCGCGCTTCGACCTTCCATCCCCCCACGCTTGATATGCTGGACGACTATGGTCTGGCTGCCCCCCTGCTTGAACAGGGCCTCAAGGCCCCGCAGTGGCAGATCCGAATTCACGAAACCCACGAGACCGCGACCTTTGATCTGGGCGTAATCAGTGATTTCACGCGTCACCCCTTCCGTCTGCAATGCGAGCAGTTCCGTCTATGCGGCGTTCTGGCCGATCGACTGAAGGACAGCCCCTACGCTGAAATCCGCATGGGGGCGGAGGTCACTGACGTCAGCCAAAATGACGATGGCGTGACGGTTAGAGGCGTCATGCCGGATGGGACCGACTTCACCGAAACCGGACGTGTGCTGGCAGGCACCGACGGAGCCCACAGCACGGTCCGTCGCTCCATGGACCTCAGCTTTGAGGGCGTGACCTATCCAGAGACGACCGTTCTGGCCACCACGGCCTTCGCCTTTGAAGACCATATGCCGGGTCTGGCCAACGTCAGCTATGTCTGGCGTGAAGGCGGCACCTTCAGCCTGTTGCGCCTTAGAAATAAGTGGCGCTGCAGCCTCTATCCCGAAGATGGGGAAACCATCGAGCAAGCGGCCCAGCCCCATGTGGTGGAACGAAAGCTGCAATCCATCATCGCCCGCGACACCCCCTATGAGGTGATCGATCTGCGTCCCTATCGGGTCCATATGCGGATCGTCGACAACTATCGTCACGGCCGCTTTGTTCTGGCCGGCGATGCCGCCCATGTAAACAGCCCTTCGGGTGGTATGGGTATGAACGGGGGCGTCCACGACGCCTTTGCCCTGTCGACCGCTATCCGCGACATTTGGCAAGGCGCTTCCTTAGAGCGCCTTGACCAATATACGCGCCAACGCCTTCCCATAGCGCGTGAGGAAATTCTGGCCCAGGCCGACAAGAATCGCGCCCGGATGCAGGAACGCTCGTGGGAGCGCCGTCGCGAGATGTTTTCAGAGCTTCAGGCTACGGCCAATGACAGGGAAAAGGCCCGTCAGCACCTGCTGAAAAGCTCGATGATCCTCGGCTTGAAACGCAGTTGGGAGATCGAATAATGCCTGCATATGGCCATCAAGGCTGGTTCGGTATCGGCAGCCCACAATCCAATCCCACAGTCGAGCCCGAGCTGTCTATTCTAATGCCGCGTCAGACGGCCCTATATGGGACCCGGCTAACCAGCGCTGAAACCGATCCTCTGGCTCGCCTCAAAGCCTATCTGGTCAACCTTGAGACGACGCTTGAGACCTACGACAACATGGCCTTGTCGGCCTTTGCCTTTGGTTGCACAGGCTCGTCCTATCTGCTCGGGCGCGAGGCCGAACTGTCGATCACAGAAAGTGCCTCTGCCCGTTTTGACTATCCAGTCATCACGGCGGCCGACGCCATCGTCTGGGGGCTGGAACGCATCGGGGCCAAACGGATCGCCATCATTGCCCCCTATCCAGAGGCTCTTATCGATGCGGGCCGAGCCTATTTCGAAGGCCGCGGCCTTGAAGTGGTCAGGGCCGAACGTGTGGTCACCCGCAGCACAGATACCCGCACCATCTATGAGATCTCTCCTGACGAGGCCAAGCGCTTGCTTGAGTCAGCGCCCACGGACGTGGATGCCATCCTGATCAGTGGCACAGGCATGCCCGGTCTGGCTGCCATGGCCGCCTACGCGGAGCGCCCTGTTCTATCGTCCAACCTCTGCCTGGCCGGAAAGCTTTTGGCCGCAACCGGACAGACGAGCCTGCTGGATGGTGCTGCACCTGCAGACTGGCAAAGCCGCCTTGCCGAGGCCGTCGCGATCCCCGTCAACAAGGATCAAAATCCATGATGCTCGACGTCATCAATCCCGCCACTGAGGCGGTGATCTGCCAGATCACTGAGGATGATGCCAAACGCGTCGATACTGTGGTTCGATTGGCGCGGGCCGCCTTTGAAGATTGGCGCGCCACCTCCATCCCTGAGCGTCAGGCGACCTTGCGCAAGGTGGCAAATGTCATCCGCGCTCATGCCGACGAACTGGCCGAGCTAGAGACACAAAACACCGGCATCCTGCTGAAGGACGCCAAGGACCGCTACCTGGTTCGCACGGCTGCCAACTTCGACTTCTTCGCTGATTATATCGGTCAGTCCTCGGGGCAGGTGTTTGAACAGCACCCCACCTATGTGACAACGGTACGCCGCGAGGCAATTGGCGTGGCGGGGCTGATTGCGCCGTGGAACCTGCCCCTGGCCCTGGGTTCGATGAAGATTGCTGCGGCGATTGCCTTTGGTAATGCCTGTGTCATCAAGCCTTCCGAGATCGCGCCTCTAGCGGTAATCCGACTTGTCGAGATCATTTCCGAAGTCCTGCCCAAGGGGCTGGTGGGCATCGTCAATGGACGCGGTCACATCACAGGTTCAGCCTTGGTCGATCATGACCTGGTGGACCTGATCTCCTTCACCGGCGGTACGGAAACAGGCCAGCGCATCGCCGCGGCAGCAGGGGCGAAACTCAAGCCCGTAACCATGGAACTGGGTGGCAAGTCGGCCAATATCATCTTTGACAGCGCCGATCTTGATCGCGCGCTCGATGCTGCCCTGGTGAGCATCTACGCCAATAATGGCCAACAATGCCTAGCCGGTTCGCGGATCCTGATCCACGATACCATTGCCGACCGCTTTATTGCCGCCTTTGTTGAACGGGCACGCAAGATCCGCATCGGCTCACCGCTCGACCCCCTGACCCAGCTTGGTCCCGTAGCTACGGCCGCACAGCGCGACCGGATGCTGACCTTTTTTGAGGAGGCTGTCGCTCAAGGGGCTCTACCTCTGGTCGGGGGCCAAAGGGCAGCAGGCCTGGATAGGGGTTATTTCGTCGAACCCCTGGCCGTTGAGGCCCCGTCCAATGACCTGGGTGTCTGTCAGGAAGAGATTTTTGGGCCCTTTGCCGTCTTTATAAGATTCAAGGACGCTGAAGAAGCCTTCAAGCTGGCCAATGGCACTCGTTTTGGTCTGGCTTCCTATGTCTGGACCCAAAACCTGGCCCTGGCCATGGAAGCGCAGGAGCGGCTGGAAGCAGGGGTTGTCTGGATCAATACTCCGGTCGTCCGAGAAATGCGTGCTCCCTTTGGCGGCTACAAACAGTCTGGCATCGGGGCCCAGGGTGGTGCCGCCTGCGAAGCCTTCTACTCACGCGAGAAGACCATCACCCTTCCGCGTCGCATTGAAGGCCTGCCCATCGAACGGCTCGGCATCTAGCTCGTTTCCACGCTCCAGGGCATGAAAAAGGCCGGCTCTTTCAAGCCGGCCTTTCTTTTTGTCGGAATGACAATCAGCCCTGCCAGTAGCTGGTCCAGCGCATCTTGTCCTTAAGATAGTTGAAGGCGTCAGCCTTGGATTCCGGCACTCGCTCCAGCCATAGATTGGGATCATGGCGCTCGCGATACTGCTCGTAGACGTGCTTGTAGAGCGAGAAGTGAACGTCAGGGATCCGGTGCGACTGACGGTATTCGGCCATGTCGATCACGGCCCGTCGCTTGGTCTCGAAGACATTTGCCTCGGCCAGAACCACACCACGCGGACCAAAGATGGAGGATCGTCCGACCCAGTTATTCTTGGGGGCCTGTTCGACGAAGTAGTTGGGATTGCTGCGCTCAACGTCGATCGAGTTGTTGACGCTGGTGACAAAGACGCCGTGGTGATAGCCAGTCAGGCGCATGTCATCCCACTCGCAACCACCCGTAGCGGTGCGCAGGATCAGCTCAGCCCCCTTCATAGCCATGCAGCGATAGAGTTCTGGCTCGAACTGGACCGAGGACAGCGAGATATTGCCGATGTCAGTGCGCTCGACCGGGATGACGCGATCCCAGCCATACATTTCGACATAGCGATCCAGCACATCATAGATGGTGGTGGTGAACTGCTCGCCGCCCGGGTACATGCCCCGCATGTTACGCTGCTTCCAGTGGCGGGCGATCAATCCCTCGGGGCCGATCAGCAACTGGGTATTCATGGTGTGGCCGGGCCAGTCATCGTCCAGCATCTGGCAGCCCAGGGCGATATAGCAGTTATATTGCTTGGCCTTGGCGGCAATGGCGGCGACCTCAGGACCATCGGGATGGCGCGAGACCCGCAGGTATTGCTGCAGATCCCACGGAGCAAAGCCGTGCAAAGGAAACTCGTGGAAACACAAAAGGTCGCAACGACCGCCCGTCTGCTGGGCCTTGTCGATGGCGTTCAGTAGGTAGGCCAGATTTTCCTTGATCCCCGGCTCGGGATTATCGCCGTCCACTGCGCGTACCGGCGTCTGGACAATGCCGATAGCCACCTTGTCCTTACGTAGCGGAACCACCTCATAGGTGCCATCGTGACGCACCATCGGACCGATTTCAGCCATAAAGCCCTCCTTCAAAACCTAGGCAGTGTTATTGCGCAAATGATAATGATGCAATATCATCATGATAATATGATGTTTCCGGGTGGGATGGTCTATGCTGATTAATAACTGGTACGTGGCAGCCGTGTCTTCCGACATAGTTCAGGGCAAGCCATTCGGCGTCCGGATGCTGGGGTTTGATTTCGTCCTGTATCGCCGCAGCGATGGGTCGGTGGCATGTCTTTCTGACGTCTGCATTCACCGCGGCGCTTCATTGTCGCGCGGTCAATGCGTCGATGACAACGTCGCCTGCCCCTTCCATGGCTGGCAATTTACCGCCGAAGGCAAGTGCGACAAGATCCCTTCCATGGGCGACGACGCTGTAATTCCACGTCGCACCAAGATCGATTCCTATCCCACGGTCGAACAGTATGACCTGGTCTGGGTCTTCCTTGGCGATCTGCCTGAAGAACTGCGCCCCCCGGTGCCCAGCCTGCTACCCGAGTATCACCAGACAGACAGCTGGCGCACCACACGCATGGTGTTTGAGGCCAACGCCAATTGGCAGAAGTTTGAAGAAAACTCGCTGGACACAGCCCACCTGTCCTTTGTCCACTCCACCTTTGGCAACCGTATCAGCCCCAAGGCTGTCCATGCGCCTCTGGTCCGCACCGCCTATGGCACCAAGGTTCAACGTGAACGCGCGGCACCCAAGGCCTCGCAAAAATCGGGCATTCTGGGTCAGCTGTTGTCGGAAGAGCGCGAGAAGACCTCGGTCGAGTTGGAATATTCTGTGGTCGGCATATGCCACCGCATCAACCCCACTTTCCGTCCAGGCATGAGCCAGGTCACCTTCTCGGCTTCGACCCCGATTGACCCCTACAATACCCGCCAGTTCGGCTTGCAGGCCCGCAACTATGCGATTGAGCCGGAACACGATCAGGAACGCCTCGACGGGCGCCTGAATGCCATCACCGAAGACATCAATGTCATCAGCCACGTCCGCCCCAAGATCGGCCCGACCAGCTTCCGAGAAGAAGCCCTGGTCAAGTCAGACGAGATGGAATCCACCTTCCGCCATATGGTGTTTCGCATGATCGAAGCAGGCTGGGAAATCGACTATGACAAGGTCAAGGCAGAGTGGGATCGCAAGATCTATGTCATCCCCAGCCCGGCCCGACGTGAAGACCCGACAGGCTGGGTCCACGCATCCGTACCGCTGACCCGTGAACGCAAGGACGATTTCTGGCTGTGTCTGGCCGAGGAAAGCGGTCAACCCATGAATGAGGGAGCTTCTTCCTGATGAGTACGCCCCGCCCCCTGCCCCACTCTATGTCGCCCATGCCTGACTTTGAGGAGCAGGCCCGGCTGGATTTTGCCATGGCCTTGAAGGGAGCCGTGCGCGGCCCCCTGCGTGAGGCGCTACCCAAGATCTATGAGCAAGAGGCCGCTCCCGCCTGGCAGGCAGAACATGGCCGTCCGCCGCAAGCATGGCGCGAGGTCAGCGAGGCCATGTCGGGCAATGACTCCTATCGTTGGTGGAGCGCGCTCAGCCGTGCCCAGCAGGAGTATTATGTCGACGTCACTTCCACCGTCTGCGAACGCCAGCACGAAGAACTGATCGAGCGTTATCGCAAGATCACAGGAGGCAAGACCCTCGGCACCCTGTCACTGGATGACAGTGTTGCGCTGCCCGCTTATCAGGGCGAGGTCGATATTCACTGTGTACCAGGCTCCTATTTCATTGAGCGGACCCAGGATGACCTGTGGTCCGGTGCGCGCAGCGATTTGGGCTCGTTTGTCTTCTCCATGGGCAAGCACGGGGCGCTGAATGACGGCAAGGGCCAGGTGGGAGCCGCCTTCATCAAGGAGCGCTTCCCTGATCTGGAGGTAAAAAGGGTTCTGGATCTGGGCTGTACGGTTGGTCTGTCCACCCTGCCCTATTGCGACGCCTTCCCGGAAGCCGAGATCCATGCGCTAGATCTGTCAGCGCCGTCACTACGCTATGGTCATGCCCGCGCAGAAGCCCTGGGCAAGGCAGTTCATTTCCAACAAGGCAATGCCGAGCGCACATCTTATGAGGCAGGGTCCTTTGATCTGGTTGTCTCTCATATCCTGCTGCACGAAACCTCGCGCATAGGGCTTGAGGCCATCCTGGCCGAATGCCATCGCCTACTGCGTCCCGGCGGAGTCATGCTGCATATCGAAGTGCCCGTGCGACGCACCGATGCCTTTGACCAGTTCCTCACCAACTGGGACGCCACCCACAACAATGAGCCCTTCTGGTCGACCCTGGCCGAAATGGACCTGATCGCCCCTGCTGTGCGTGCGGGCTTTGAGGCCAGCGAGGTCTTTGAGGTCATGACCTCGACCCAGAGCGGTGCCCTGCTGGGCGGCTGGCTCGCCTATGGGGCTCGCAAAGCTGGAGCTGCCCAATGAGCCAGATCAAGCCCCTGCCAAAAGCGTCCAAGGGCGGCCGTGTCTATTCGCTGGAAAACCGCGACCATGAGCGCCTGCTGAATATGGTCATTGCCCTGGCTGCAGAGGTCAGCACCCTGCACGACAAGTTGGACAACCTGACCCAGGTGGCCAGCCAAGGCCAGGCCTTCACCCCTGATGCGGTCGAAGCCTTCTTGCCAGATGGACCAGAAGCAGCCCGTCGTTCAGCGCGACGCCAAGCCTTTGTGGGTCGCGTCCTGCGCCTGGTTCAAGCTGATTTTGAACGTGCTGCTGCCGAGCCCGGCATGGCCTATGAAGACGTCCTGGCGATGGTCGCTGAGGAACCACGCCACGGGTAATCCTGTGGCGTGGGCACCCTCAACGAGGCAGGCTCGGCGTTCCGCGTGACGCGAGGAAGACATGATGCATGTATTTGTCAGCGCGGTAGTAGGCCAGCAGCAATTCGACCGGCTGGCTGTCATCGGCCAGCACCAGCAGGCTCAAGCGCACCAGAGGCGAGCCCACAGGCACGTTCAGTTTGCTGGAAAGCTGGCTGTCTGCCAAGGCCGCGCCGATAAACTGGTGCGCACCCAAGATGCCTATCCCCTTGGATTCCAAAAGGATCGGCGAAGGTCCGTGCAGGTCCTCCGGCGTAATGTCCACCTTCAGGCTGGACGGAATATAGATGTCCGTCACACCAATCGCCTCGCCATCCCGTTCGCGGATATAGGAGGCATGAACTACCTTGTCGCCCGGCTGGATCTGCAGGTCCCGTACCACCTGATCATCCGCCAGTTCGGTAGTGATAACCAGACCGGCCAGCTTGGAGCGTCCATCAAGGGTACGGAGGCGACGAACCAGTTCGGACAGATCGCCTCGGTTGGGCGCATCGGCGGCAACCCCGCTGACGAAGGTCCCTCTTCCCTGGATTCGCTCGACCATGCCCTCCTTTTCCAGCATCTCGACCGCCGAACGCACGGTAATGCGCGACACAGTGAAGATCTCGGAAAGTTCGCTTTCGGACGGCACCCGCTCGCCTATTTCGTAGACACCCTGCAGGATCCAGTCGCGCAGAATGGCATAAACCTGCGCATAGCGGGGCGACCGCACATTGGGGTCGATATTGATCGGCGGATGTGGGCGCATCGAGGTTCCAGACAATCTTGGAGGGCATCCCAAGCGGAGATCAGCGCCTGCCAGATTCGTTCATCATAATATCCTGTCATTATAGACGCTGCTTACAGAAAGCCAAACATGCTTGACCTAGATAGTGTAAAACAAGCGGCTCGGGCTGCCTCTGGTCCGCGCCCCTATTTTCTCGAAAATCCGGATTGCGATCGCCTGTTGAGCATGATTTTGGCGATGGGCGGGCAGATATCTGCGCTCAACGAGAAGTTGGACAGCACATTGCGTCTTCTGGAACAGAATAATCTTCTGAACCGCGAAAACCTCGATAAATTTGAGCCTGACGCCACAGCTCAGGCCGAACGCCTCGCTTGGGACGAAGCCTTTGTCACTCGCTTGTTACGTGTGCTGAACTACGAGTTTGAAGCAATGAAAGACTCTCAAAAATCAACGCAATACGAAAAGACGTAATAGCCAGTTGCCACCCTAAAGCCTGTTGTTATAATAATAGGACGTATTGAGGGGTGCATGATGACTGTTGTCGATGGCGCGGTGCAAATGACCGCAACCAATCCCAGAACAGGGCAGGCGGACTATGTGTTCACGCCTGCCGCCTTGGCTGAGGTTGAGCAAACGGCCCAACGGCTTCGTCAAGCGCAGCCCGCCTGGCTAGCCCAGGGCCTGGCAGCGCGCATCAAGGCCCTACTGGCATGGGCCGATGCGATCGAAGCCCAGCGCCTTGATATCATTACGGCACTTTCACAAGACACCGGGCGCTGGTTCTTGTCGGAAACTGAGGTCGACGGCGCGGTACGCAACCTGCGTCGCTGGGCCGCCCTGGCTCCGGAGATGTTGGGGGAAGACCTGCACGGTCCGGTGCTTGATTCACAACTGATCTCGACGGTCAAATATCAGAACCAGGCCGTACCCTATGGGCTTTCGGGCTTCATTTCGCCTTGGAACTTCCCGGTCACGCTAAGCCTGATCGATGCCGTTCCGGCGCTGGCGGCAGGTTCAGCCGCTCTGATCAAACCGTCTGAAATCACGCCGCGTTTTGTCGAACCCCTGCTAAAGACCTTGGACGCAGTGCCTGAACTGAAGTCGGTCGTCGGCTTTGTTTTGGGCGATGGCACCATTGGTCAGGCCTTGATTGAACAGGTCGATCTGGTCTGCTTTACCGGCTCGGTCGCCACGGG
>DLIT01000069.1 GCA_002483865.1 Brevundimonas sp. UBA7635
CGGCCAGTTCACCGAGACTTCGGCGATCGGCAGGTAAATATCCACGACACGCGCCTTCGGCTGGAAAGAAACCCAAGTCAGCGCCGGTAAGGCAATGAGACTTCAGGTCTTAGCCGTGCCCGCGCCGAACCGCCAGCCCCTGAACACCGGTCAGCCGAGGGGATCGACGTTAAAAGCGTCTGCAGCCTCGCGCGCCTTGCGACGGGTGTCGGCATCCGTATTGGGCGTGAGGCGCTGCACGGCGGCAAGCGCCTGCTGATCGCCGCGCCGGGCAGCGATCATGTACCACTTGAACGCCTCCAGCGGATTGCGGGCCACGCCTGTGTCGCCGGTCTCGTAAAGACGCGCCACATTGTACTGGCTATCGACCCGACCCGCCTCGGCTGCTCGCTTCAGCCAGCCCAGGGCCGCCGTGCGGTTCTGGGGACCACCCGCGCCATCATACAACTGCATGGCATAATAGTGCATGGCGCGGGCATCGCCGCCCGCGGCGGCCCGGCGCGCCCAGTTGCGGGCCTCGACTGGATCAGCCTCCAGGCTGGCGCTACCGGACTGATAGAGGTCAGCCAGCCGTAGTTGCGCACCGGCGTGGCCCAGGTCAGCCGCGCGGCGCAGGACCTCAACCCCGCTGTCGTCTCCCTTGTCCAGCAGCTCGGTCGCGCGCTCGAACAGGCTGGTGCCTTGGGTCGCGGCAATGTCGGCCGAGGGCGTGGCCTCGGTCGGCGTCACGGCCAGAGCCAGGGCGGCGATCGGCGACGTGCCACCGGCTGATCCGCCATCGGTGCCTGATGCCGGCTGTGGCCCGGCACCCTGGCTGTCGGCCAGTTTCGACAGCTCCAGGAAACCATAGCCGCCGCAGACCATCAGCGCCGCCAGGGCGGAGGCACCAAAGATCTTGCGGATGCCGCCTCCCTCACCCTTGGCCTGCTTGTCCAGCCGCTCCTGCAGCTTGGACTTGCCACCGCGCCGTTTCAGGCTGAAGCCCTGCTTGGCAGGAGCCTCGCTCTCGACCATGGCGGCGCGGGCCGCATCCAGGGCTTCTCGCGTAGACTGTCGCCCGGTTTCTGCGGCGGTCCTCAGGGCGTCACGATCGATCATCAGGTCGTCAGCGCCGCCCGGGGCCGCGTCATCAAACAGAGGCCCATCCAGGACATCATGCGGCGGCCCGGCCTCGGCCCCGCCAAGGGCCATCTCGTCGCGCAGCGGGCGGTCCAGCAGGTCGTCTAGCGGCTGGGAGGTTGGGTCGAATGCAAGCGGTTGAGGCCGATCCACGGCCTGCGCCGGGGCTTGGTCGAGTGAAGCCGTCGGCTTGGCCATCTCGGCCTCAATGGTCGCCCACTCGGTCTCGGCACGAACATCCTCATCCGGCTCGATGCCCGCCTCGACACGGCCGAATTCCGAGCGCTCTGCCAGGCTGCCGAAGGGTCCGCTCGGGGTGGCTTCGCGCGTACGCGCCTCGACCCAGGCTCCCAGTTCAGCTTCCAGCGGATCAGCGAAAACCGGCGGAGCCTCTGTCGCGCCTTCAGCGTCGGTGCCGGCCCCGACCGCAGTGGGGACCGCAGGACTGGGAAAGGGGGCCGCATCCAGCAGTCCGTCCAGATCAACGTCTGACCAGATATCGCCCCCGTCGCCAAAGGCCGCCGCCCGCCAGTCGTTGCGCGGTGCCTCGGCAGGTGTCCAGGGCGAATGGTCGGCCGGGCCGCCCAGGGCGTCCGCTGGCATGACCGGAGCGGGCGGAATTTCGACCTCACCCAGGCCTGCAAGCGCGGCGGCGGCACTGCGCTGCCCGCGCTGGCTCAGATTCTCGCGCGCTTCGGCCAGAAGGTTGGCAGTGCGTTCTTCGCTCTGGCGCATCCGCTCGGCCAGTTCGCCGTGCATCAGGTGGCGGCTATCCACCCGTTCTGCCTGTTCGGCCAGGCGCCGACCGATGTCATCGAGGGCCTCGGCCGAGCGACGCTCGGAGGTGGCGATCCGGTCGCTGAGACGATCCGAGATGCGCGTGATTTCGTCGCCCAGACGCTCGATTGCGCGGGCATGATGATCGTCCGAACGGGTCAGACGCAGGTCAATCTGCTGGGCGTGGCGCTCAAGGTCCCGCTCCAGCTTCTCGCGCAGGGCCTGGCCGATCTGCTCGGCCTGGCCACCCTGTTCGACGCGCGCCATGCGGCCATCCAGGTTCTGGGCGATACGCATGACCTCGCGCCCCATGGCCTCGACCGCTGCCGCAGACTTCTGCTCGGCCTGACGGCTGTGTTCGGTCACGGCATTGAGGGCCCGCTCGATGCGTTCAGTGCGGTTCTCGATTTCCACCACGTCAAGGCGGCGCATCATCTCGATGCGGTTGCCCTCGACCTGACGCGACAGGGTTTCGGCCAGACGCTCGAACCGCGATTCCGACTGCGTAGCCGAAGGTTCGCTGTGGCTGTGGCTTTCGGACTGGCGTACGCGGTCGTCCAGTGAGGCGAATGAACGTTCCAGCGCCTTGAGCGCGGCCTGGGTCTGGCTCTGCGCCTCATCCAGGCGACGGCTGACCAGGGTCAGATCTTCCAGAACCGCAGGGCGGGTGTCCTGCTCGACACGGCGCAGGCGCTGGTGCCCCTCGCGCAACTCCTCGGCCACCGTATTGACGCGGCGGTTCAGGGTCGACTGCTGCTCTTCCTGGTCATCCAGACGACGAACAAGACCGGCGACGGCTGACTCAATAGATCGGATTGCCTCGGCCGAGCGACGTTCGGCGGCTTCCAGCCGGTCGGCGATCACTTCAATGGACGGTCCCGCATAGGCGTCATCGAGACGGCGCGAACGACTGCGACGGTCATAGGGATCAGGAATGGGCGAGCGTCGCGGCAAGGTCGCGACCTGATCGTCATCCTCGGGCTCATCCATGATCATGGAGTTTAGCCATTCGCCCAGGGTCATGCCTGAACGACGCGCAAGATCCTTCGCGATCTCTCGCGCCTTGGGATCGATGCCCTTTACGCTCCATGGCGCGGCTGCTGCGCTCACTGATTCGTCTCCCGACCCATAGGGTGAAGCTAGCCCCCGGATTCAGGCGTGTAAATCTTTGGTTAATCCCAATATCTGGGTCTGTGAGCAGAAAAATACCTTAGACCGCGACTGAACATCTTGGTTGAGTCGACATAGTCCGGATTTTTTGAAGTCCAGCCGATGATCGCGCTTGAATAGTCCCTGCCAGCCGACCAACTGGCAGGCATGGATCTGCACTCGACCCTTGCCCTATTGGCCGCCAGCCTGTTTGTCGCCGTCCTGTCAGGCTGGCGCGGAGCCCTGCCGCCCAACCTGAACAAGGGCCCGCGGATGATGCCCTGGCGCTTTCTGATGCTGGCCTCGGCGGCCCTGGCCTTTCTGCTGATAATCCATGTCGTCACGCTTCTGGGCGGTCGCAGTTTCCCGACAGTGTGAGGGAACGGGCCGCGCCATCGCCGGTTGTCTTTCTGACATTGAAGGAGAGACACCATGAGCAAGGACCTGACCCCCGCCGAGGCCGCAGACGCGTTCTGGGATGCCCTGGAAAAGAGCAATACCGGCCTGCTGGGTCTGGACCGGCCGGGGTATCACCAGCAGCCGATGACGGCGTTTCGCGATGGCGAGACCGGGACCATCTGGTTCTTTTCGCGCGATGACACGGACCTGGCCCGCGATGTGGCGACGGGCGGGCAATCGTCAATGTTCTGCTATGCCTCCAAGGACCAGAAGATCTGGGCCTGTATCCATGGCCAGCTGTCGATCCAGGGCCGCGATCGCGCCATCATCGACAAGCACTGGAACCCGGTCCTGTCCGCCTGGTACCCCGAAGGCAAGGAAGACCCGCACCTGGTCGTGCTGCGCTTTGATGGCCAGGACGGCCGCATCTGGGTCAATGACGGCGGCCTGGCCAAGTTCGCCTATGAAATCGCCAAGGCCAATATGACCCATTCCACGCCCGATGCCGGCGGGGTCACGGACGTCAACCTGGGCTGATCCTGGCGGGCAGATGAGGCTCTGTTCCGTTTCGCGTTAGCGCGAGCCGCGGGTCCTTTGGTCAAGCCGGAGGATGACGGTGTGGACTGGCGGCACCCATCGGGAAGACGGCCAGAACAAAGGGGCGGTGCCGCCGTGGCATCGCCCCTTTTCCTGTCATCCGCTGCGGTGAGTTCAGCCGGCGAAACACCAGGCCAGAACGGCCTTCTGGGCATGGATGCGGTTTTCTGCCTCGTCCCAGATCAGCGAGCGCGGGCCGTCGATCACCTCATCGGTGACTTCCTCGCCGCGGTGGGCGGGCAGGCAGTGCAGGAAGACGGCTCCGTCATTGGCCTCGGCCATCAGGGCCTCATCGACCGTATAGGGCTCAAAGGCCGCGAGACGCGCCTCATAGTCCTGGTCGCCCATCGAGACCCAGGTATCGGTGACAACGACGTCCGCACCCTGCACCGCCTCACGCGGGTCGGCCGTCAGATAGACATGGGCCCCGCCCTTCTCCAGATCGCGCAGGTCGGGATGGTATTCCGCCGGACAGGCCACGCGCAGCCTGAAGCCCAGCTTGGGCGCAGCGTGCATGAAGCTGTGGCAGACGTTGTTGCCATCGCCGACCCAGGCAATCGTCTTGCCCTCGACCGTGCCCAGATGCTCCTCGATGGTCAGCAGGTCAGCCAGAATCTGGCATGGGTGCGACCGATTGGTCAGGGCATTGATGACCGGCACGTCCGAGACGCGGGCGAAACGCTCGACATCCTCGTGGTCATTGGCGCGGATCATCACGGCATCGACCATGCGCGACAGGACGCGGGCGGTATCCTCGATCGGCTCGCCACGGCCCAGCTGCATGTCCGAGGCATTGGCGATGATGCCCTGGCCGCCCAGCTGGCGGATGGCGGCGTCAAAGCTGAAACGCGTGCGAGTCGAGTTCTTCTCAAAGATCATGGCCAGGACGCGGTCGCGGGCCGGGGCATCAGCATCAACCCGGCCCCTGGGCCAGCCCTTGCGGGCCTGCTTGCGGGCGCGGGCGTCGTCCAGGATGGCGCGCAGGTCAGCGGCATCAAGCCGATGGATGTCGAGGAAGTGGCGGACCATTCAGGTCTCCGTAATCAGGCTAACTTCAGGTCGCCAGCTGGGTCCGGGCGAACTTGCAGGCGGTTTCGAACTTCTCGACCGCTTCACGGGCTTCATCGAGGGTGATGTTCAGCGGCGGCAGCAGACGGACCAGGTTGTCTCCACCCCCGGCAACCAGCAGGCGGGCTTCATCGCGCGCCCAGCCCATGAAGTCGCGGTTGTTGGGCTTGAGCTTGACGCCCGTCAGCAGGCCCTTGCCACGCACCTCGACGATGACGTCAGGATATTGCTCGGCCAGGCCGTTCAGTTGCTGCTTCAGATAGCCAGCCACGTCGTTGACGTTCTGGAGGATGGCTTCGGACGACACCTCGGCAAAGGCGGCCTGACCGACCGCCATGGCCAGCGGGTTGCCGCCGAAGGTTGAACCGTGCGCGCCCGTGGTCATGCCCTTGGCCGCCTCAGCCGTGGCCAGGCAGGCACCGATGGGGAAGCCGCCGCCCAGGGCCTTGGCCACCGCCATGATGTCCGGGGTCATACCGGCCCATTCGTGGGCCCAGAGCTTGCCCGTGCGGCCCATGCCGCATTGAACCTCGTCGAAGATGATCAGGACGCCGTGCGTGTCGGCCATCTCGCGCATCCAGCGCAGGTCTTCTTCGGGGGTGGCGCGACAGCCGCCCTCGCCCTGGACCGGTTCGAGGATGACGGCGGCCGTGGTCGGGGATTCAAAGGCGGCCCTCAGCGCGTCCCTGTCGCCCCACTTCAGCTGGTGGAAGCCCTGCATCGGTGGGCCGAAGCCCTCGGTATAGCTGGGGTTGGCGGCCGCATTGATGCCGCCATAGGTGCGGCCGTGGAACGAGCCGTCAAAGCCAAAGATGTCGATGCGTTCGGGCTGGCCATTGGCGTGGTGATATTTGCGCGCCGTCTTCAGCGCACATTCCACCGCCTCGGTGCCGGAGTTGGCAAAGAAGACAACCTCGGCGAAAGACCTGGCGCACAGGGCGTCAGCCAGGGCGTCCTGGCCAGGGATCTTGAAGATGTTGGAGACGTGCCACAGCTTCTCGGCCTGAACCTTCAGGGCCTCCACCAGCTTGGGATTGGCATGGCCCAGGGCATTGGTCGAAATGCCCGAGACGCAGTCCAGATATTCAGTCCCATCCCTTGACCACAGTCGGATGCCCTGGCCACGCTCCACCTCCAGCGGCGCGCGATTATAGACACCCATCAAATGACCAGACACGGCAAGCTCCGCAAATGAGAGGCGGCCCCGCCGGGTTCCGACGGGACCGCTTTGGAAAAAGGGTTTGCGACTTGTCGGGCTCTAGCCCGCCTTAGTCAACATCAGCAACTACCGAGCGGCGTTCTGGCTGATCGAATTCACGAGACCGCGCAGGAATTCGGCAAAGCCCAGGACATCATCGGCCTTGAGCTTGTCGATACGATCCTCGTGGGTGTGGATGTTCTGGAAGACGTCCGGGACAAAACCTTCGCGCAGGCCATTGTCCTTGCCTCCATTGAAGGCCAGCCACATCTGGCGGGCACCGATCGGGGTCTGGACGCCCAGGGACAACACCGGGATTCCCGCAGCCGAGAAGACCCGATCCTCGCTGGGTGGATAGACAGGGAAACCCTCACAGTCTGTCGCCGTCTCGGCGCAGTGATGGCGCAGGATCCGGACCAGGCCGGTCGAGGCCTCGCCATTGTTCAGGCCATACATGACCGTGCGGCCATAGGCGGCGACATCGACATTGACCACGCCGGCAATGCGTTGGGCGTCGGCCTGTTCAAGCCACTTGCGCGCGCCGATCAGGCCCAGTTCTTCCTGATCGGTCAGGACGACAACAAGGCGATGGTTCAGGTTCTGCCCTTTCAGGGCGCGAGCGACCTCGACCACAGCCAGGGTGCCGCCAGCATTGTCCACGACCCCGTGCGAGAAGCTGCCATCCCTCAGGACCGCAGCGTCATAGTGGGCCGTCATGACGATGTCCGAGGGCCCCTCGCCCAGGGTGATGACGATATTGGTGCCCGCCATCGGACCGGTACGCGGGGTGCCGCCTTCAAAGGTGTGCAGGCTGTAGGCCAGGCCCGCAGCCTCCAGATGCGCTTTCAGCACCTCAAGCCGTTCGGCGTTGGAAGTCCTGACCAGGCTTTCGGCAGCCTGGTACAGGGCCTGGCCCTGAGCCGACAGGGCCAGGGCGGCCGGGGTTTTGGCCTGGGCCGCGAAACCGGTGCCGAGCACGGCCAGGGCCAGGACGGCCGATGCCGACAGATGACGAAAACGCATGGTGTAACCTTCCCCTCGCGCCCGGACGTCCGGCGCGCCTTGGGGTCTGGCTAGCGCGGCAGGGGGCCAGCCGCCAAGTTAAAACCGCGACAGGCGCGGCCTAG
>DLIT01000047.1:0-7696 GCA_002483865.1 Brevundimonas sp. UBA7635
GCCCCGGACGGCAGCGTCCTGATCGACATCTCCGGCTTTGTGACGCGCGACGCCCACGGCATCGCCCCCATGCTGGCCCGCACGGGGCAGGGCACCCTGCGCCCTGTGGATAACCTGACCCTGATCGCTCCGGCCCAGACCAGGGTCTTTCCCGACAATATCGAGCTGGAAGGCCGCCTGACCTTTGCGGTCGAGAACGCGGGGCCGGTGCTGCGCCAGATCGCCCCCGACTCGCGGCTCGTGACCTTCACCGTGCGCCACAGCTTCATTCGCCTGCCAGACGAGGGCTATGAGCGCCGCACCCACGATCCGCGCACGGGTGCGCTCAGCACGCTCGTCACCGACTTCTCGACCCCGCTTGACCAGTCGATCGCCACGCGCCTGGCCCATCGCTTCCGCCTGATCAAGACGGATCCGACGGCTGAGCGCTCGACCGTGGTCAATCCGATCGTCTTCTATGTCGACCGCGCCGCGCCCGAGCCTATCCGGTCGGCCTTGGTCGAAGGGGCCATGTGGTGGGCCGAGGCCTTTGAACAGGCCGGTTACATCGACGCCTACCGCGTAGAGGTCCTGCCCGAGGGCGTGGACCCGCTGGATGCCCGCTACAATGTCATCAACTGGGTCAACCGCGCGACGCGCAGCTGGTCTTATGGGCAGAGCGTTGTCGATCCGCGCACGGGCGAGATCGTCAAGGGCAGCGTGCTTCTGGGCAGCCTGCGAATCCGTCAGGACATGTTGATCTTCGAGGGCCTGGTCGGCGCGGCCGAGAACGGCACCGGCAGCGCCAATGACCCGCAGCAGATCGCCCTGGCCCGCATCCGGCAATTGTCGGCGCACGAGGTCGGCCATGCCATCGGCCTGCAGCACAACTTCGCCGCCTCGACCCAGGACCGGGCCTCGGTCATGGACTATCCTGTGCCGCAGCTGGCCCTGAGGGATGGCCAGGTGCATTTCGATAATGCCTATGACGTGGGCATCGGCGCCTGGGACCGCTTTGCCATCGACTGGCTCTATGCCGCGGCGGATCCGGCTGAGCTGGACCGGCGCGCGCGCGAAGGGGCCGCCCGCTGGCGCTTCGTGGCGGACGAGGACGCGCGCATGGGCGATGATGGCCAGGTCTGGGGCAGCCTGTGGGACAATGGTGCCGACCCTGTGGCCGAGCTGCAGCACCTGATGCAGGTGCGCCGCGTGGCCCTTGATCGCTTCGGCCTGGACAACCTGCCCCGTGGCGCGGCCGTCAACGACCTGCGCCGTCGCCTGGTGCCAATCTATCTCTATCATCGCTATCAGGTGGATGCCGTCGCCAAGCTGATCGGCGGCAGCAACTATGCCTATCCGGTCAATGGCGCGGGGCAGGAGGCAGCGCAGCCTGTCGCTGCGGCCACCCAGCAAGCGGCCCTCGAAGCCCTGCTGGCAACCCTTCTGCCGTCTGAACTGGACCTGTCCGATTCACTGATCGCCCTGCTCCAGGCCCAGCAGTCGGGTGACAATGATCCGCAGCATGGTATCGAGCTTTTCGCCACGCGGCAGGGCAGGGGCTTTGACGCGGGCGTGGCGGCCGAAGTGGCCGCAGATGTTACCTTGGAAAACATCTTTGCGCCGGCCCGGTTGGAGCGGCTGACCGATCAGTCCCGGCGTGACCCGGCCTTCATGACCGTGGGCGAGCTTGCCGATTTGGTCATCAATGCCGCCTTTCGGCACGCCCAGGGCCGTCTGGCCGAGCCCGCACGCCGGGTTCAGGCGCGCACTGTCCTCACCCTGGCTGGTCTGACGACGTCGAAGGCCCTGTCGACGACCTCGGCGGGCCAGATTCGTGACCGACTGGATACGCTCGCACACCGTCTGAAGGCCTCGCGGGCAACAGATCCGGTACAGCGCGCGCACGATCTGTGGCTGGCTGAAATCCTGTCCGACGGCGAAAAACTTAAGCAAGCCTTAGAGGTTGGCCGTGCAAAAGCTCCCACCCCGCCGGGCAGCCCGATCGGTGCCGAAGCCTGTTGGCACTGTTCATAATGGGTCGTGCCATTGACGGGGACAGAATCCCTTGTATAAGGACGACCTTCCGCGAAGGGCGCACACGCTCCTGGTCTGTTGACCGGAGCGGTTTCTGCGTCTGTTAACGCGTATCTGGAGATTCTCGTGGCCCGTATCGCTGGCGTCAACATTCCGACCAACAAGCGCGTCGAAATCGCGCTTCAGTACATCCATGGCATTGGCGCGCACGCCGCCAAGGAAATCACCGCGAAGGTGGGCATCGAGCCTGCTCGTCGTGTGAACCAACTGACCGACGCCGAGATCCTGCAGATCCGCGAAACGATCGACAAGGACCACACCGTCGAGGGTGACCTGCGTCGCGAAACCTCGATGAACATCAAGCGTCTGATGGACCTGGCCTGCTACCGCGGCCTGCGTCATCGTAAGGGCCTGCCGGTCCGCGGTCAGCGCACGCACACCAATGCTCGTACCCGTAAGGGTCCAGCCAAAGCCATCGCCGGCAAGAAGAAGTAAGAGAGAGGCCTGATCTATGGCTAAGGAACCGGGTCGCGTTAAGCGCCGCGAACGCAAGAACATCACGTCGGGCGTTGCCCACGTGAACGCCTCTTTCAACAACACCATGATCACGATCACGGATGCCCAGGGCAACGCTATCTCCTGGTCGTCGGCTGGTCACATGGGCTTCAAGGGTTCGCGGAAGTCGACCCCGTATGCTGCCCAGATGGCTGCCGAAGATGCTGGCAAGAAGGCGCAAGAGCACGGCGTGAAGACGCTGGAAGTGAACGTTTCGGGTCCGGGTTCGGGCCGTGAATCGGCACTGCGCGCCCTGCAGGCCGTCGGTCTGACGATCACGACCATCCGCGACGTCACTCCGATGCCGCACAATGGTTGCCGTCCGCCCAAGCGCCGCCGCGTCTAAGCCGCCGACTACCCCTTTTCCCGCCGGTTTCTTCTGCTCTGAACGTGAGAGCCTGGAGCCGGCGAAACCCGTTCGAGGGACTCTATGATCGAAAGAAACTGGCAAGAGCTGATCCGTCCCGAGAAGCCGCAAGTCGAGTCTGGTTCTGACCCGCTGCGCAAGGCGCGCCTGGTCGCTGAGCCTCTTGAGCGCGGTTTCGGTGTGACGCTCGGCAACGCGCTTCGTCGCGTTCTGCTGTCCTCGCTTCAAGGCGCGGCAGTCACGGCCATCCAAATCGACGGTGTTGTCCACGAGTTCTCGTCGCTGGAAGGCGTGCGCGAAGACGTGGTCGATATCGTCCTGAACATCAAGCAACTGGCTTTGCGCCTGCACGCTGAAGGTCCCAAGCGCATGAGCCTGCGCGCCACGGGGCCCGGCGTTGTCACCGCTGGCCAGATCGAAGCTCCGGCTGACATCGAGGTCCTGAACCCCGATCACGTCATCTGCACCCTGGATGACGGCGCTTCGATCCGCATGGAACTGACCGTCCAGAACGGCAAGGGCTATGTGGCTGCTGAGTTCAACCGTCCGGAAGATGCGCCGATCGGCCTGATCGCCGTTGACGCCCTGTACTCCCCGGTCAAGCGCGTTGCCTATCGCGTCGAGCCGACCCGTCAGGGTCAGTCGATGGATTACGACAAGCTGATCCTGGAAGTTGAAACCAATGGTGCCGTCTCGCCGGTTGACGCCGTGGCCTATGCCGCGCGCATCCTGCAAGACCAGCTGCAGATCTTCATCACCTTCGAGGAGCCGACCAAGGCTGTCGAGGCATCGGACGGCAAGCCCGACCTGCCCTTCAACCCGGCCCTGCTCAAGAAGGTCGACGAGCTGGAGCTGTCGGTCCGTTCGGCCAACTGCCTGAAGAACGACAACATCGTCTATATCGGCGACCTGATCCAGAAGACCGAGGGCGAAATGCTTCGCACCCCGAACTTCGGCCGCAAGTCGCTGAACGAGATCAAGGAAGTTCTCGCAACGATGGGTCTGTCGCTCGGCATGGACGTCCCGAACTGGCCGCCCGAAAACATCGAAGATCTGGCCAAGAAGTTCGACGACCAGATCTGATCATTAACCCCTCCGCCCAGGTCCCGAGATGGATCGGTTGGGGCGGTTAAATTGAGAGGCCCCAGGTCCCGCCCGCCAAACTGATCAGGGCAGGGAAACCAGGGTTGAGTAGGAGAGACCCCGATGCGCCACGGCGCCGCCTATCGTAAGCTCGGCCGTACGGTCAGCCACCGCCAGGCCATGTTCGCCAACATGGCTGCCTCGCTGATCAAGCACGAGCAGATCACCACGACCCTGCCCAAGGCCAAGGAACTGCGTCCCTTCGTCGAAAAGCTGGTCACCCTCGCCAAGCGCGGCGACCTGCACGCTCGTCGTCAGGCCATCAGCGCCGTTCGCGATGTGCCGCAAGTCGGCAAGCTGTTTGAAACTCTCGCTCCGCGCTATGCCGAGCGTAACGGCGGCTACATCCGCATCATGAAGGCGGGCTTCCGTCACGGCGACAACGCCCCGATGGCTGTCATCGAGTTCGTTGACCGCGACACCTCGGTCAAGGGCCTGGACTCCGGTCCGGTCTTCGCCATCGAAGGTGAAGAAGCCTGATCTGATCCCGCAAGGGACTGGATACGTTTTAAAGGGGCGGCTGGAGCAATCCGGCCGCCCTTTTGCTTTGGCGGTTTACGTTAAGTGTTGGTCTGGAAGCCGTGTCTTTCTGGCACCGTCATCCTCCGGCTTGACCGGAGGACCCAGCGGCGCGCGATAGCGCGAAAAGGGTAGGCAGAGCCTATGGTTTAAGATCACCTACGGTGCCGCTGGGTCCCCCGATCTACGCCGCTGCGCGGCTTGTCGGAGGATGATAGAGTTAGTGAATACAAGACGCTGCTGGACTTGCCCTGCACGCAAAGCGGCGCAATAGGGAGTCATGTCCGCCTCCCCCTGTGCCATTGTTTCCTATTCCCCGCGCCATGCCGCCGCCTGGAAGGCCCTGAACGCGGCCTGGATCCTGGAGGCGGGCTTTGTCCTGGAGCCGAAGGACCTCAAGGTTCTGGGCGATCCTGAGGGGCAGGTACTGGACCGGGGCGGGCACATCGTCCTGGCCGTCGACGCCGCAGGTCTTGCCCTGGGCTGCGGCTCCCTGATGCCCATGGGGGACGGGACCTGTGAGGTGGCCAAGATGGCCGTGACGCCGTCGGCACGGGGCCGGGGCCTGTCGCGGCGTATCCTGCAAGCGCTTGAGGATTACGCCCGCGCCCAAGGGGCCCGTCGCCTCTACATCGAGACCAACTCGGTCCTGACGCCCGCCATCCGGCTCTATGAAAGCTTTGGCTTCGTCCATCTGCCCGCCCAGGACACCCCCTATGCCCGGGCGGACGTCTTCATGGAGAAGCCGCTCTGACAGCCTATTCCTTGGACAGGCCCTGACGCTGGAACAGCAGCAGCGACAGGCCCACGGGCACCGCGATCCACAGGGCCAGGCTGCCCACGGACAGCGGCACCAGGCTCTCGCCAAGCGCGGGTGGCAGGCCGACGCTGATCGCCTGCTTCAGATGCTCCGCGGCCAGGCCTGGCGACAGGAAGACAGCCTGCCAGTCCGTTGGCGCGATCTCCAAGAAGCCCAGCATTTTTTCGGCAAAGTCCTGGGCGATGCTGATGACGATAGGCACGAACAGGGCCGCCATCAGCGAGCGGGTCACGACCGCCGCCAGGAGCCCCAGCACCATGACCTGCAGCAGGCGCGCGATCCCTGTCAGATAGAGTCCGCCAAACTGGCCCCACTGTTGCACCGTGGGCGCAAAGGTCAGGCCCGAGGCTTCATAAAGCCCGACCGCAACCAGGATAATCATCCCCGCCAGCAGAAAGGCCAGGCTGGCCACCATGATCATGACACCGAGTGTCAGCAGCTTGCCGAGCACAAGATTGACGCGGCTGTTACGCGCAATGACCAGCCGCCAGGTCTCCCAGCGGTAGTCACCGGCAAACAGGGTGGCCGCAGCGATCATCAGGAAGGCCAGGGTGGCGACATTACTGACCTGGCCAGCCAGGGCCATCAGGGGGTCTGCCAGGTTTGTCGTGGCCATCTCGCCACCGACCGACAGATCGGCCGCCATCTCCTTGGTCTTGCCGACAATGAAAAATCCGGCCGCCAGCCCGCCGATCAGGAAGGCCAGGGGTACAAAGGCCACCGCCCAGAACAGGGTCACGCGATTTTTCGACAGCCGATAGAGCTCGGCCCGGAAGGCATCAGGCAGCATGGGTCGCCTCCATCGTCGTCTGGGCCATGAAGACGGCCTCTAGGTCGGTCCCAACCCAGCGGGCCTCGTCAATCTCGACGCCCTGTTCGATCAGGGCGCGCAGCAGGGCGGGGCCCTCGGCGCGGGGAATGCTGGCCAGGACCGCATCGCCGTCCATCTGGCCCCGCTCGCCCAGCACGGCCAGGACCCGGGCCAGGGGCGTGGCGGACAGGCGCAAGCGCTCGCCGCCCGCTATCAGGTCGCTGACCCGACCCTCGGCCGCCAGGCGGCCCCGGTTCAGGATGGCCACGCGGTCGCAGACGCGCTGCACCTCCAACAGCTGGTGGCTGGCCAGGATGATGGTGACGCCATCGTCATCGGCCAGGCTGCGGATCAGGCTGCGCATTTCCTGGATGCCCGGCGGGTCCATGCCGCTGGTCGGCTCATCCAGGATCACCAGGTCGGGCCGGGTCATCAGGGCCGCCGCCACGCCCAGCCTCTGCATCATGCCGACGGAAAAGCCGCGCACCTTGCGGTCCGCTGCCTGGGAAAGGCCGACCCGCTCCAGCCATTCTCCCGTCCTGATATCCCGGTCCATGCCATGGGCCAGGGCCAGCCATTCCAGGACCTGGCGCGCCGTCATGTACGGCGGAAAGCGCGGGGTCTCGATCATCGAGCCCATCCGCCGCATCACCGCCGGGTTCCCGGTCGGGTGGCCCAGCACCTGCACCTCACCCTCACTGGGACGGATCAGGCCCAGCAGGATGCGGAACAGCGTCGACTTGCCTGCGCCATTGGGTCCCAGGACGCCATAGACCCCGCCGCGCGGAATGCTCAGGTCCAGACCGTCCAGAGCCCGCACCGTCCCGTAGGTCCGCGTCAAGTTATGAGTCTGAATAACCGTGTCCATCCAAGGAGACTGGACGGATGGGGATAAGCGCACAAGCCGTCTTCTGAGTGTTACAGATTAAGTTTAGGCAATCCGTCCGAAGCTGCTTCGGAGTAACCCAATGATGTCCCGCCTTCTGCGCCTGTCTGCCAGCGTGTCCCTGGCCCTGATGATGACGGCCTGCGCGGCTGCCACGGCCCCGGATCTGACCGCCCTCGCGCAGGCCGAGGTCCAGGCCCCGGCTGCGGCCCGGCCCAATGTCATCCTGGTCTCCATTGACGGTTTTCGCGCCGACTACCTGAACCGGGGCCACACTCCTGTCCTTGCCGGGCTCGCCGCTGCGGGGGCATCTGGCCCCATGCGCCCCTCCTTCCCCAGTGTGACCTTTCCCAACCACTATACCCTGGTCACGGGCCTGCACCCGGACCACCACGGGATCGTGGGCAACAACATGGTCGATGCCGAGCTGGGCCGCTTTTCCCTTGGCAACAAACAGGCCGTGACCGACCGCCGCTGGTGGGACCAGGGCGAGCCGATCTGGGTGACGGCCGAGCGCGCGGGCATCAGGACCGGCACCATGTTCTGGCCCGGCTCCGAGGCCGAGATCCGCGGCGTGCGCCC
>DLIT01000047.1:7771-12387 GCA_002483865.1 Brevundimonas sp. UBA7635
CTCTATTTCGACATCGTTGACACCCAGGGCCACCGCTTTGGCCCGGACGCGCCCCAGACCGCCGAGGCGCTGCGTACCGTCGATGCCTCGATCGGTCGTCTGGTCGAGGGGCTGAAGAAGCGCGGCCTCTATGACAACACGGTTCTGATCATCGTCTCTGACCACGGCATGGCCGCCACCTCGCCGGACCGCGTCACGGTCCTGGATGACCTGATCGACCCGGCGGCGGTTCAGATCGTCTATTCCGGCGCGGTCAGCTTCCTGAACGTCGTGCCGGGCCGCGAGGCCGAGGTCGAGGCTGGCCTGCTGGGCTCGCGCCCACACCTGGATTGCTGGAAGAAGGACGAGATCCCGGCCCGCTTAGTCCTGGGCAGCAATCCGCGTGTCTCCGACATCGTCTGCGCTTCCGAACCGGGCTGGCTGCTGGCCACCCGCGCCCGCCCTGTCACCCGCCCGGGCGGGGCACACGGCTATGACAACCAGTCGCCGCAGATGGCCGCCGTATTCATCGCCCACGGTCCTGGCGTGGTTCAGGGCCGCCAGCTCGCCGAGCTGGACAGCGTCGATGTCCAGCCCCTGCTGGGCCGCCTGCTAGGCATCGAGGTGCCCAGGGGCGACGGTCGCCCCGAGGACACCTTGCCGGTGACGGTCCGCTAGGCCTGAGGTAGGATCGCGTCCTCGATCCCGGTCGAGGACGAGCTCCCTCCAGGAATCCCATGTCCGCACATCCGCCCAAGGTCCGGCGCGCCGCCATCGCCTTCATCCTGGTGACGGCGGTGCTGGACATTGTGGCCATGGGGATCGTCATCCCCGTCCTGCCGCGCCTGATCGAGGACTTTGTCGGCTCCAATGCCCAGGCGGGGCTGCTGAACGGCCTGTTCGTGGCCCTGTGGGCGGGGATGCAGTTCCTGGCCTCGCCGGTCATCGGCTCGCTGTCGGACCAGTATGGGCGCAGGCCCGTCATCCTGATCAGCTGCGCGGGCCTGGCGGCGGACTATGTGCTGATGGCCCTGGCCCCCAACCTGTGGTGGCTGGCCGCCGGACGCCTGCTGGCTGGCATCACCTCGTCCAGCTTCACCACCATCTATGCCTATATGGCGGACATCACCGAGCCCGAGAAACGGGCGCGGGCCTATGGCCTGATCGGCGCGGCCTTTTCGGGCGGCTTCGTCCTGGGCCCGGTGCTCGGCGGCTTCCTGGGCGAGTATGGACCGCGGGTGCCCTTCTGGGTGGCCGGTGGCCTGTCGGGCCTGGCCTTCCTCTATGGCATGTTCATCCTGCCCGAGAGCCTGGCTCCCGAGAAGCGGATGGCCTTCAGCTGGCACCGCGCCAATCCGGTCGGAGCCATGATCCTGCTGAAACGTCACGCCGAACTTGTTGGCCTGGCCGTGGTGAACTTCCTGCTCTACTTCGCCCACCACGTCTTTTCGGCGGTTTTCGTCCTCTATGCGGGCCTGCGCTATGGCTGGGGACCATGGCAGGTGGGGTTGCTCCTGGCTCTTGTCGGTGTGCTCGACATGGTCGTTCAGGGATTCGTCGTTGGACCGGCGGCGCGCCGTTTCGGTGATCGGGCCACCATGGTCTTTGGTCTGTTCGGCGGCGCGATCGGCGTGGCCATGATGGGGTGGGCACCGACCGGCGTGGCCTTTATCATCGCCATGCTGCCCAATGCCCTGTGGGGTCTGGCCATGCCTACAATGCAGTCCCTGATGACCTGCCGCGTCAGCGAGAGCGAGCAGGGGCAGCTTCAGGGGGCGAACATGAGCGTGGCCTCCATCGCCGGCGTCGCCTCACCGCTCTTTTTCGGCTGGGTCTATTCGCGCTCGGTAGAGCCGGGGGCCTGGGCACCTAATCCGGGCCTGGCCTTCTATCTTGCGGCGACGGTCCTGGCCCTTGGCGGAGTTATCGGCTGGATGACCGCCCGCCGCGCGGAACGGGCCGAGAGCCGCGCCGTTTGACAGCGCAGTGGGCTCCTGGCCCGACCTTGGCTTTTTGGCCTTGATCCTGACCAAAAGCCGTTGCGCTATAGGCAAGACACCTGCCTCGGCGACGAGGCCGCACTGAACGAGACTGCAAAGCGATGAAGACCTCAAGACTGGCGATTGCCGCTGCCCTCCTGCTCTCGGCCTGTGGCCAGCCCCAGGCGACCAATGCTCAGGAAGGGGTCTTTTCCGAACAGCCGCGCGAAGTGCCGCGCACGGCCCTGGAGATGAAGTCCAGCTTCGCCCCCGTGGTCCAGCAGGCGGCCCCCGCCGTGGTCAATATCGCCGCCCGGGGCGTGCAGCAGTATCGCGACCCCTTCTGGGGCCTGCCGGGCCAGCGCCAGACCGGCTCGGTCGGCTCGGGCGTGATCGTGCGCCCGGACGGCATTGTCGTGACCAACAACCACGTCATCCAGGGGATGCAGCAGATTCGCGTGACCCTGAATGACCGCCGCGAATATGCCGCCAAGGTTCTGCTGGCGGACGAGCGCTCGGACATCGCCGTGCTTCAACTTGAAAACCTGGATGGTGACCTGCCGGTCCTGCGGATCGACGACCAGGAAGAACAGCTGGTGGGCGACCTGGTCCTAGCCATCGGCAACCCGTTCGGCGTGGGCCAGACCGTGACCAATGGCATCATCTCGGCCCTGAACCGGACCGAGACGGGCATCACCGATTCCGGCTCCTTCATCCAGACCGACGCCCCCATCAACCCCGGCAACTCGGGCGGGGCCCTGGTCGACATGGACGGGGACCTGATCGGCATTAACACCGCCATCTTCTCGCGCTCGGGCTCGTCCAGCGGCGTGGGCTTTGCGGTCCCGGCCACCATGGTGCGCCGCGTGGTGGATTCGGCGGTCGGCGGCGAGAAGTCGGTCGTGCGCCAGTGGATCGGGGTCAAGGGCGATGCCATGACCTCTGATGCGGCGCGCAGCCTTGGCCTGCCACGCCCGCAAGGCATCGTCGTCACCGACGTTTATGCCCAGGGACCGGCAGCCCGCGCCGGGATCGAGCTGGGCGACGTCATCACCGCCATCGACGGGGCCGAGGTCAATGACCAGGGCGGCCTGAACTTCCGTATCGGCACCAAGGCCAACAACGAGACCGTGGCCGTTACCCTGCTGCGCGATGGCCGCCAGCAGACGGTCAATGTCCGCGTCGACACCCTGCCGGGCAATGCAGACGTCAAGGGTGCCATGGTCGATCAGGGGGTGTTTGCCGGCTTGCAGGGCGTGGCCCTAAACCCGGCCCTGGCGGATCGCCTGGGGGCCGATCCCTTTGCCACGGGGATCATCGTCACCGGCCTGCAGCGCGGCAGCATTCCGGCTCGCATCGGCCTGCGCCCCAACGACGTGATCTTGCAGATCGACGGTCGAGCCACCACATCCCTCGCCGCACTGTCCCGCGCCCAGCGTGGGTCCGAGATCACCATCCTGCGTGGAGGCCGCCGCCTGAATGGTCGACTGCCCTGATCTGGTCGCCTCTGTCCCGAAATCCGGGCCATCCCGGCCAGATGAGACAGATAAGACAGATGAGACTGTGTTTTTTTCCGCCGGGTGCGCGTGTGCACGCTCGGGAAAAAGGATGAAACCGGTGGGGCTATCCCTTAGGGCTTGGCCCCATGACTGACCTGTTCGAAGCCTCCGGCATCCATCCTCCCGGCGCGCCGCTTGCCGACCGCCTGCGGCCCCAGGCCCTGGACCAGGTGGTGGGCCAGGATCACCTGCTGGGTGAGGGCGGCCCGATCCGGCGGATGATCGAGGCAGGGCGCCTGGGCTCCATGATCCTGTGGGGCCCGCCCGGCACCGGCAAGACGACCATTGCCCGCCTGCTGGCCCGGGCGGCGGGCTATGAATACCAGTCGATCAGCGCGGTCTTCTCGGGCGTCGCTGACCTGAAGAAGGCCTTCGAGGCCGCGCGGATGCGGCGTGCGGCCGGCCAGCAAACCCTTCTGTTCGTTGACGAAATCCACCGCTTCAACCGCGCCCAGCAGGACAGCTTCCTGCCCTTTGTCGAAGAGGGCATCGTCACCCTGGTCGGGGCCACGACCGAGAACCCCAGCTTTGAGCTGAACGGGGCCCTGCTGTCCCGCTCTCAGGTCTATGTGCTGAAGCGCCTCGACGACGCCGCGCTCGACCTGCTGCTGGACCGGGCCGAGGCCCTGATGGAAAAGCCCCTGCCGCTGACGCCCGAGGCGCGCCAGGCCATGCTGGCTTTGGCCGATGGCGACGGCCGCTACCTGCTGACCATGTCCGAGGTCCTGTTCGACCTGAGCGAGGTTGAGCCGCTCGATGTTCAGGGGCTGGCGGGCATCCTGCAAAAGCGCGCTCCGGCCTACGACAAGTCGCGTGAGGAGCATTACAACCTCATCTCGGCCCTGCATAAGTCGGTGCGCGGCTCCGATCCCGACGCCGCCCTCTACTGGCTGGCGCGGATGCTGAACGGGGGCGAGGATCCGCTGTATCTGGCCCGCCGCATCGTCCGCATGGCGGTCGAGGACATCGGTCAGGCCGACCCGCTTTCCATCCTGGTCGCCAATGCGGCCAAGGACACCTATGACTTCCTGGGCAGCCCCGAGGGCGAGCTGGCCCTGGCCCAGGCCGTGGTCCATCTGGCCACCGCGCCCAAGTCGGT
>DLIT01000047.1:12446-14710 GCA_002483865.1 Brevundimonas sp. UBA7635
ACTTCTTCCCCGACGAAATGGAGCGCCGCACCTTCTACAAGCCCAAGGGCGAGGGCCATGAGGAGAAGGTCAAAAAGCGGCTTGAACATTGGGCCCAGATGCGCGCACGTTCTCAAGCTTCGGCCGCGCGCCCTTCAGATGAAGATGACGACTGGGGCCGCCAGTGATCGCGATGCTGCCGTTATCAAAAGTCTTGGGAGGGACTGATGGCCGGGATTGAAAGACGCCAGAAGACTCCGTGGCACCTGTGGCTGGTCGGGGCGCTCTCCCTGCTGTGGAACGGGTTCGGCACATTTGATTTGGTCATGACGATCACCCGCGGGGCCGAATATCTGCGCAGTGCTGGCATGAGCGAAGCGACTATTGCCTGGTTCCAGAGCCTGCCTACGTGGATGTATGTCCCGTGGGCGGTTGGGGTCTGTGGCGGGGTTATCGCCGCCCTCTATCTCCTGCTGCGCCGCCGTGCCGCTGTGGCGGCCTATGCCTTTTCCCTGGCAGGGGCCGTGGGCAGTAATCTGGTGCAGAAGTTCGGCCTTGTGGGCGCGGTGCCTCAGGCCGAAGGGGCCATGGCCTTCATGCCCTATGTCATCATCGCCCTGGCCGTCGCCCAGTGGTTCTACGCCTGGCGTATGGCCAAGCGGTTGGTTCTGATTTGATCAGGTTGTCGGTGGGGTGACGGCCCAGCCGTCCTCGGCTAAAGCCAGCCCGGTGAAACCTGCTCGCCAACCCGCTCAACTGTCCGATGCTGACATCGCCGCCGTCCGCTCATGGGTGATCCACGAGGACGCGCACATCATCGCCTTCTCCAAGCCGTCGGGCCTGTCCAGTCAGGGCGGGCGCATCCAGGCCCATACACTCGACGACCTGCTGTGGGCTTTCGCCCGCTCCAACGGCAAGCGGCCCGAGTTGGTGCATCGGCTGGATCGCGATACCTCGGGCGTCATCCTGGCAGCAAAGACCAAGCCGGCGGCCGGCTATCTGGGCAAGGCCATGCAGATGCGCCGCTTCCAGAAGACCTATCTGGCCCTGATCGCGGCGGCTCCCGAACCCAGGTCCGGTCGGATCAATGCGGCCCTGCGGCGCGAAGAAATCGGCCGTGAGTCCTATATGCGCGTCGTGGATTTCGATGCCCCCGGTGCCCAGGGTGCCGTCAGTGGCTACCGTACCCTGTCATCAAGCGAGGACGGAGCCCTGGTCGAGCTCTCGCCGGAAACCGGCCGGATGCACCAGCTTCGGGTCCATATGGCCCACATCGGACGAGCCCTGGTTGGCGATGTCCGCTATGGCGGGGCCCTGACCTTTGCCGGTCGCGGGGCGGGCCGCCTCATGCTTCATGCCGCCAAGCTGTCCTTTCCCCATCCCGAAACCAATGAGCGGATGACCCTGGAAGCCCCGCCACCTGCGGATTTTCTGGCTCTGAAAGCCGCCGCCGGGCTTTAGAGCAGGCGGACGGAACCTGGGCCCGACCTACGGCGCTAGGATGACAAGGAGATCGTCCGATGAAACGCCTGACCATCAGCCTGATCGCGGCATCCGCCCTGGTCCTGACCAGCTGCGCCAGCCTTGCGCCTTATGGCCCCCAGATGACGGCGCGGGGGCAGGGCTATTCCGAACTGCAAATCGAACAGGACCGCTTCCGCGTCACCTATAGCGGCGTCGGCGCGCCTGGCCCCGTGGCCGACCGGGCCCTCTATCGCGCGGCCCAGCTGACGCTCGAGCAAGGTTATGACTGGTTCGAGGTTACCCAGCGCTGGGTCGACGGTCGCCCCGACAGCGCAGGCGGGGTTCAGCCCAGTGTGTCCATCGGTGCTGGCAGCAGTCGCTACGGCGGCTGGTCCTCATCCGGCGTCGGCGTCGGACTTGGTCTGAACCTGAGTGGTCCTTCGGCAACCTCGACCACCCTGGAAATCGTCATGGGACGCGGCGCAATGTCTGACCGACGCGAGGCCTATAACGCCCGCAGCGTGATCGAATCCATCGGCTACCGCCTATAGCGGCGGGTGGGCCTGATCACGACCCCTTAAGGGCTGCCGGAGGCAGCGGGCAGATACTGGCTCGTCCCTTCGCAACGGCCGTCAAAAGCGATATGGCCACGCGATGAAGCAAATCTTGCTCGTAGCAATGGGCGGTGCCCTGGGGGCGGTGGCGCGTTATGGCGTGGGCCTGGCCGCTATGCGGCTTATGGGGCAAGGGGTGTGGCCGTGGGCCACCTTCGGTGTCAACCTGCTGGGCGGCCTCCTGATCGGCCTGCTGGGCGGCTGGCT
>DLIT01000085.1:0-1930 GCA_002483865.1 Brevundimonas sp. UBA7635
TCCTGATCCCCTGACGCACAAAAAAAACGGGAGGCCAGCGGCCTCCCGTTTCCTGTTTAGCGATAGCCACCGCGGCGCGCGGGCCGCAGGGACGAGATCTTGTCGTTCAGGCCGCTGCGGGCCAGGTCGCGCTGATCGCTGCGGATGATCCGGCAGTCACCGCGGAAGTTGGCGTCGGTGCAGACCTCCCAGTTGCCGCGACCCAGGCGGATCGAGCTGATGGCATCGTTCATGCCGCTGCTGCGAAGGTTCGACACATCGCCCCGGAAAGTCATCGACTGGCCGCGATAGTTGGCATCGCGATAGACGGTGATCGCGTCATTGCCCCAGCTGCCACCCTGGCCCGGACGATGGCCCTGGCCCGGACGGTTGTGGTCGTTGCTGCCGGGACGGTTGCGGTCCTCATAGCTGCCGCGATGGTTGTAGCAGACCAGCAGGCCGTTATCGTTGCCGATGTCACTGCTGCTGCAGCGGGCCAGCTCGATCGAGGTCTCGCGGACCCGGCCCGAGCGGTCGCGGCAGTCGGCATAGAGGCGGCCCTGGTTCACATAGGCACCCGAGCACGACTGGGTATAGCTGCCACGCGGCGCGCCACGCGACTGGGCCTCGGCCGGATTGACGTTGACGAACATCATGCCGCTGGTTGCGACCATGAGGCCTGCCGCGGCGAATGCGATCTTCTTCATGGGGCTCATGTCCTTCTCAAAACCTCGCCAGGGCGGCGCTTGGCTTTCGTTAAACACCCGGCTCAATGAACCGTTGCTGTATGGTCGTGACAGGCATCATTTTCTTTTGACGGGAAATCCCCTATACATGGGGTTCGCGCCCGGCCGAAAGGTCGGGCGCCGTCGTTTCAAACGCTTGGATTTTCAAGCAAACAAACCGGGACGCACGCCCCATGACCGACATTCTGATGCCCAAGGCCACCGCGGTCTGGCTGGTGGACAATACCTCGCTCTCCTTTGAGCAGATTGCAGATTTCTGCGGCCTCCACCCGCTGGAAGTCCGCGGCATTGCCGACGGCGATGTGGCGCGCGACATCCGTGGCGTTGACCCCGTCACCGGCGGCCAGCTGACCCGCGAGGAACTGGAAAAGGCCCAGGCCGATTCCAACTACCGCATGAAGGCGGTCGTCAGCCGTCACGCCGACCTGCTGAAGCCGACCAAGACGGGCCCGAAATATACCCCGGTCTCGCGTCGTCAGGATCGCCCCGACGCCATCGCCTGGTTCGTCCGCAACCACCCCGAGGTGACCGACGCCCAGATCGCCAAGCTGCTGGGCACCACCAAGTCGACCATCGAGTCGGTGCGCAACCGCACCCACTGGAACTCGGCCAACATCAAGCCGGTGGACCCGGTGACCCTGGGTCTGGTCGGCCAGCTGCAGCTGGACGAAGTGGTCCGCAAGGCCGCTGACAAGAAGGCCAAGGAAGGCCCCGCCGGCGGCACCCTGCAGGCCATCGAGCCCGAGGCGGTCGAGGAAGAGTTCGTCCCCGAAGAGCGCGTGCGCCCCTCGGCCGAGCCGACGGCAGAGTCCGTCTTTGGCAAGTCGGACTGATCCAGACCGACCGGCCCCTGGCCAAAAAGAATACGGCCCCGAAGAGCAATCCTCGGGGCCGTTCTCTTGTCTGGGCTGGAGGCCGGCCTGGCTATTGCGGCCGGACTTCCAGGCTGGTGATCTGTTCCTTAAGTCGCAGCTTTCGCTGCTTGAGTTCCCTGAGGTGAGTAGGATCGGCAGATGGGCTTCGCAGTTCCCGCTGGATTGTCTCGTCCAGGTGCCGGTGCCGGTTACCCAGTTCGCGAATACGCGCCTCAATGGTCATGGCTTGCGCCTCCATGTCTAAGGGACCACTACAGTGAATGCCCCTTGGAGCGGGCTGTGGAATCACTTTGCAGTGACCCCGCGTCCGACATCGCCCTTCTGATGGAC
>DLIT01000085.1:2205-2779 GCA_002483865.1 Brevundimonas sp. UBA7635
TCGGTGCGGACCATGAGCGAGATCGCTACCGGCGTGACGTCCAGCCTGCTGACCCGGGCTGCCGACGTCGTACTCAAGGAACGTCGCCCGCTGGTGCTGATGGTACGCGAGACGCCGCTGCATCTGGGCCACCTGCGCACCATGACCGCCCTGGCCGAGATGGGTGCCACCATCGCCCCGCCCCTGCCCGCCTTCTACGCTCGCCCCGACTCGCTTGAGACCATGGTCGATCAGTCCGTGGGTCGCGCGCTTGACCTGTTTGGCTTCGACTGGTCTGCCGTGCGCCGCTGGAACGGCATGAAGGGGGATCAGGGCGAATGAGCGACTTCTGGGGCTGGGCCGTGACCGCCTATGGCCGCAAGGACGTAGCCGAGGCCTGCCTGATCCTTCAGGACCGCTACGAGCAGAATGTGCCGGTACTCCTGTGGGGGGCGTGGAATGCCATCTCGGGCCGCCGTCCCGACGACGAAACTCTGGAAGCCGCCTGCGACATGGCCCGCGCCTATGAGCGCGTCGTGGTCGGACCGCTCAGGGCCATGCGTCGCACGCTGAAGGCCCCGGTTCCCGACATCGA
>DLIT01000152.1:0-8530 GCA_002483865.1 Brevundimonas sp. UBA7635
CGGGTGGCGAACAGGCCGATGTAGGGGCCGCCAAAGTTCAGGGCATTGCCGATCGACTGGCCTTCACCCGCGACGATATCCGCACCCATTTCGCCCGGCGATTTCAGCAGTCCCATGGACACAGCTTCGGTCACGACGACGATCAGCAGCGCACCATTGGCCTGTGCAGCCTCGGCGATCTTGGTCACGTCGGTGGCCGTACCGAAGACGTTGGGGGTCTGGACGACAACGCAGGCTGTGTCAGGGCCGATCTGGGCAATGACGTCGGCTTCAGCGTCGACAGCCGGAGCCAAGACTTGCGTCTCGACACCCATGGCGTGAACCACGGTCTCGGTTGCCTTGACGTAATGCGGGTGAACACCGCCCGAGATCACCGCCTTGTTGCGGCGGGTGACGCGGGTGGCCATCAGCACGCCCTCGGCCATGGCGGTCGAGCCGTCATACAGCGAGGCATTGGCAACCGGCATACCTGTCAGATTCGCAACCTGGGTCTGGAACTCATACAGGTATTGCAGAGTGCCTTGGGCGATTTCCGGCTGATACGGCGTGTAGGAGGTCAGGAACTCGGAACGCTGGATCACGTGGTCCACGGTCGCGGGAACGTGGTGCTTATAGGCACCCGCGCCGCAGAAGAACGGAACCGAGCCGGCGGTCTTGTTCCTGGCCGCCATGGCCGACAGGGCGCGCTCGACTTCCAGTTCGCCCGCCACGCGCGGCAGGTCCACAGGGGCACTCAAACGTGCGCTTTGCGGCACATCTACAAACAGGTCATCGATCGACTTGGCTCCGATCGCGGCCAGCATGGCCTCACGATCATCGGCGGTCAGGGGGAGGTAACGCATTTTTCTATCCGCTCAACCCTGCGGAAGCAGGGATCCAGAGTGAGATCAAACGCCGCTGCTTGGGCCCAAGGCTGGGTCCCCGCTTCCGCGGGGATGAGCGGACTAGGGGGTGTGACCTTAGAGAGTGGCCAGGAAGGCGTCGTAGGCCGCCTTGTCCATCAGGCCGTCCAGTTGCGAGACATCCGACACCTTGATCCTGGCGAACCAGCCTTCGCCTTCGGGCGAGGCGTTCACGGTTTCCGGTGCGTCGGCGAGGGCGTCGTTGGCTTCGACGACTTCGCCCGAGACGGGGGCATAGATGTCCGAGGCAGCCTTGACCGATTCCACTACGGCGAAACTGTCGCCCTTGGTGAAGGTCTTGCCGACCTGCGGGGTCTCGACGAAGACGACGTCGCCGAGGGCTTCAGCCGCGTGGGCCGAAATGCCGACGGTCGCAATATCGCCGTCCAGCGAGACCCACTCGTGATCCTTGGTGAATTTCATGGGATGGTCCCTCCTAGATTTTAAAGCGTCATCCTCGGCCCTGTGCCGAGGATGACGAAGACTGTGCGGCTTTAAGCCTTGGGTTTGCGGTAGTAACGGGTGGGCACGAACGGGCTGGCCACAACCTCTGCAGCGGCCGGACGGCCCCGCACCAGCACCTGAAGCTCGGTGCCGATTTCGGTAAAGGCCGGCGGCACGAAGCCGATGGCGATCTTGGTGCCGGTCGAAGGCGAGGGGCCACCCGAGGTGACGACGCCGATGACATTGCCGTCCTTGTCGGCGATCTCGGCACCCTCGCGGGCCGGAGCGCCCTCCTTGATGATCAGGTTCACGCGCTTGCGGCTCGGACCCTCGGCCAGCTCTTTCAGGATGCGCTGGCTACCGGGGAAGTTAGCGGCCTCCTTGCGGGATTTCGAGACGGCAAAGGCCAGATCGGCCTCGACCGGAGAAACAGTGGCGTCCAGATCATGCCCGTGCAGTGGCAGTCCGGCTTCAAGGCGAAGGCTGTCGCGCGCGCCCAGACCGATCGGCTTCACGCGCTCATCTTGCAGCAGCAGGTTCCAGATGCGCTCGGCCTCGGCGTTCGGCATCGAGATTTCGAAGCCATCCTCGCCCGTATAGCCGGAGCGCGAGATGATGACGTCGGTGTCAAACATCTTGAGCACGGCCACGTCCATGAAGCTCATCTCGGCCAGGGCTGGCTCATGCTTCATCATGACCTCAATGGCTTCCGGGCCCTGGATCGCCAGAAGGGCGCGGTCGTCGAGACGCTCAAGCCTGGCGTCGCCGGTCAGGCCGGCGTTCAGGTGCGCAAAATCGGCGTCCTTGTTGCCCGCATTGACCACCACATAGAGACCGTTGTGGTCGGGCTTGCCCGCCATCAGGTCGTCCATGATGCCGCCTTCGTCATTCAGCAGCAGGGAATATTTCTGTTTGCCGTCTTTCAGGATCTGATAATCGCCCGGCACGAAGCGTTCAAACTGGGCGATGGCGTCGGCACCAGTGATGCGGGCCTGGCCCATGTGCGAGACATCGAACAGACCGGCGTGTTCGCGTGTCCACTTGTGCTCGGCCAAAACACCTTCGTACTGCACCGGCATGTCGTAGCCGCCAAAGCCGACCATGCGCGCACCCAGTGCACGATGCGCCGCGTTCAGGGGCGTGGTTTTAAGGGTCTCGTCGCTCATGGCACACTCCGGAGTCGCGTTCCCACGGCAAAGGCCTTGCCGTACGCGCCCCCGCTGTCCCTGATGCCTGAGAGATTCCGGCCGCCCAGGGGGAGGGGTGGCAGCCTTGCTCCTTCGGCGCGCCCTGGGGTGAGCCCCAGCGGCGACTTTCCAGCGTTCTAGTTCCCGCGCGGTCCTTTTGCCTGAGCGTTTCCGGGGCGGTTGCGCCTTCGGCTCCGACGACTGCACCGCAACCGCCGATCTCTCCCGCGAGAGTGGCTGACCTAAGGCATCGACTCAGGGGGCAAGTCAAGATGATGTCGGGAAAGTGCACGCTCTTGTTAGACGCGATCAGGCGGCAAGGCGTCTTTTTCATACCCACGCTTGTCCCCGCGCGCGGCATTGGCCAAGAACGATGTAAAAACGCCCTTTCGCTCAGGATACGACCATGACTGACCGTTCCACCCTTAAGGATCATCTGGCCCAGCAGGCCGTCGAGACGGGCCTGTCCGAGCTTCTCATCCTGATTGCTGCCGCCGGCATTGATATCCGCAAGGTGGTTTCGGGCGGGGCTCTGGCCGGAGCCCTGGGCGCGTCGGGCAATGTGAATGTGCAGGACGAAGAGCAGAAGAAGCTGGACGTTATTTCCAATGACATCCTGACCGAGCAGTTGCTGGCCTCGCCTCTGGTAGCAGGTGTGGCGTCCGAGGAAATGGACAACTGCCAGCCCGCAACCCATGACGGTGGCAAGTATCTGGTCCTGTTCGACCCGCTGGACGGCTCGTCCAATATCGACATCAACGCGCCGGTCGGCACCATCTTCTCGGTTCTGGCTGCGCCCGAGGGCGACATCACCGACGACAGCTTCCTTCAGGACGGCCGCAAGCAACTGGCGGCGGGCTATGTGCTGTATGGCGGCCAGACCATGCTGGTGCTGACCACGGGATCGGGCGTGGCCGGTTTCACCCTGTCGCTGGACGGCCAGTGGCTGCTGACCCATCCCGAGATCAGGGTCACGCCCGATACCAAGGAATTCGCCATCAACATGTCGAACCAGCGCCACTGGGCTGAGGGCGTGCAGAAATACGTCGCCGGTTGCCTTGCCGGTGCCGAGGGCCATCGCGGCAAGAACTTCAACATGCGCTGGGTCGCCGCCATGGTGGCGGATGTCCACCGCATCATGATGCGCGGCGGCGTATTCCTGTATCCGTGGGACAGACGCGAGCCGAACAAGCCGGGCAAGCTGCGCCTGATGTACGAAGGCAATCCGATGAGCTTCCTCGTCGAACAGGCGGGCGGCAAGTCGACGACGGATGGGCGCAATGCCATCCTCGATGTCATCCCGACCCAGCTGCACCAGCGTGTGCCGGTCATCCTTGGCTCGGCCAACGAGATCGAGGAAATTGCCCGCACCTGCGGAGTCTGATCCCATGACCATCCCCGCCTTTGAAGTGACCGACCTTGATGCCCTGATCGTGGTCGATCCGCAGAATGACTTCTGCGAGGGCGGGGCCTTGGCCGTATCTGGCGGGGCTTCGATCATGCCCCTGATCAACGATATCGCCGCGCGGTTCAAAACCGTGATCGTGTCGCAGGACTGGCATACGCCGGACCAGATCAGCTTTGCCTCCAACCACGAAGGCGCGGTGCCGTTCACCCAGGTCGAGGTCGCCTACGGCCCGCAGATGCTATGGCCCGACCACTGCATCCAGGGCAGCACGGGTGCAGACTTCCATCCCGACGTCGCCCCCACCATCCAGCGCGCCGCCGCCATCATCCGCAAGGGGGCCAATGCGGCGGTCGATTCCTATTCGGCCTTCTTCGAGAACGACCACCAGACCCCGACGGGGCTGGCGGGTCTGCTGCGCGATCTCGGCGTGAAACGAGTGTTCATCTGCGGCCTGGCCTACGACTACTGCGTCCGCTTTACCGCCGAGGACGCCGTTCGCGAAGGCTTCAAAGCCGAGGTGATCGAAGAGGCCACTCGCGCCATTGAAAACGAAACGGCTCAGGCCGCGCGCAAGAGTTTTGCCGCATTGGGCGTGGCGCTACGCTGACCCACCCTGTCATGTCCGATAGCTAGGCCCGTGCACACGCAGGCTGCACCGTGGGGTGGGTTGAACGGGGCGGCAAATGCGGACGATTGCGGCGGTAACGGAGGCGACAGGCGCGCCCTTTGTGCTGCGCGAGGTCGAACTGGAGGCTCTGCAACCGACCGAAGTGCGGGTCTGTATCGAGGCCACCGGCATCTGCCATACCGACATCGCCCATCGCGACGGGGCGGCGAACTTTCCCCTGCCTGCCGTCCTGGGACATGAGGGCGCGGGCATGGTGGTGGCGACAGGCGAGGCGGTAACCGGCTTGTCGGTCGGCGATCCGGTGGTTTTGAGCTATTTCGCCTGCCGCGATTGCGCCAACTGCCGCCGCCAGCGTCCGGCCTATTGTGCACAGGCCTTTACCGGAAACTTTGCAGGGGCAAGGCCTGACGGAACGGCCTCCATCCGAATGGACGGGCAGGGCATCTCCAGCGCCTTTTTCAGCCAGTCATCCTTTGCGCGCCATGCCATTGCCGATGCGCGCAATGTGGTGAAGGTGCCTGCTGACCTGCCGCTCAGAAACCTCGGGCCGCTGGGCTGTGGCTTCCAGACGGGGGCGGGGGCGGTGCTGAACACGCTGGACCTTCAGGCGGGCCAGTCGATCGCTGTGTTCGGCGCGGGTGCTGTTGGATTGGCTGCGATCATGGCAGCCAAGGCGGCAGGTGCGGGACAGGTGATCGCCGTCGATCTGGACGACGGACGGCTGGACCTTGCGGTCGAACTGGGTGCCGATCGGGCGCTGAGAGGCGATCAGCCCGACCTGGTGAAAACCATCCGCAGGGCCAGCCGTGGCGGAGTGGATGCGGCGGTGGAATGCGTCGGTTCGTCCGCTGTGCTTCAGTCGGCCTTTGACGCGCTGGGTGCCGGCGGCACGGCGGTCATGCTGGGCTTGCCGCCGCGTGGGGCAAGGGTCGCCGTCGATATGGGTCATCTGCTGATGGGGCGGCGTCTGGTGGGTGCCATCGAAGGGGATGCCGATCCGCAGACCTTCATTCCGCGTCTGATCGACCTGCACCGATGCGGGCTTTTCCCGTACGAGCGCCTGCTGCGTTTCTATCCGTTTGAAGCCATTAACGAGGCGGTCGCGGATATGGAGGCGGGTCGCACCGTCAAACCCGTTCTTCTGATGCTGGAGAGTGAAACATGACCGATTTCGAGACCGCTCTGGCCAAGGGCAAGGTTTCGACCGACGAAGCCTGGGCTATTTTCGATGCGCTGGAACCGACAACGCCTGACTTCATGCGCGGATATTGGGAAGGCTCACCCTTTCCGACCGGTCACCCTCTGGACGGTGCGCTGGAGGCGACGGGTTGGCGCGGCAAGCGGTTCGATAGCGCCGATGACGTCTATCCGCTGATCTTCGACGACGGACAAGGCGGCACCTTCATCGTCCAGCCGGGCCGTTTTATGGGCAAGCCTTCACAGGGCAAGGCGTATGAGCGGCGCGGGGAATTGGAAACCGACGCCCCCGCCGCTCGCCTGCGAAGGGTCGAGCATCGCGGCACCGTCACCACCGCCATGATCTATGACGACCTGCCGATCATCGACCTGTTCAGGAAGGTGAATGACAGCATGGCGCTGGGTGTCATGGACATGCGCGGACTGCCGCTGCCGTACTTCTTTGGGCTGAGGCGGGCTGGATCTCCCGAGCAGGCCGGGGGATAACGAGAGCACAACAGCCGTCATCCTCCGACGCTCCGCAGCAGCGATCGGGGGGCAGAAAAGCCCCCCATTTCTGGCGGGTTTTGCTTGATCAGTTCGCCGCGACGTAGGCGTCGATCTCGGCCAGATACCCGGCCTTTTTGTCGTCCGGAAGGAAGCTGCCCTCGAACGAGTTGCGGGCTATCTGGATGACCTGTTCGCGGGTCAGGCCGACGGCCTTGGCCAGCTGGATGTAGTTGTCGTTCACATAGCCGCCGAAATAGGACGGGTCGTCCGAGTTCAGGGTGACGTGCAGTCCCCTGGCCAGCATGGACGGGATCGGGTGGTCCTTCAGGTCCTTGACCACGCACAGCTTCAGGTTCGACAGCGGGCAGACGGTCAGGGTCATCTGTTCGGCAGCCAAACGGGCGACCAGCGCCTCGTCTTCCATCGAGCGGTTGCCGTGGTCCATGCGGTCGATCTTCAGCAGGTCCAGGGCCTCGTGGACATAGGCGGGCGGGCCTTCCTCACCGGCGTGGCAGCAGATTTTTAGACCCAACTCGCGGCAGGCGGCAAAGACACGCTCGAACTTCGACGGCGGGTGGCCGACTTCCGAACTATCGAGCCCAACACCGATGAAACGGTCGAGGTACGGCCTGGCCCTGTCCAGAGTCTCGAAGGCGGCTTCTTCGGACAGGTGGCGCAGGAAGCTGAGGATCAGGCCCGAGGTGACATCCAGCTCGTCCTCGGCGCGCTTCATGCCGGCAATGATGCCTTCGACCACAGTCTGGAACGAGACGCCGCGGTCGGTGTGGGTCTGCGGGTCAAAGAATATCTCGGCGTGACGCACGTTATCGGCAGCGACGCGCTTAAAATAGGCGAAGGTGAGGTCCTCGAAATCCTGACGGGTCAGCAGCACCTGCGCGCCCGCATAGTAGATATCGAGGAAGTCTTGCAGGTTCGAGAAGTCATAGGCAGCGCGCACGGCCTCTACACTGTCGTAGGGGATGGCGACATTGTTGCGCTGGGCCAGTTCGAACATCAGTTCCGGCTCAAGACTGCCTTCGATGTGCAGATGCAACTCAGCCTTGGGCAAGCGGGCAATGAAGGTGTCGAGGTCGGATGAAGAAACGTCGCGGTGGGTGTCGGTCATGCTCGACCTTAACCCAACCCATCCGTGCGATCTATCAGCCTGACTGATGGAGCTTGGTCGAAGCTGACCCTCCAGGACCTGCTCGGCTCTGGTTCTGCTGGCCAGCCGTCATCCCAAGGGAACAGTCGGTGTCGCACGCGACAATTTTGCAAGCTTGGGTGGAGGAACGGGGGGCCTAAGGGGTCGTTAACCCTGGGACGGGGGGACAGCGAGAGGAACGTCCCAATGACCAATCAGAATGAGCCTAACTTTATCCGCCCGGGCATGTCGGGCGATGCCAATCCGGAGCATACCTCGGCCCAGCGTCGGTCGCACCATCCGGGGGTAGGGGAAGCCTTCCAGCAACAGCCAGGCCAAAACCAGGATGCATCGATGCAACAGGAAGGGCGCTCTTTTGCTCGCCAGGATGAAATCTTGGACAGTCCCCTGGATGAGCCGGCTCGCCACAATCAGATCGACATGCAGCAGAGCCCTGATCCGGCCCAGGCCCGGTTCGAGGCCCAGACTGATCCAACTCTGGCCCAGGGCCGCGAACAGATCATCAACCAGTATCGGCAGGGCACCCAAGAACCTAGCTCTGAAGCTGACGCCTACAGCCGTCGCGACCCGGACTGGCAGAACAAGCCGTAACCGGCGGCTGATCCTGCGAGACTTCACAGGAAGGGCCGGAGGCTCAGGCTTCCGGCTTTTTCCATGGCCGATCTTCCGACCAACCGACCTGGAGGCGTAAATGACCCAGACCAACCCCAATCCGACCGACCCCTTCCGCGATCCGAAGCGGGACGCACCCGTGCCCCTGGACCTGCCGGACGAGTCGGTGCCGGAGGGTGACCCCGATATTCCGGAGATCGAGATCGAAGACCCGGCCCCCGAGGAAATGCCGATCCGCACAGACGCTGCCTGACCCTGACCCTGTGCGGATAGGAAAAAGGCCGGAAACCCTGCGGCTTCCGGCCTGGCTTTTTTTGGGGGTGATGCCCGTTACATCCGCTCAGGTGTCTGGATGCCCAGCAGGGTGAGCGCGGTTTCCAGCTGCAGGAGGGCAGCCGCCGACAGGCTGAGGCGCGAGCCACGGGTGGCCTCATGCCCAGGAGCCAGAACCGGACAGGCCGCATAGAATTTCGAGAAGCTCTGCGCCACGCGATAGGC
>DLIT01000152.1:8590-19699 GCA_002483865.1 Brevundimonas sp. UBA7635
GTCAGGGCCAGATCGCGTTCGGCCTGTTCGGCGATGACGATCGCGCCTTGCTCGGCACCTTGATCGTCGGCCTTGCGTAGCAGGGATTTGATGCGCACTGCCTGATACAGCAGATAGGGGCCGGTCTTTCCTTCGAAGCTGGTGAAGCGGTCGAGGTCAAAGACGTAGGAGGTGGTGCGCGCGTTCGACAGGTCGGCGAATTTCAGCGCGGCGATGGCGACCTTGTGCGCGATGTCCTCGAACTCGGCTTCCGGCAGGTCATCACCCAGTTTCGCATCCTTAAGACGCTCGCGCGCCTTGTCGGTGGTCATGGTGATCAGGTCGTGCAGTTTCAGCACGCCGCCGGCGCGGGTCTTGAAGGGCTTGCCGTCGGTGCCGTTCATGGTGCCGAAGCCAAGGTGCTCCAGCGACTTTTCAGGCGCGTAACCGGCCAGATACGAGACGCGGAACACCTGCTCGAAATGCTCGGCCTGACGCTCGTCCACGACATACAGGATCAGGTCCGGCGCAATCGACTTCTTGCGGTCCAGAATGGTGGCAAGGTCCGTCGTGCCATACATGGCCGAACCTTCCGACGAGATAACCAGCAGCGGCGGCGGCGAAGGCACCTCAATGACCGAACCGTCATCAAGCTTCTTTTTGCGGGTTTCGCCCTCGCGCGCGACGTGGACGACCTGCGCGCCCGCATCCTCGACCAGAAGGGATTTGACCTTTAGGTCTGCGATCATTTCTTCCATGACGGGATCGGCGTCGGATTCGCCGTTCCACAGGTCGAAGGTGACGTCCAGCGCCCCGAACTCGCGAGTCAGGGCGGTCCGGCTGACGGCCACGAAATGCTGCCACAGGGCGCGGTAGCCGGGTCGGCCGCCTTGCAGTTCTGCGGTCGCCTTGCGGGCGCGGTCGCGGAAAGCGGGGTCTTCCTTGGCCTTGGCGGCAGCCTGTGGATACAGGCGTTCGAGGTCTTCCAGCGAGACGGGGGATTCGGCGGGGAAGGGGCCATCGCCCTCGGCCATGAAGGCGTCGGCAAGGCCCTCGTCGCCGCAGGCGGTGATCAGCAGGCCCATCTGGAAGCCCCAGTCGCCGAAGTGAGCGTCGCCGATCACTTCGTCGCCACGGAAGCGGAAGATGCGCTTCAGGCTTTCACCGATGATGGACGAGCGCAGGTGGCCGACATGCATTGGTTTGGCGACGTTCGGGCCGCCGTAGTCGATCACAACCTTGCGGGCGTCGGCCACGCCTGCGGCACCGGCCTTGTCGGCGTCGGCGGCAACTTGGCCCGCACGCTGCGACAGGGCCGTATCGGACAGCTTCATATTGATGAAGCCGGGACCGGCGATCTCGACCGCCGACAGGGCTGGATGGCCTTCAAGGTGTGCGACGACCTTGGCGGCCAACTCACGCGGGTTGGCTTTCAGCGCCTTGGCTGCAGCCAGCGCGCCATTGGACTGGAAGTCGGCGAGATCGGGGCGGTCCGAAGGGGTGACGCGGGCAAGGGCTGCGTCCACGCCTTCGGCGGCGAAGGCGGTGGCGACCGCTTCGCTGAGTACAGTTTTGAGGTCGGTCATTATTCTTAGTCGTTCTGGCCAGCGGTGATGCGGAAACGGCTGCCCGAGCGATTGAACTCGGCCATCTCGGGGGTAACCTCAAAGCCGATCAGGACTTCAAAGACACCGCCGCTGGTGGTGGCATCAGCACGCGGGATGACGATGGTCTGGCCCTGTTCGACCGAGGTCGTGGCCTGGCCGGCGAAGTCGACCGGCAGGTCAAAATACTCCTTGGCCAGGACAGCGCTGTTGCGCTCGGTCACGGCCACCCAGTAGCGATAGGTGCGGGCATCGCCCTGGGCCGAGGCTCCACGGCCCAGGTTGAACAGGATGTTCATGTCCAGGCGGATGGGGTCATCCTCGCGATAGACGCAGTCCGCCGAAATCCCCTCGATCTCGCCGGTAAAGCCGACACCGGCCACCGTGGGGCGGGTGAAGTCTGCCATCTCTACAAAGCGGGCGGCATCGTAGAGCACCTTCACATAGGGGCAGGGACCGGCATTGGCGCGGCGGCTGAGCGGGGCGATGCGCACTTCGCGCGCCCGCGACGAGGTACCCTGATCCGGGGCCTGTCCCGATTGCGGTCCGCCGGGACGGCCAGCCTGTGCAGAGGCGACCTCGGGAACCAGCGTGGCAGCAAGGCTGAGTGCAGCAAGGGCGGTCAGGACGCGACGCATCATCAATCTTCCGGCAGTCGATAGGGAGCACAGAACGGCTGGATATCCAACCATGCCACGCTTACCGGTGATAGCGGCTAAAGCGAGGCGCGGCAAACGCGACCATTCCCCCAGTGGCGATTAGGCGATCAAACGACTAGGTTTCTGTCCATGAACGCCTCTCCGACGCCTGCCCTGACCGAAATCCGCCCGCTGAAAGTGCGTCTGGCCACGCCGCGCGGCTTCTGTGCCGGGGTGGATCGCGCCATCCAGATCGTCGAGCGCGCCATCGAGAAGTTCGGGGCCCCGGTCTATGTGCGCCATGAGATCGTGCACAACCGCCACGTGGTCGAACGGTTGAAAGCCATGGGGGCTGTCTTCGTCAAGGAACTGGACGAATGCCCGGACGATCGTCCGGTGGTCTTCTCGGCCCACGGCGTGCCCAAGTCGGTACCCGCCACGGCCAAGGCGCGCCAGATGCTCTACCTCGACGCCACCTGCCCCCTGGTGTCCAAGGTCCATGTCGAGGCCGAGCGTAACTTCCGCGCCGGACGCCACATCATCCTGATCGGCCACGCGGGTCACCCCGAGGTTGTGGGCACCATGGGTCAACTGCCCAGTGACGCCATCAGCCTGGTCGAGACGGTTGAAGACGCCGAGCGTTTCGAGCGCCCCGGCGATGCGCCCCTGGCCTATGCGACCCAGACCACGCTGTCGGTGGACGATACCGCCGACATCCTGGCTACGTTGAAGCGCCGCTTCCCCGAGTTGCCCGATCCGCACAAGGAAGACATCTGCTACGCCACGACCAACCGTCAGGATGCGGTCAAGACCTTGGGCGCGGGTTGTGACCTGGTGCTGGTGGTGGGGTCAAAGAACTCGTCGAACTCGGCCCGGCTGGTCGATGTGGCGCTGAAGGCGGGGGCCCGCGCTGCCCGCCTGGTGGATGATGCCTCGGACGTGGACTGGGACTGGTTCGACGGCGTTGATATCCTGGGCGTCACCGCCGGGGCCTCGGCCCCCGAGCCCCTGGTCGAGGGCCTGATCGAGGCCGTGCGCCAGCGCTTCGACGTGACCATCAGCGAGGATGACGGCGCGCGCGAGACCATCACCTTCAAGCTGCCGCGGGTATTGCAGGACCCGGTGCCCGGCACCGCCCCGGCCTGATCAGAAGGCGGCGAGACCCTCGACCGGCTTGAGGCTGTACTGGCTCCAGGTCGCGGCGTCGTTGTCATAGAGCGAGGCCGTTTCGCCCGCGACCACCACATAGGCGTGGGTGCCGCTCTTGTGGTCATAGACGGTGTAGCGATCCCCCGTCGGCGACAGGTGGATATAGCCGGAGCGGCCATGGTCATAGATGTCGGGCAAGGTGCCGGACAGCTTGGCCCGGCGCGCCAGGTCCAGTCCGTCAAAGGCCAGGCCGTCAAAGACCGCGGTCACCTTGGCCAGTCGGTTCTGGCTGTGGTCGAACAGTCCGCTGATCGCCTTGTCCGTGGCATGGGCCAGGGCGATGGCCGCGATGGTGGCGCGAACGTCGCTGTCGATCATGGAAACTCCGGCAGATAAAGCAAATGACGGCGCAGCCTAGGCCCGACCGCAGGGGCGGGCAATCCGCTGTCTTCAGGCGCGAATGGCGCACGAAAAAGGCGCGGCCTGCGAAAAGCCGCGCCCTTTGAGGCTTGTTGGCGCTGGAGCCCTAGAGGCCCGGCAGCTTGAAGCGACGGTTATCCTGGCGCGGGACGATGGTGATGCCTTCGCGGCCGCCGGTGAGAGCCTGCAGGCGCTCGTGCTCGGTGGTTACATCGACAGTACGGGCTCCATCGGGACCCATAGTCTGGGTTGGGGCCTGGGTGGCGGCGTCATTCTTGCGCCAGAACATGACGCGGTCCGCCCAGGACTGTTCCTTGTGGGCGAGATCGCCAAACTCGTCATCGACCACAAAGCGGGCCAGGGGGTCGGCGCGGTCGGCACCGGCCTGGCTGGCCAGGGCCTGCTCGCCCAGGGTGCGGGTCACAGCCTGGCGCTGGCCCAGCAGAATCTGACGGGCGGCGCTTTCGGGGGCTAGTTCCTGCGGACGCGGCTGGCCCGGCGACGGCGGGGTCAGGCCATACTCGGGCGGAACCGACAGCGGGGCCGTCGACACGGTCAGGAACTCGTCCGGCACGACCTTGGAAAGGCCGATGCTCTGTTTCACGCTCGAACAGGCACCAAGGCCCACAACGGCGGTGGCGATGACGGCCAGGGTAGCGGCACTACGGATAGTCATAGGGTCAGCTCGGCTCCGGGAGGCGCGCCCTGTGGCGCAGGCTCGGGACGATAGTTCAGAGAGGGTGATTACGACTTTTCAGTGGCCACGCCAACAGTCGAGCGGCGTTCGGACAGAAAGCTGTCGAGGATAAGCAGCACCACGCCAACCGTGATCCCGCTGTCGGCGATGTTGAAGATCCAGGGAAAGACGCCGGTCCCCGAGAAGTCCAGGAAATCCACCACGCCGCCAAAGCGGATACGATCGATCACATTTCCGATAGCGCCGCCCATGATCAGGCCGATCGCCGCCACCAGCAGGCCCCGATGGGTCCGCAACGCCCAGACTGCCAGAGCTATGGCGACGACGATGGAGAAGACGCTGAGCACCCAGCGCCCGGCACCGCCGCCGAACAAGCCAAAGCTGACCCCCGTGTTCAGGACATAGGTCAGGTTGAAGATGGGCGGCAGGACCTCGGCAATATGGGTCCCATCGCGGATGGCTGAAACAGGCTCGATGCCAATGGCATTCAGCACCAGCAGCTTGGTCAGCTGGTCCAGCACAATAACGACCAGGGCAAGGCCGTAGGCGACGTAGGCGTGGCGGGTAATCTTCATGTCGATCGGGAGTTAGCAGGAAGGGAAGCGGGGGCGAAGAGGCAAAAGCAGTCTCGATTGCCGCCTCAGTGACTTTCCCCCGCTGCAGTGGCGGCTATAACGCCCCCATGACCCTGCCTGTTGCCCTGCCTCACCTGTCGGCCATTGCCGACGACTATGACATCCTGCTGTGTGACGTCTGGGGCGTCATCCACAATGGCCGCGAATCCTGGCCTGCCGCCTGTGAGGCGCTGACCCGCTTCAACGAGAAGGGCGGCCATGTCGTCCTGGTTTCCAACTCGCCGCGTCCCTCCAGCGACGTGATCAGCCAGCTGGATGCACTGCACGTGCCGCGCAGCAGCTGGAAGGCCTTTGTCACCTCGGGCGATGCCACGCGTGCTGAACTGGCCAAGCGGGCTCCGGGCCCGGCCTGGATCATTGGGCCCGACCGCGATTCGGTGCTGTACGAAGGTCTGGGCCTGACCACGGTCGTTGCTGCCGATGAGGCGGGCTTCCTTTCTGTCACCGGGCCCTATGACGACACGACCGAAACACCCGAGGACTATCGCGAGCGCCTGGTCCCGGCGGTGGAGCGAGGCCTTGAGCTGATCTGCGCCAACCCGGATCGCATCGTTCGCCGGGGCGACACCATCATCTATTGCGGCGGGGCGATCGCCGACCTGTATGAAACCATGGGTGGCAAGGTGGTGATGGCCGGCAAGCCCTATGCGCCTATCTATGAGTTGGCCCTGAAGGAGGCCGAGGCCCTGATGGGCCGTCCCGTCGAGCGTTCGCGCGTCCTGTGTATCGGTGACGGGGTCGTGACGGATGTTCTGGGTGCGAACCAACAGGATCTGGACTGCCTTTTCGTCGCCCAGGGGATTCATGGCGATGCCGCCCATGATGCCGAAGGGGCGCTGGATCCAGCCGGGGCCGGGCGCCTCTTGGCCGCAGAAGGCACTCACGCGCGCTATGCCACCCTGGATCTGGTCTGGTGAGGCTCGCCATTTCCTCGCGTCTGGCTTAAAGGCCCCCTTATGGTTGAACTCGTTTCACAGCATCCGTCGGGCGGCTACATCCTCGACGAACTCCACGTCGGCATGGCCGCCGAGAAAATTGTCCACGTCAGTGAAGAGCGCATCCGCCTGTTCGCCGAGGCTTCGGACGACTTCAATCCGGTCCACCTGGACGAGGCCTTTGCGGCCAAGACCGCCTATCGTGGCCGCATCGCCCATGGCCTGCTCAGCGCCGCCTTTGGCTCAGCTGTGGTCGGGACCATCCTGCCGGGCGCGGGGTCCATCTACATCTCGCAAACGCTGGAGTTCCATTTTCCGGTCCGTATCGGCGATGACGTGCGCATCCGCATCACGGTCGTTGAACTGGAGCATGAAGCCGCTCGGGCTCAGCTGAAATGCGAAGGCTTTGTCGACGACAAGCTGATCATGGATGGTCTGGCCGTGGTCCGTGTGCCGCGTCGTCGCAAACCTGCTGCCCGCTAAGCCCGAAAGGACGGGTGTAGATGGGGATTCAGGTAATCCGCGGCTGGCGCGACCTGTCGCCCGACCTGCGCGGAGCAGCCGTTGCCGTGGGAGCCTTTGACGGGGTTCACCGAGGGCATCAGGCCGTCATTGCCTCAGCACGCGAGGCGGCCCGGCATCTGGGCGTGCCGCTGGGTGTTGTAAGCTTTGACCCTCATCCCCGCCGCCTGTTCCAGCCAGATGCCGCGCCGTTCCGTCTGATGACGCCGGACCAGATGGCCCGGGCGCTGGAGCCCCTGGGGGTCGAGCGCCTCTATCTGATCCCCTTTGACGCCGAGATGGCGGCCATGAGCGACGAGGAATTCGCCCGACGCGTCCTGTTCCAGGGCCTGGGCATCGCCCATGCCGCCGTCGGCTTTGACTTCACCTATGGCAAGGGCCGGTCCGGTTCGCCCGAGGGCCTGCGTCGCCATGGCGAGCAGATGGCGTTCTCGGTCTCGGTCAGCGAGCGGCGCGACGATGCGTCCGGCCTGAAGCTGTCATCCAGTGCCGTGCGCGAGGCCTTGAAGGCCGGGGACATGGGCCGCGCCGCCCACATTCTGGGCCGTCCCTTCGCCATCGAGGGCGAGGTCATTCACGGCGACAAGCGCGGCCGCACTATCGGCGTGCCCACCGCCAATATCGCCATGGGCGACTATATGCGCCCCGCCTACGGGGTCTATGCCACCCGCACGCGCCTGCCCGATGGCCGCGTGGTCAAGGGTGTCGCCAACCTGGGCATCCGCCCCATGTACGAGATCGAGACGCCTCTGCTGGAAGTCTGGCTGCTGGACTTTGACGGCACCCTGTATGGCCAGACTGTTGAGACCGAGCTGGTCGCCTTCCTGCGCGGAGAGATGAAGTTCGACAGCCTGGACGAGTTGAAAGTCCAGATCGACCAGGACGCAGTGGCCGCCAGGGCGGTTCTGGGCTAGCCGCTTCCTCCCTTCGTCATCCTCGGCGGAGCGATGGGGCGGGGCAAATACTAAGCCGCCAGCGCTAGCCGCTCATCCCGGCGAAGGCCGGGAGCCAGATGCCATGACCGTCGGGGTTGAGCCTGGGGCCAAGCGTTTTGCGCCATCCCCTGTTTATATCCCGCCCGATAATCTGGGTCCCGGCCTTCGCCGGGACGAGCGAATAATGTGGCGTTGCTTGCCTTCTCCCTGCGTCATCCTCGGCCTTGTGCCGAGGATCAAGACACTCGACGGCGGGTGGTGGGCGCGAACGGTCAGCCTTGGTGGATATGGATCCTCGGGACAGGCCCGAGGATGACGCTTGAGGGGGCGGGGGCCGCACGTCAGGCTAGGGCCGAGCGAAGAAAAAGCCCCGGGGCGCTGGCCTCGGGGCTTTTCTGACTCACGACAGGCGGTCCCTGAACTCGGTCCATTCGAAGCTCTTGATCAGCTTCAGTTCATCCGTAGCGCTGTCCCACAGGTAGATGCTCGGGAGCGGGACACCGTTGAAGGTGTTGGTTTTCACCATGGAATAGTGGGCCTGGTCGAGGAAGGCGATGCGGGTGCCGACCTCTGGCCGCGTGGCGAAGCTGTAGTCGCCGATGATGTCGCCTGCCAGGCAGGACGGGCCGCCCAGGCGCATCGTCACGCCGTTTTCCACCTCGCCCAGCAGGGCCGGGCGGTAGGGGGCCTCGATGACGTCGGGCATATGGCAGGTGGCTGAGATGTCGGTGATGCCGATGGGCATGCCGTTGTCGAAGGTGTCGAGGATTTCACCGATCAGGATACCGGCGTCCAGGGCCACGGCCTCGCCCGGTTCGATATAGGCCTTTACGCCGTGGGCTTCCTGCACCGTGTTCAGGAAGGCGACCAGTTCGTCGATCTGGTAGTCGGCGCGGGTGACGTGGTGGCCGCCGCCAAAGTTGATCCACTTCACCTCGCCCAGCAGCGGAGCCAGCTTGGGCTCGACCGCCGCCCAGATGCGCGACAGGGGGGCAAAGTCCTGTTCGCACAGGGCGTGGATGTGGATGCCGTCGATGCCGGCCATCTTTTCCGGCGTCAGCTGCGACACCGGATAGCCCAGGCGCGAGCAGGGCTGGGCGGGGTCATATTTGGCGACCTCGCCCTCGGAATGTTCGGGATTGATGCGCAGGCCAACCTCGAAAACCTCGCCCCCGGCGCGGGCCGCGGCGATCAAGTCGGCAAAGCGGGCGACCTGGTCGGGCGAGTTGAAGATGACGTGGTCCGACAGCTTCAGGATTTCGGGCAGGTCCTCGGCGCGATAGGCCGGGGAATAGGTGGTCAGCTCACCCTTGTAAAACTGGCGCGCCAGACGGGCTTCCCACAGGCCCGAGGCGCAGACGCCGTCGAGGTATTCCCCGACGACGTCCGCCATTGACCACATGGAAAAGGCCTTCAGGGCCAGCAGCACCCTGGCATTGCCGCGATCGCGCACGTCTTTCAGGACGGCGAGATTGCGCCGCACCGCAGCCTCGTCCACCACGAAGGCGGGCGAGGAGACGCGCTGCAGGTCGAAGTGAGCAAAGGCTCCGGGATCGCCGGCCTTGGTTTCCATGTCGTCTTTTACTCAGGTCTCTTAGAAGGCGAGGGGAGCGTCCAGCTCTTCCACGGTCCACGGCAGGCCATGCTTGTTCAGCATGTCCATGAAGGGATCGGGGTCCATCTGTTCCATGTTGAAGACGCCTTCGCCCTTCCACTGGCCGGTCAGCATCATGGCTGCGCCGATCATGGCCGGAACGCCCGTGGTGTAGCTGACAGCCTGGTTGCCGGTTTCGGCATAGGCTTCCTGGTGGTCGCAGATGTTCTTCACATAGAAGGTCTTCTGGACGCCGTCCTTTTCACCGGTGGCAATGGTGCCGATGTTGGTCTTGCCCTTGGTGATCGGGCCCAGCGAGGCCGGTTCCGGCAGCAGGGCCTTCAGGAACTCGATCGGGATGATCTCGCGGCCCTGGAACATGATCGGCTCGATGCCGGTCATGCCGACGTTTTCCAGCACTTCCAGGTGCTTCAGGTAGGAATCGCCAAAGGTCATCCAGAAGCGGATGCGCTTGATCTCGGGGTAGAACTTGGCCAGCGACTCCAGTTCCTCATGATACATGAGGTACATGTTCTTGGGGCCGACGCCCTCGAAGTTGAACTCCTGCTTGTGCGACAGGGCCGGGCCCTCGACCCACTGACCGTTTTCCCAGTGACGCGAGTTGGCGGTCACTTCGCGCAGGTTGATTTCCGGGTTGAAGTTGGTGGCAAAGGGCAGGCCCGTGTCGCCGCCGTTGCAGTCCAGGATGTCGAGGGTGTCGATCCGGTCCAGCAGGTGCTTCTTGGTATAGGTGGCAAAGACCGAGGTCACGCCCGGGTCGAAGCCCGAGCCCAGAAGCGCCATCAGGCCCGCTTCCTTGAACCTGTCCTGATAGGCCCACTGCCACTTGTACTCGAACTTGGCCTCGTCGCGCGGCTCATAGTTGGCCGTGTCGAGATAGTTGACGCCGGCGGCCAGGCAGGCGTCCATGNNGTGATGTGCGAGAAGATGTCCGTGTTCATCGCCATCTTGTGGACGGCAACCGAACTGACACCGCCTGCACCGATAACCAGCACCCTGCTCATGTGTGGCTTCTCCAAAAGAGTGAAACGCTTTGGCTAGTGGCCGCCGCTCAACAAAGGGCGAGGCCCTTAGCACAGTGAAACCCGGATCGCTAACGATCCTGCGACGCAGATGGTGCCTCAGCCGATCGCTTTAAAGAGGCTTTTGCTTAAGCGGGGCTGGCCGGGGGCCTGGGTATCGGCCACGCGCCAGCGCGTCGCTTCGCGCGCAAGCGTCAGTGTGCGGCGCTTTTCGACGCCATCGACGGTGAAGACGACGTCGGCCGTGGCATTGGCGGGGTCTGCCTGGTTGACGCTGACCGAGGACAGGGCCACCGCCCCGCCTGTGCAGTCGCAGACCGGGTCGACCGTCAGCCAGGGCTTGCCACTGGAGCGCCGATGATCCTCACCCACCAGGGCATTGAGGGTGCGCGAATAAAGCGGATCGCGCCCCGGTTCGGGCCGGGGTTCAGCGGCGGCATAGGCCGCATAGAGGGCACGTACAAAGCCCTCGGGATCGCCGCCGGCCGCCTCGAACGCGCCTTCGCGGGTGGCCGGATAGGTGGGGGCGGCAGCGGCGGCGGCCTCCGGCGCGGGGGTCTCGTTACAGGCTGCCAGGGCCAGACCCAAAGCCAAGGCGGCGGGCATGATGAGGTATCGCACAGGCCACTCCCTTCCTGAGTTGCGTAAACGGGCGGGCAATATGCTTCAAGCTGAGGCGGGAGGCACGGGGAGCGGGCCCTGAAAAGGCATCGCCGCAAACTGCCCGCAGCCTCTGGCTTCGGGCCTGCCGCCTTGCTAAACCGCGCAGATGACCTTTCGCGTGATCCACCCGATATCGATTAGTCGCCCGGCGTAGCGCCAGGGCTGCCCAAGCCCCGTGCACGTCGGGATCGAATATCACTGATGCCGTTTTGACGGCCTTCACGCTAGACTGTGCCTGCCCGCGTTCCGGGCGCGCGATCAAACCACAAAGTTTACCCATGTCCGACGCCGACAA
>DLIT01000152.1:19801-20436 GCA_002483865.1 Brevundimonas sp. UBA7635
GGCGACATCCATATCGGCCACGCGCTCAACAAGACGTTGAAGGACTTTGTCGTCCGCTCGCAATTCCTGCTGGGCAATGACGTGGACTATGTTCCGGGCTGGGACTGCCACGGCCTGCCGATCGAGTGGAAGATCGAGGAAGAGTTCCGCAAGAAGGGCCGTCGCAAGGACGAGGTGTCGAAGGAAGAGTTCCGCACCGCCTGCCGCGAATACGCCGGCAAGTTCATCGATCTGCAGCGCGACCAGTTCCTGCGTCTCGGCATCACCGGCGATTTCGAGAACCGCTATGCCACCATGGACTTCAAGTCCGAGGCAGCCATCGTCGGCGAGTTCCACCGCTTCAAGAACTCGGGCCAGCTCTATCGCGGTTCCAAGCCGGTGATGTGGTCGCCGGTCGAGCGCACCGCCCTGGCCGATGCGGAGGTCGAGTATCACGATCACGTCTCGCCGACGATCTGGGTCAAGTTCCCGGTCACCGGTATGAGCGACAGCCATCCGGACGACCTGCTGGCCTTCCGTAACCAGACACCGTCGATCGTGATCTGGACCACCACCCCGTGGACCATCCCGGCCAACCGCGCCATCTCCTATGGGCCCGAGATCAACTACGGCCTGTACGAAGTTACGGCCATGGA
>DLIT01000051.1:0-1492 GCA_002483865.1 Brevundimonas sp. UBA7635
AGGCCCGCCTGCCTGGGCCAGGGCCTTCATCACTGCCTGGGTCGCCGTGGAGGTCAGCCAGTCCTGATCCGCCAGGGACACCATCAGACCGCGTCCTCGCTGACCGCCGCCATCGGTCGTCCCTCATTGCCGTAGAGGCGATGGAACATCTGCTTCAGGATACCGGCCGTTACACCCCAGATATAATGCCGCTCATAGGGCATGGCCCAGAACCAGCGGCGTTGGCCCTCGTCCAGGTCATAGTGGTCCTGGCGATGATTGGCCGGGTCCATGAGGAAAGCCCACGGCACCTCGAACACCTCGGCCACCTCGTCGGGCGACGGCACGACGTGCGGCCTGCCCTTCAGCCAGCCAACCACCGGCGTCACCAGGAAGCCCGTGCCCGTCTCATAGGGATCGCCCAGCCCGATCAGACTGACCAGGGCCGGGTCCAGCGCCACCTCCTCCAGAGCTTCGCGTAACGCCGCCTCGCCCGCATCCTCCCCCGGATCGAGACGCCCGCCTGGAAAGGCCACCTGGCCCGTATGGCTGGCCAGCTTGTCCGACCGGCGCGTCATCAGCACCGTCGGCCCGCCCGTCTCATGCTCGATAATCGGAATCAGGACCGCAGCCGGGCGCAGCGGTCGCGCCGCCGGTTTCAGGCTCGGGTTCAGATCAAAGTCGGACTGGACGGCCATGCGCTCCGGCGACCAGCTGTCGATAGGGTCCAGTCGCGACCTGAGCCGCAGCTTCAGGCTGTCACCGTTCATTCCAGCCCGGCTCCCACCGGCCCCAGCGCAAAGACCTGATCACCCGACCGGACAGCCAGGCGACCATCAATCTCGGTCGCCATCTCGACCAGTTCGTAAAAGACCGGGCGCTCGATCCGGGCCCACAGGTCCCCGCGCACATGAACTCGTGGGGACGGCTCGCCCGTCGTCGCGTCCGTCTCGACGACGATGGCATGGTCAGGCCCGGCCTCGGCCTCATCGCCCTGGTCCGTGGTGAAGATCAGGCGACCCGCCTCGACCTTCAGGCTGATCGCCCGGAATGGCAAATCCTGGACCGCAATTTTCAGCTTCTCAACGGGAGTCACCAGGTGATAGCCGTCGGCATCCTTGCGCAGGATGGTCGAAAACAGCCGCACCATCTCGGGCCGGCCTATGGGCGAGCCTTCGTGCATCCAGACGCCATCAGCGCGGATCAGGATGTCGATGTCGCCGCAATGTTCGGGATGCCACAGATGCACAGGGGGCAATCCCCGGCCTGGGGCCTGTTTGGCCGCTTCGGCCACGCGTGAGAGGCCAGACGGAGCAGACGCTGAAGACGGATTCGGCTGTTCAGGTTCGCGGGTCATGGCCCATGATATGGGCTGCATCGCCCCCGCTTGAAAGCCCTGTCAGGCGACGGGCACTACCGCACCAGCAGGCGAAACATCGCTGATCGGCAGCCACATGACGCGGCGACGGTCGACCGGACCGGCCAGAATGGCTTCAGGAGCCGGGACAAAGCC
>DLIT01000051.1:1593-1980 GCA_002483865.1 Brevundimonas sp. UBA7635
CCGATCAGGTCCTGGCCCTCATAGGCGCAAAAGCCCACCGCTAACGCCGAAGTCTCGCGGATACGCTCTGCCGTCTTGGCAAAACGGCCCGGACCGAAGGCGGCCAGGACCAGGCTATCAACGGCTGCAGCGTCTCGCGCCTCTTCCCGACGAATGGGGAAGAAAGCGGCATCGGACGAAACTGCGGGGGCGACGGCACTACTCATGCGCGGCGCCTAGACCCCCGCGCTGCCTGAATCAATCGCCTTTGCGCAGATCAGCCCGCTTTTGAAAAATCCGGCGGTCTTTTTTCGGTAAAAGCCATGAAGGCTTCGATAGCCTCGGGACTGCGCATCTGACTGCCAAAGACCTTGGCCTCACGTTGCATCAGGTCCCAGATCGCGGCGG
>DLIT01000051.1:2204-2363 GCA_002483865.1 Brevundimonas sp. UBA7635
CGTCAGGCCAATGCCCACCGCGCGCCCGCGCACGGCTGCCACCGCTGGCTTGTCCAGATCGGCCAACGCCTTGAGGAAGCGAAACACGCCCATCTCGACCAGATCGCCGGTGGTCTGGCTGATGGAAAGGAAATCCATGATGTCGTTACCGGCACAGAA
>DLIT01000051.1:2490-13925 GCA_002483865.1 Brevundimonas sp. UBA7635
ATGGCATTCTTCTTGTCAGCCCGATTGAGACTGACGCTCAGCACGCCTGCATCCAGTTCAGTCTTGATGTGCTCGGTCATTCGCGGTCCTCCACCAGCGTCCACCAGTCCACGCCCTCGGCGTCTCTTTCGCGCCGGATTCGTCCCTGTCTTTCCAAATAGTTCAGATGAGCCAGGGCCTCGCCCGTCGCCATGGTCAGCACCTCGTCGCCCACTGGACGGGCGAAAAGGGCCCCGAAGACATCCACCGCCCGACTCGGCGTCCTCAAGGTGCGCTCCAGCCGTTTCAGCGCGACCTCGTGGCCCCGGATCAGGGCCTCCAGCCGGGTGGTCACGCCATAAAAGGGCTCGCCATGGGCGGGCAGGACAAACAGATCCATCGGCAATAGGGCTTTCAATCGATCCAGCGAGGCCAGCCAGTCGCCCAGCGGGTCCGCAGCGGGCTCCGTCACCCAGATCGAGATATTGGACGAGATGCGCGGCAGAATCTGATCCCCGGCCAGGAAGACATTATCTGACTGACGCCACAGGCAGACGTGTTCGGGGCTGTGCCCCTCGCCCACCACGACCGTCCAGGCCTGCCCGCCGATCTCCAGCACCTGGCCCTCGCCCAATCGCTCGAAACTGACGGGCAAAGGCCGCACGCTGCGACCAAATCTGCCATAGCCAGCCTGCCAACAGGCGATCTGGTCGGGACTGTAACCCGCCGATCGATAAAGGACTTCGCCGGATCGTGGGGCGGGCGTGCCGGTGTCGGCAAGCAGCATCCGCGCCGTTACATATTCCAGCCGCGACATCAGCAGGGGGGCCTCGAACAGCTCGCACAGCCAGCCCGCCATGCCGATGTGGTCCGGATGCATGTGGGTGCAGATCACCCGCGTCACCGGCCGCCCCTGCAGCGGACCAGCAAGGGCCCGCTCCAGGGCGTCAGCCGTGGCCGATGTGCTCAGGCCCGTGTCCACCAGGACCCAGCCCTCGCCGTCTTCCAGCGCATAGATATTGATGTGGTCCAGCGCCATCGGCAGGGCCAGCCGCAGCCACAGCACGCCGGGCGCAACCTGGGTCGCCTCGCCAGGGGCCGGAATGGCCAGCGCCGGATAGGTCAGGCCGCGCTCTACCCGCGCTTCAAGATCCTGCACTGCACCGTCGGCCAAAGGTCCGTCTCCAATCGCAACTATCCGGTTTGTGCCGGATAAAATCCGAGGGGTCCAGTGGGTCCATTTTCGCGCCGTCGCGCTTGACCCGGAGACACAGGGACTTCAAGGCTAGAGCCAAAGTCCTATCGGGAGAGCTTTGGTGCTTAAGAAATCTCTAGTTGCCCTGTGCGGGGCCCTCATACTTTCGCCTCTCTATGCCGCGCCGGTCATGGCCCAGTCGCGTACGGGAGAGTCGGCCAATGAGCCGCCGGTATCGGACGGCGGTGGCCGCACACGCGGTCGTCGCATCCCGACCCGTCAACCGGCACAGATGAAACCCGAAGCCATCAAGGCCGAAGCCGAGGCGGCCCTGGCCGCCGGTTCGACGGCCTGCACTGTAACGGACCAGCGCATGCTGGGCATGACCGGCGAGAATGCCAAGCTGTTCGAGGTCGCATGCGATAGCGCGCCGGGCTATCTGATTGTTACCTCGACCCCGCCGCAGATCATTGACTGCGTCCTGGTGGATCACACCGCCAAGCAGATGGCCGCCCAGGCTGCCAACGAACCGGCCGCCGAGGGCGCTCAGGCCGCATCTCAGCCGACCTGTGAACTTCAGGGCAATCAAGACATCGAAGGCTTCCTGAAGGCCTATGCTGTCCAGGCCGCCGTGCCCTGCACCGTCGATCAGGCCCGCGTCATGGGTCAGTCATCGAGCGGCGCGGTTATTTATGAAATCGGCTGCGCCGGTGCTGATGGCTACTGGATCGAAAAAGCCGCTTCCGGCTGGTCCAAGACCGAATGCCTGCAGGTTCTCGCCCAGAACGGTACCTGCAACTTCACCACGCCCCAGGAACAGTCCGCAACCGTCAAGTCCTGGCTGACGGGCACCGAGGCCGCTGACTGCGACGTCCAGCAGGTTCGCCTGATGGGCCAGAACGCCAATGGCCGTTTTGTCGAACTGACCTGCGCTGGCTCGACCGGCATCATCATCCGTCACAACGCTGAGTTTGCCGTCCAGCAGGTCTATCCCTGCGAGACCGCCCAGGCGATCGGCGACGGCTGCAACCTGCCGGGCAACAAGCCTGAAGAAGCCCCGCAAGCCTGATCCCCGGATCACGCCCAGAGGCAATCGGAAACGCCGCCGGATCGCTCCGGCGGCGTTTTTGTTTGTGAGGTTTGTTTTGGCGGCCCCCTTCCCGGTGGACGCGGCGCGCCCTAGCTTGGCAACCATGCGTATCGCCACCTGGAATGTGAACTCGGTCAACGCCCGCCTGCCCACTGTGCTGGCCTGGCTGGAAGCCGCTCAACCCGACGTTGCCTGTTTTCAGGAGATCAAGTGCGTGGACGAAAAGTTCCCGCGCGAAGCTTTTGAATCTCTTGGCTATAATGTCGAAACCCACGGCCAGAAATCCTATAATGGCGTGGCCCTGCTGTCCAAGTATCCGATCTCGGACGTGGTGCGCGGCCTGCCCGGCGAACCAGAGGATGAACAGGCTCGCTATATCGAGGCCCTGATTGAGGCTCCGCGCCCTGTCCGCGTTGCCTCGATCTACCTTCCCAATGGCAATCCGATCGACACCGAGAAGTTTCCCTACAAGCTGCGCTGGTTCCAACGCCTGCAGGACCGCGCGCGCGAACTGCTGGCCTGGGAAGAGCCCGTAGCCCTGTGCGGTGACTACAACTGCATCCTGACGCCCCAGGACGCGGCCAAGCCCGAGGAATGGGTCCGCGACGCTCTGTTCCAGCCCCAGACCCGTCAGGCGATGAATGCCCTGAAATGGCTGGGCTATGCCGATGCCCACGAACTGGGCAAGGAGCCTAAGGGCACCTACACCTTCTGGGATTATCAGGCCGGGGCCTGGCAAAGAAACAATGGCATCCGCATCGACTATGCCCTGCTCTCGCCCCAGGCCGCGGATTGTTTCCGGGGCATGGAGACACACCGCGACGCTCGCGATATGGAGAAGCCCAGTGACCACGTACCCGTGGTCGTTGATCTGAATTTGGGGGCCTGATTCACATGGGGGAGACGCTCAGGGTCATTCTGCTGATCGCCCTGACGGCTGCCTTCCTGACCACCGCAATCCTTCTGCTGGGATGGTGGATGGAGCCGATGCGGCGGCTGAAGCGCACCTTGCTGAAGTCACTGGGCCGGACCGCCGACATCGAGGCCCTGTCGCCTGCCGAGGGCCGCGCGGCCGGTCTGGATTTCGAGGAGGGGCAGATCGCGGTGCTGTGGCGTCGCGGCGGCTTTGGCCTGGTCTATGCTGCCGATGAGGTCGAAGGTGCCGAGATCATCGTCGATGGTCATGTCGTCTCTCGCGCCCGGCGCGGAACCTTGCGCAAGGACATAGACATCTCCGCCCCCGATGCGGAACAGGTTGTCCTGCGCCTGATGTTTGCCGACCCGCGTAACCCCGAGTTTGAACTGGCCCTATGGGATGCAGTCCAGCCAGCACCGACCGGTTCTCCCGCAGAAGCCCTGCGGCTGGGCCGCCGGTGGCTGTCCCACGTCGAAGGCCTGATGCAACAATAGTTGGCCCTTCCCGCTTCGCCTCTGGCCGGTTAGAACGCCCACTTCGCCTATAAAGTGTTTTTTCCAGGAGCCCGCCGTGGCCCGTCTGTTCGACGCCTACATCATCGCCAACTGGACCGCCGCCGAGGGCAAGAAGCTCGGCGAGCAGACCCTGTGGATCGGCGTGGCCAAGCGCGATGTGCGCTTCCGCCTCTATGCCGAGACCCACAATGTCGCGACCCGCGCCGAGGGTGAGAAGCTGCTGGAATCCCTGCTGGCTGAGCATCGTAAGCGCGGCGACAAGGTCCTGCTCGGTTTTGACTTCGACTTCGGCTTCCCTGCCGGCACGGCTGCGCGCCTGAAGCTGGACGGTCGGCCGTGGGACGCCATGGGCAAGTTCCTGGCTGCCAACATCGTGGACAAGATCGACAACACCAACAACCGCTATCAGGTCGCGGCCAAGATGAACCGTCTGATGACGGATGAGCCCTGGCCCTTCTGGGGCGCGCCTGCGTCTCAGGCCCAGCGGTGGCTGACCACGACCAAGCCGCCCGAGGGTGCCGGGGCCGACATCCCTGAGTTTCGCGCCACCGAGCTGGCCGCGCGCAAGGACAAGCTGCCGCCCAAGAGCGTGTGGCAGATGCATGGTGCCGGTGCCGTCGGCGGCTTGACCCTGGTGGGCGTGCCCATGCTGCGTCGCCTGCTGGACAAGCTGGGCACCTCAGCCTCGATCTGGCCCTTCAACACCGGTTGGCGCGAACTGGCCGAGGCCGACGTCGAGCCCCTGTCGACCCTGGTCGTCGAGGTCTGGCCCGCCCTGTTCAAGGCCACCCGTGAAACCAGCGCCGAGGGCGTAAAGGAATACAAGACCCAGGCCCAGGTCCGCACCGCCGCCATCGCCTTCGCCGAGATGGACGACGCCGGCACCCTGCAGAAAGCCTTCGCGCCCCCCGCCAACGCCGACGAAGCCATGATCGCCGCCGTCGAAGGCGAAGAAGGCTGGATCCTGGGGGTTTAATTTCCCTCGCTCATCCCGGCGAAGGCCGGGATCCAGATGGCAAGCGGTCCGCCTCAAGGTGCGCGATGTGTTTTGAGCCCAGCCTCTTTGCGGAGCGCACTACAAACTGGGTCCCGGCCTTCGCCGGGACGAGCGGAAATTTAGGCCAGATAATCGGCTAGCCTGTCCCGCCAGGTCGGGTTGTCCTCTTCGATCAACCGGATCTTCCAGGCGCGTCGCCACTCCTTCATCGCCCGTTCGCGCGTAAAAGCAGCCTCGAGGGTCTCGTGCCATTCGGCCCAGACCAGAATCCTGCAGCCGTAATCGCGCGTGAAGCCGGGCCTCAGACCGTGGGCGTGTTCGTGGACGCGCCTGCCGAGGTGGTCGGTATGGCCAATATAGAGGGTGCCATTGCGCCGGCTGGCCATGATGTAAACCCAGAAACCCTCGGTGCCATCATCGCGCATAGCGCCCCTCGTCTCAGATCACCCGATCAGCACCCGGGCGGCGGCTCGTGCCTCGTCTGTCACTGCGGCACCGGAGAGCATCCGGGCGATTTCTTCCAGGCGCGGTTCGGGGGTCAGGACGTCAATGGAAGTGCGGGTGTGGCCGTCGGTGTCGGACTTGCGGACCTTCCAATGGGTGTGGCCGCGGGCGGCGACCTGGGGGCTGTGGGTCACGACCAGGACCTGGGCCCCGTTTGACAGGCGTTGCAGGCGACTGCCAACGGCCTCCGCCACAGCCCCGCCGACGCCCTGGTCCACCTCATCGAAGATCATGACCGGCTGACGCTGGTCTTCGCGGCTGGCAAGCGCGGCCTTCATGGCCAGGGCAAAGCGGGCCAGCTCTCCGCCAGACGCCACCGTGTCCAGCGGACCGAAGGCCGTGCCGACATTGGTCGATACCTCGAACCGGACCGTCTCTACACCCTGGGGGCCTCGCCGGCCCTCAATAGGCTCAAGCGACACTCGGAAGCGCGCCCGCTCCAGCTTCAGCGGCCCCAGCTCGCCCATAACGGCCTCGACCAGGCGCGCCCCGGCCGCCTCGCGCGCGGATGTCAGCAGGCTGGCGGCCACGTCATAGGCTTCGATGGCCATGGCTACCTCGCGCCGGGCCTTGGTCAGGGCCTCGGCCCCGTCCTCGATAAGGCGCAGCTGCTCGCGCAGCCGCACCCTCAGGTCCGGCAGGGCATCCACCGTGGTGTGCAGCTTGCGAGCGGTGGCACGCAGCGCGAACAGTCGCTCCTCGGCCTTGTCGAGGCGACCCGGCTCAAAATCAAAGGCATCGGCAGCGGCGTCCACGGCCGCCACGGCTTCGGTCGCCTCGACCAGAGCCCGGTCCACCGCCTCAGCCGCCAGACCCAGCTTGACGATGATGGGATTGTCGCCTTCGGCCCCGGCCTGGACCGCCCGTTGGCGCGCGTGCTCCACCGCGCGCAGGGCAGACGCCAGACGCTGGCTCAACTTGTCGCCGCCCAACAGATTGCGGGCATCAGCCAGATCCGCCACGGCTTTTTCGGACGCGCCCAGAATGGCCCGTTCACCCGCCAGTTCGACCTCTTCGTTCGGCTGCGGCTCCAGATCGTCCAGCTCGGCCAGGTTGGCGGTAATTTCGTCGGCCTTGGCCGCCGCCTCGGCTGCCGAGGCCTCAAGTGCGTTCAGATGGTCCTGGGCCGCCTTCAGTCGCTCTGCCGCCTGTCCCACGCCCTGCAACTGGGGCTGCAGGCCGCCATAGTTGTCGAGCAGGGCGCGGTGAGTTTTCCAGTCCAGCAGGCCAACAGTCTCGTGCTGGCCATGGACTTCGACCAGCAGGCTGCCGATCTCGCGCAGGGCCGTTACACCGGCGGGCTGGTCATTCACATAGGCGCGGCTGCGGCCATCGGCCGAGACGACGCGGCGCAAAATCAGGTCGTCGCCCGGCGCGACCTCGAATCCCTTGTCAGCCAAGACCTCCAGCAGGGCCGGATCATCAGGCGCGCTGAACACCGCCGTCGCCACCGCCTGCTTGGCACCATTGCGGACCAGGCCCGAATCGCTGCGCGCCCCCAAGGCCAGCCCAAGGGCATCCAGAATGATGGACTTGCCTGCACCGGTTTCACCGGTAAGGACGGTCAGGCCTTCGCCGACCTCCAGGTCGAGGGCGTCGACAAGGACGACGTCACGGATCGAGAGAGTGGTCAGCATGGGCCAGCTTGATTCGACTTATCCGCACACTCTAGACTGAACATAACGAGAACGCAGCGTCTTTTGCGACGCTGCGCCAAGGATTTGCCTAAAATTATCAGAGGCCGGGAATGATCCGGCGGAACCAGCTCTCGCTCCTGCCCTCAGGCTGCACGCTCAGGCGCTCGCCGCGCTCGGTCAACAGGTTGTAGGCCTCAAGATACCAGACGCTGCCCGGATAGTTGTGGCCCAGCACAGCACCATTGCGCAGCGCCTCTTCCTTCAGCCCCAGCATCAGGTTGACCTCAACCAGACGATACAGGGCCTCGGGCGTATGCGAGCTGCGCTGGAAGGCCTCGTTGTTGATCACCGTCTTGTAGCGGTTCAGGGCGGCCAGCGGCTGGTTGGCGCGCTGGTAGAAGCGGCCCACGGCCATCTCCTTGCCCGCCAGCTGGTCGTTGACCATGTCAATCTTGATCAGGGCATCGGTGGCATAGGCCGTGTTCGGATAGCGACGGGCCACGTCGCGCAGGCCCTGCAGGGCGGCCTCGGCATAGGCCTGGTCCCGGCCCACGTCGACGATCTGCTCGAAGTTGCAGATGGCCCGCATATAGAAGGCATAGGCCGCCGACGGATTGCCGGGGAACAGGGCGATAAAGCGATCGGCCGCCGAAATCGCCTCAAGGTAGTTGTTGTTCTGATAGTAGGCGTAAACCTGCATCAGGATCGCGCGGCGCGACCATTCCGAATAGGGGTGCTGACGCTCCACTTCCTGGAAATAATCGATGGCGTCGGCCCATCGGCGCGACTGCAAGCGCTCATAGCCCGTATTGTAGAGCAGCTCGACCGGCCGTTCTTCATAGGCCAGGCGCTGGCGCGGCTTGGTTCCCGAGCAGGCGGACACCGTCAGGGCGGCGACGGCAGCGGCCATCAGGACCAGGCCGGATCGAGACTTCGTAGCGAACAAGGGCGACCTCTCAAGCTGCCTGTTTAACAGCGCTCCCACGGAGTGCTGCCGGACACTTTGCGATCTCTATAGCAGTCGTTGCCCCCATGCCAATGCAGCGAAATCCGTATTCACGGCTTGATGCCGGGCCATCCCCTGCTAAAGAGCGCGTCCAGATTGACTGCGTTCATACGGGCGTGGGGATGACGGCAAAAGGATGACCGGTCATGAAGCTGCTCTCTGGCAATTCGAACCGGACCCTGTCCCAGGCGATCGGTACCCATTTGGATATGCCGCTCACCAAGGCACAGGTGAAGCGTTTCGCGGACAACGAAGTGTTCGCCATGATCGAGGAAAACGTCCGGGGTGAAGATGTCTTCATCATCCAGTCGACCTCCTTCCCGGCCAATGACAACCTGATGGAACTGTTGATCATGACCGACGCCTTGGTGAGGGCATCGGCCAAACGCATCACCGCCGTCATGCCCTACTTCGGCTATGCGCGTCAGGATCGTAAGACCGACGGCCGCACGCCAATCTCGGCCAAACTGGTCGCCAACCTGATCACTCGCGCCGGCGCGGACCGCGTCCTGACCATGGACCTGCACGCAGGTCAGATTCAGGGCTTTTTCGACATTCCGACTGATAACCTGGTAGCTACGCCGGTCCTCGCCCGCGACATCCGCGAGAACTATGCCAAGGGCGATGACCTGATGATCGTCTCGCCCGACGTAGGCGGGGTGGTGCGCGCACGCTCTCTGGCCAAGCGCCTGGATGCCGACCTGGCCATCGTCGACAAGCGCCGTCCCAAGGCGGGCGAGAGCGAAGTCATGAACATCATCGGTGACGTCGAGGGCCGCCGCTGCATCCTGTTCGACGATATCGTCGATTCGGGCGGCACCCTGGTCAATGCGGCCCAGGCCCTGATCGACCGAGGCGCGACCGAGGTTTCGGCCTACATCAGTCACGGCGTCCTTTCCGGACCGGCTGTTGACCGCGTCCAGAACGGGCCGCTGAAGGAACTGGTCATTACCGATTCCATCGAGCAACCTGAAAAGGTCGCGAAGTGTTCAAAGATCCGCACGGTTTCCGTGGCACCGCTGATGGGCGAGGCTATCCGTCGGATCGCGAATGAAGAATCAGTGTCGAAACTCTTTGATTAACGTTCGGCTAACCATCCCTCGGCGTTATTGTCTGCCAGTGACCGGGCACGTGTAGCCGCGCCCGGCTTTTGAATACGAGGGATGTTTGCTGATGCCCAAGGTCTCCTTGCGCCGCGGCCTGACCATAGCCGCTCTTGCCGCTGCTTCGGTCCTGGCCAGCTGTACGACGCCGGAGGTTGAGGCCCCGCCGCCCCCACCTCCGCCGCCCCTTGCTCCGGTCAGCCTGAACTCTGGCGTGGCTGAAGCCGCCGCTGTCTATGTCACCTTTGTCCGGGATGTGGGCTCAATCCAGGCCGGTTTCACCGATGCCGAACATATCCAGGCGGCAGTGCGCAAGGGTGCTGCCTATGATGTGGCCCAACTGTCGCGCGGCATGATCGCCTATGGCGCGATCCTGGCTCTGCAATCGCCTGAATACGTCGCCAGCGTGCGCCAGTACGGCACGACGCCCGAGCTGCGCCAGCAGATGATCGAGCGAATCGTCGCGGACCCAGCCTATGCCGCCACCCTGCCCGGTACTGAAGCCGCAGTTGGCTTGATCACCGCGACCATGGGCAAGGACATCACCTCGCTGACCGCCCTGGCTGAGTCGGTCGAAGGCGATGCCTATACGATCCAGGAGCGAGACGATCCGCGCCGCCGCTGGGCCACGCAGCCTGTGGCTGACCGCGTGGGTCGCCTGGAAGGGGCTAAGGCCCTGTCGGTGCCTCAACTGCCTTCGGCCGAGGAAAGTGCGCGCCTGTTCGCCGCGGCCCACAGCGGTTCAGGCCTGAACCTCAGCCCGGCCCATCGCGCCGCCCCCTTCAGCCCGGCCATCGTCAACTCCCTGGCCATAGCAGCCCTGGCGTCCCTGGGCGCTGCGGGTGACGACGCACGCGCCAACACCCAGGCCCTTAGCTACGAATCAGGCAACGAGTTCTGCCTGAACATGGCCAAGCTGATGCTCTTCCAGTGCCTGGCAGCCTCGCGGCCCAATTACGAAGACATGTTCTGTGCTGGCCGTCACGTGATCCGGGACCTGGCCATCTGCACGGCCCAGTATACCGGACCCCTGCCGACGCCCGCCCCTGCCCCGATGCAGACGCCGGTTCCGACGGTTCAGGTTGCCGCAGCCACACAGGACGTCCAAAATTAAGGTTCCCACCCTGCGGAAATGACCGGAGCGGTTGCACACCCTGCCTGATCCGTGTAATAGCCCGCGCTCTTGAATTCGAGGGTTCATGACCCCGCTGCGCGGGCCAAACGGGTTGGCGCGGCGTATCTGTTGTTATTGAGGCGAGCCCGATGGCCGAGATCATTCTGAACGTTGACGTCCGTGAAGGCGTGGGTACCGGCAGCGCACGCGCCGTGCGTCGCGCGGGCTCTGTCCCTGGCGTCCTGTACGGTGGCGACAAGGGCCCCGTCGCCATTTCGGTGAACGAGAAGGACTTCCGTAAGTCGCTCTACACCGGCAAGCTGCTGGGCCACCTGGTGACCCTGAAGTATGGCGATGAAACCCAACCGGTCATCGCCAAGACCGTGGACTTCGATCCGGTTTCGGATCGTCCCATGCACTTCGACCTGATGCGCGTTGACACCTCGGCTCCGGTCAAGATTTCGCTGCCGGTGCAGTTCATCAATGGTGAAGAAGCCCCGTTCAACCGTCAGGGCGGCACCCTGGAAGTCGTCCGTCACGAAGTTGAAGTGATGGTCCGTCCTGACCAGATGCCGGAAGCCTTGATCATCGACCTGTCCAAGGTCGAAGTCGGTGCCAACCTGCGCTTCTCGGACATCACCAACGCTGGCGATGCCCAACCGACCATCACTGACCGCGACTTCATGATCGCCACCGTCAAGAACTCGGCTGCTGCCCAGTCGGATGAAGGCGACACGACGACGACCGAAGAAGCCTGATCGGCTTGTCGCATCAGACGCTTTGAGAATCGGCCCCGTCAGGTATCGCCTGACGGGGCTTTTCTTTGCCCGCTTCTGGGGGCATGACGAGCGCATGATCATCATCGCTGGCCTGGGCAATCCCGGCGCAAAATACGAAAACAACCGTCACAACATCGGCTTCATGGCCGCTGACGAAATCTCGGACCGCTGGCGCTTCGGTCCCGAGAAGGCCAAGTTCCAATCGAAGATCCAGGACGGCGAGATCGAGGGTGAGAAAATCCTCCTGATGAAGCCCCAGACATTCATGAACGAAAGTGGCCGCGCGATCGGCGAGGCAGCCCGCTTTTACAAGGTGCCGGTGGACCGGATAATCATCTTTCATGACGAGATCGACCTGGCCCCCGGCCGTTTCCGGATGAAGAAAGGCGGCGGTGCCGCTGGGCAGAACGGCATCCGCAGTGCCATTGCCCATCTGGGTGCCGACTTCCGCCGCGCCCGGATGGGCATTGGCCACCCCGGCGATCCGCAACGGGTCCATGCTCACGTCCTGGGCGATTTTGCCAAGGCCGACCGTCCCTGGCTGGACGCCATGCTCCAGGCCTGCGCCAATGCCCTGCCCTTCGCCATCAAGGGCGATGA
>DLIT01000051.1:14021-14438 GCA_002483865.1 Brevundimonas sp. UBA7635
CGCTGGCCTTCCTGGCCGCGAGCTTCGCCATCGTATTCGGCACCCTGTTGCCCTTTGGGGCCTATGCCGCCAGTCCCGGCCAGCCGATCATCATCTGTTCGGCACAGGGCCCTCAAACCATCCATGCCGGAGGCTTTGACGGACCGGTCAAGCAGGAGGTCGGGGCTAAATGCGCCGCCTGTATCATGCCGCTGCTGGCCTCCCTGCCCGAGCCAACGCCACCGGTCCCGGCCCCCGCCATTCGTCCCACGCAGGACGTGATCCATGCCACTTTTGTGGTGTCCGCGCCGCCTCCGGCACGCGGGCCGCCGCGTCCGCCCTCCACCGCACCGCCCCACGCCTGAGAACCGATCATCGCGGCCGCAAGGATGCGCGCCGTTCGCTGTCTGTTTTCAGGATAACCCATGTCATTTCGTA
>DLIT01000108.1:0-331 GCA_002483865.1 Brevundimonas sp. UBA7635
GGCGGCGTGACCCGCTTTGTCGAAATCGGCTCGGGCAAGGTCCTGACCGGCATGGCCAAGCGCATCGCCGCCGACGCCGAAAGCCTGGCCCTGAACACGGCCGAAGACCTGGAAGCCTTCGCCAAGTCGCAGGGCTAATCATTGCAAGGGACCGCAGCTTCGGCTGCGGTTCTTTTTTGGGGCGTTGTCAGGACTCCTTGGGGGCCGGCCGTCTTTGCGGCCACTCGTGCACCAGCATGGCGTAGACCAGTTCGTCGCCCCAGATGCCGTTGTAGACGATGTTCTGCACGAAGCGGGCTTCCTGGCGGAAGTTCAGGCGCTCGATCACCCG
>DLIT01000108.1:605-4106 GCA_002483865.1 Brevundimonas sp. UBA7635
GCATAGGCCTCGAAGTCCGACAGGCGGAACGGGCGCAGCACCAACCGACTGGTTTCGATCCGGGGCTCTTCACCAAACAAGGGGACAGTCGTATCGAGGGCCATGGGCTGATTTTGAAGTCTCCCACGTCAGGCGCAAGATGTGGCAGGGTATATTGTGTTCAACAGGGCGAAATGCGCGCCTATGTCGCGCCATTCCGGGCGGAGGCTGTACCTGCACCGGGACGACAGGCCTTACGTTGCGGCACCTTGCTCTGGTGATGCGGGCTTTCATCGGATAGGACCGGCACAAAGATTTGGCGGAGCTGACCTCAGATGTTCAACCTTTCAGGCAAGACGGCACTGGTGACCGGTGCAACCGGCGGCATCGGTGGTGCCATTGCGCGCAAGCTGCACGCCCAGGGCGCAACCGTTGTGCTTTCGGGCACGCGTGAGGCCGTGCTGGCCGACCTGGCCAAGGAACTGGGCGAGCGCGCCTTTTTTGCCGCCGCCAACCTGTCGGACGCCGAATCGGTCGATGGCCTGGTAACCCGCGCCGAGGAAGCTGCTGGCGCTTCGCTCGACATTCTGGTCGCCAATGCCGGCATCACCAAGGATGGCCTGCTGATGCGCATGAAGGATGAGGACTTCCAGTCGGTCATCCAGATCAACCTCGAATCCTATTTCCGCCTGACCCGCGCGGCGGTGAAGGGCATGATGAAGCGCCGTTCGGGCCGCATCATCGGCGTGACCTCGGTGGTCGGCGTGACCGGCAACCCCGGCCAGACGAATTATTCGGCCTCCAAGGCGGGCATGATCGGCTTCTCCAAGTCGCTGGCCCAGGAAGTTGGCTCGCGCGGCATTACCGTCAACTGCATTGCGCCGGGCTTCATCGCCTCGCCAATGACAGATGTTCTTAATGATCAACAACGTGACGCCATTCTGGGCAAGATCCCGGCTGGCCGTCTGGGCTCGGGAGATGAGATCGCGGCGGCGGCCGTCTATCTGTCGTCCGACGAAGCGGCCTATGTTACGGGCCAAACCCTGCACGTAAATGGCGGCATGGCGATGATCTAAGGTGTTGCGCGTAGTGATCACGACGCGCAACAATCTATTTCCTGCCCCAAAGCCTGTGCTAAAGGGCAGGGACGCATCGCGGCGGTGAGTCCCATTTCCGGGTCTTTTCGCTTCCTTGCTGCCGTGACACGGCGAACACTGAGACCCCGCCTCCACGGCGACAACAACAGGCAGAGAGACACTCATGTCCGATACCCTTGAACGCGTCCGCAAGATCGTCATCGAGCACCTGGACGCTGACCCGGACAAGGTCACGGAAAAGGCTTCGTTCATCGACGACCTGGGCGCTGACTCGCTCGACAACGTTGAACTGGTCATGGCCTTCGAAGAAGAATTCGACGTCGAGATTCCGGATGATGCCGCCGAGCACATCCAGACAGTCGGCGACGCTGTGAAGTTCATCGACGAGAAGCTGGCTGGCTAATCCCGGCTGCGATCCGTCGCACCCTTGATGATGGCCGCTGTGACGTTCCCCTAGCGGGAGCGTCCGGCGGCCATTATTGTTTTTGCCCACGATTCTAAATTCATGGAGCGCGAGACCATGCGTCGCGTCGTCATTACGGGCCTCGGCCTTGTCACTCCGCTCGGCACGGGCGTTGAGCATGTCTGGCAGGGAATTCTTGAAGGCCGCTCGGGCATTGGTCCGATAACCTCATTTGATACCGAGGGCTTTGGCTGCACCATTGCGGGCGAAGTGCCCTCTGTGAACGGTCGCGGCGGCGGCGAAGCTGGCCAGCCGGGCGTCTTCGACCCCGACCAGGTCATGTCCGCCAAGGATCGCAAGCGGATCGACGACTTCATCCTCTATGCCATCGCTGCGGCTGACGAAGCCTTGGCCGATGCCAATTGGAAACCTGAGTCCGACGAGGACAGGGAGACCACAGGCGTCATGGTCGGCTCGGGCATCGGGGGGCTGGGCCCTATCGCCGACACCGCCATCGTCCTGAAGGAACAGGGCGTTCGCCGGGTGAGCCCCTTCTTCATTCCTTCGGCACTGATCAATCTGGCGTCGGGCCAGATATCGATTCGCCATGGCCTGAAGGGCCCGAACCACTCGGTCGTCACCGCCTGCGCTACGGGGGCCCACGCGATTGGTGATGCGGCCCGCATGATCGCGCTCGGCGACGCTGAGGTCATGGTCGCCGGTGGTGCCGAAAGCTCCATTGTGCCAATCGGCATTGCGGGCTTCCTGGCCTGCAAGGCGCTGTGCACGGCCTATAACGACACGCCCCAGGCCGCTTCGCGCCCGTATGACCGTGGCCATGCCGGTTTCATCATGGGCGAGGGTGCCGGCATCATGGTTCTGGAGGAGTATGAGCACGCCAAGGCGCGCGGGGCCAAGATCTATGCCGAGGTGGCCGGGTACGGCATGAGCGGCGACGCCTTCCATATCACTGCCCCGTCCGAAGACGGTGACGGCGGCCATCGCGCTATGAAGGCGGCGTTGAAAAATTCCGGCCTGACGCCGCAGGACCTGGATTACGTCAACTCCCACGGCACCTCGACCATGGCTGACTGGATCGAGTTGAAGGCGATTGAGCGTTTGGTCGGGGACCATGCAGGGCAACTGGCGGTGTCCTCAACCAAGTCGATGACCGGGCACCTGCTGGGTGCGGCCGGGGCGATCGAGAGCATCTTCTCGGTCCTGGCCATCCGCGACCAGATGGCTCCGCCGACGATCAACCTGGATGATCCCGAGATGGAAACCCCGATCGACCTGGTCCCGCACAAGGGCAAGCCGATGAAGATCGACGTGGCCATGTCCAACAGCTTTGGCTTTGGCGGCACCAATGCCGCAGTGATCTTCAAGAAGGTCGACTGACTTGGCCAAGGCTCCTCTGAAACGTCCGCCAACCAAGGCTCGGGTACCGAAACATCGTGTACCCCGCAAACGGGGCGGTGGAGGAGGGGCCTCAGGCCTGGGTGTGGGCCTGATCACAGCGGCGGGCACGCTCGGCCTGTTCGTAGCGGCGGCCCTGATCGGACTGTGGGTCATCTATTGGGGGCCCGGCCCCGAGGCCCGGCAGGGTGAAGCAACCATAATCACCCTGCCATCGGGAGCGGGCGTATCGGCGATCGCCGCCAATCTGAAGGGCGAGGGGGTCATCCGCTCCACCGACCTGTTCAAGGCCGCCATCAGCCTGAAGGGGGCCGACCGTCGCCTGCGCGCCGGGGAATATGAGGTGCCCTCGAAGGCCTCGCTGGCCACGGTCGTCAACATCCTGATCGAGGGGAAGGCCGTTCGCCACTTTGTCACCCTGCCCGAGGGCTGGTCCTCGGCCCAGGCTGTGGACATCCTGATGAAGCAGGAGGTCCTGACCGGCGAAGTCGCAGAAATCCCTGAAGAGGGCTCGCTGTGGCCGGAAACCTATGAGGTGGCGCGAGGCGAAAGCCGCGAGGCGGTCATCGCCCGGATGCAGCGCATGGCCCGCACCAAGCTGGATGC
>DLIT01000108.1:4244-19194 GCA_002483865.1 Brevundimonas sp. UBA7635
AGGTGGCGGCCGTCTTCACCAACCGCCTGAAGCTCGGCATGAGGCTGGAGAGCGATCCCACCATCGTCTATGGCGTGACCAAGGGCCGGCCCTTGGGGCGCGGCATCCGCCTGTCGGAGCTGCGCAATCCGACGCCGTGGAACACCTATCTGATCAATGGCCTGCCGCCGACGCCGATTGCCAATCCGGGCGAGGAGGCGCTGAAGGCCGTGCTGAACCCGCCGCGCTCGGAATACCTGTTCTTTGTGGCCGATGGCACGGGCGGGCACGTCTTTGCCCGGACCTATCAGGAGCACCTGCTGAATGTGGCCCGCTGGCGCGAGATTGAGCGTCGCAAGGCGGGCCAGACGCCCGGGGTGGTCCCGCCCGAGGCCGCGCCTGCGCCGGTTCCTATCCCGCCGGGCGGGCGCGTCATCTCCGTGCCGGAGGTCAAGGCCCAATGAGCAAGACGATCTCTGGCATGACCGGCTTTGGCCGGGCCGATGGCAGCCTGAACCTCTGGTCGTGGTCGATCGAGGCCCGCTCGGTGAATGGTCGCAATCTTGAGGTGCGTTATCGCGGGCCCAACAGCTTCGACAATCTGGAGCGTCTGGCCAAGGCCGCCGTCCAGGCTCGGCTGAACCGGGGCCAAGTCTCCATCGGTATCCAGGCCAAGAAGATGGCAGGGACCGAGGGGGCACCGCGCATCAACCAGACTGTGCTGGACAACTATCTGAAACTGGCCAACCAACTGGCCGAAAATGGGGCCGTGCCGCCGACAGCGGATGGCCTGCTGGCCCTGCGCGGTGTGATCGAGGTTGCCGAGGAGGGCGAAGACCCCGACGAGCACGCGGCGGTCGAGGCCGCCATGACTGCCAGCCTGGAACAGGCGATTGATGCGCTCAAGGCGTCGCGGCAGGGCGAGGGCGCGCAGCTGCTGCCCGTCTTCCAGGACTTCATCGGCATCATTGAGAGCCTGGTCGCCCGCGCCGAGGCCGAGGCTATGGCCCAGGTCGAGGCGATCCGCGAGCGCTTTACCCGGCGTATCACGGAACTGGCTCCCGACAGCCCCGGCCTGGAAGAGCGAATCTTTCTGGAAGCGGCCGTCCTGGCGACCAAGGCGGACGTGCGCGAGGAGCTGGATCGACTATCCGCACACGTCGCATCGGCCCGCACCCTGTTGCAGCAACCCCCCGCTGGTCGAAAACTCGACTTCCTGATGCAGGAATTTATGCGCGAAGCGAACACGCTTTGCTCCAAATCAGCTACTACGCCGCTCACCGCAATCGGCCTGGAACTCAAGGCCGTGATCGAGCAGCTTCGAGAACAAGTACAGAATGTCGAATAACCGCACCCCCCGCCGTGGCGTCCTTTTGATCGTGGCCAGTCCGTCGGGGGCCGGAAAAACCTCGTTGTGCCGTCGTCTGATGGCCGACCACGGGGGTCTGGAACTGTCCGTCTCCATGACCACGCGCGGCATTCGCCCGGGCGAGGTGGATGGCCGTGACTACAATTTCGTCTCCCATGAGGAATTCCAGCGTCTAATTGACGCTGATGCCTTCCTGGAGTGGGCCGATGTTCACGGAAATCGCTATGGCAGCCCGGCCGCGCCGGTCGAGCGTGCCCTGGCCGAAGGGCGCGACGTCCTGTTCGACATCGACTGGCAGGGGGCCCGCGACGTGGCCTTGAAATGCCCCGGCGACGCCGTCCGCGTCTTTATTCTGCCCCCGAGCCTCGAAGAGTTGCGTCGTCGTCTGGTGACCCGTTCACAGGATTCAGACGAGGTGATCGAGCGCCGGGTGGCCAATGCCAAGGGCGAAATCGAGCACTGCGACGAGTTTGACTATGTGCTGGTCAACGAGGATTTCGACCGCTCTTACGCCGAGCTGGCCCACATCTATCACGCCGAACGCAGCTGTCGTCGTCGCAACCTCTGGGTTGAGGGCTACAAGCAGGCCCTGCTGAAGGAAGTGGTCTGAAACCGTTCAGATAGATATCCGTCTGGCAAGACAGAAGGTGTTGTCTAGCCGATGATCACCTTGACGCCTGGCTTGATGCGCGAGGCCAGTTGCTGGGCGTCCCAGTTGGTCAGGCGGATGCAGCCGCTGGAAAAAGTCTTGCCGACTTTGGACGGATCCGGCGTGCCATGGATCCCATAGGTATCGCGCGAAAGACCAATCCAGACACTGCCGACAGGGTTGTTGGGTCCGGGTTGGATGATCAGCTTGCGCTCACCCTGCCCATAGCTGACCCGGGATGGGTCGTAGGTATAGTTGGGATTCGGGGCCAGGTTGATGACCTCAAGAGTCCCGTTCGGGGCTGGACGAGCGGTTGATCCGATGGTGGCCGGATAGAAGGCGAGCAACTGACCCTCATCGTCGAACACCCGCACCGAGCGTTCCTGTTTGTCGATGCGGACTTCGGCCACGTCGGCCGTCAGGTCATCCTCGCTGACCGCCGCGACCAGCAGGGTCTGACCAGGTTTGGAGAAGTCGGCACCAGGGTTCAGCGCACGCAGAAGACCTTCTGTCATGTGGAATTTTTCTGCCAGACCTTCGATCGGGCTGCGATAGCCAACATGGGTGAGGCCAGCCAGCGCCTCCATGTCCTGGGGCGTATCGCCGATGAAGGGGCCCGCCACATCCTCGGCCGTAATGCGATAGTCAGCCAGGACCTTGCCTCTTGTGGTTGACCCCAGCTTGTCAAACACCTCGGCGTCCAGGACGCCGTCCGAGTTCAGGCCATGAGCCTTTTCAAAGGCTGCCAGGGCCCGGCGGGTATTGTCTCCGCCCAGGCCGTCAATCACCCCCGGAGAAAAGCGGGCGCGGTCCAGCAGTATCTGGGCGCGGATGACGGCCGGATCCACGGTTGCCTTGGGTGCATCCCCATCAGGTTGAGGCATGGCCGGGGCGGCAAAGCGTGCGGTTTCAATGGCGTCGCGGGTCAGAGGGGTGTTTGTAAGGGTATCGGATGTGCTCGACCGTTCCATGAAGGGGTCGGTGTCCGCCTCAGCCTGGACCTGGGCGGGCTGGTCGGTGTCCGAGGCCGGGGAACTGCAGGCCATGAGGGCGATCGCCATGAAGGGAAGAATGGAAACAGCAGGCGGCGATCTGAACATGAGAACTCCCGATAACAGACCCTAGCAACGTCACCCCTGCGCGCCCGTTCCACGCTGCATTGCCTTTCCGCCTTCTGCCGACGGGTAGAATTCGTTGCCTTTCCCGTTGGGCCTGTCGCCCTGTTGTCGGCGGCGTCGTAGAGATTATGCGCGATCTGATGACCTGCCACTGGCCGTCATGCGGACCAGCGCAGACACGTCCCGCCGCCTAGGTGCGGGCCGCGAAGAAGGGTTGGATGCGCGCCAGGGCTTCCTTCAACTCGGCGGTCGAGACGGCGAAACTGAAGCGGATGAAGCGGTGGCCGTTGATCGGGTCGAAGTCGACGCCGGGTGCAGTCGCCACGCCCGTCTCGCGCAACAGGTCCTCGCAGAAGGCGATGCTGTTGTTCGTCAAGTGACCGATGTCGGCATAGATGTAGAAGGCACCGTCGGGCGGGGCGATTGACCGCAGGCCCATGGCAGGCAGGGCATCCAGCATCAGCTGGCGATTGGCGCGATACACATCGATATTGGCTTCCAGCTCGGATTGGCAGTCCATGGCAACTAGGCCCGCGTGCTGGCTCAACGTTGAGGGCGTCAGGAACATGTTGCCGACGCGGGCACGGGCCTGGGCCACCTCAGCCAGTGGCAGCAGCAGCCAGCCCAGACGCCAACCAGCCATGCTCCAGTATTTGGAGAAAGAGTTGATGATCAGGGCGTCAGGCGCGAACTGCAGCATCGAGGCTGGCGCACCCGTATAGGTCAGGCCGTGATAGATCTCGTCCGAGATGATGCTGATGCCGCGCTCGCAGCAGACCTCGGCAATGGCCTTCAGCTCCTCATCGGGAATGATGGTGCCGGTGGGATTGGCGGGGCTGGCGATGATGACGCCCTTGGGGGCGGGCTCGATGGCGCGCAGAGCCTCGGCCGTAAGTTGGAACCGGACCTTTGGACCGCAGTCGATCTCGACCGCCTCCATGCTCAGGGCCTTCAGTGTATTACGATAGGCGACATAGCCGGGACGGGCCGTCGCCACGCGGTCACCCGGCTGAAAACGCATCAGTAGGGCCAGTACAAGAGCGGGCGAGGCTCCAGCGGTCATCACCACCTGTTCGGGGTCAACCGTGACGCCGTAGCGTTCGTCATAAAGCCGCGCGATGCGGGCACGCAGGGTCGGGCTTTCCCAGTAGCCACCCGGCTCGCTATTGAGCTTTTCGTGGGCCATGGCGACGGCGGCGGCGGGAGCGCCAGTCGAGGGCTGGCCGAACTCCATATGGATGATGGAGCGGCCCTGGCTCTTCAGTTCGTGCGCCAGGCGGCTGACGCTGATGGCGCGGAACGGATCAATCTCAACGGTCATGGCGATCTTGTCACAGGGCATCGCCCAGTCGCAGGAAGCCTGCGATATCAATAACTTCAGCACGGGCGTCTGGCTCGATCCCGGCCGCTTCACACAGGGCCGCACCGCCCAGCTGCTTCAGGGAGGATCGCAGCATTTTGCGACGTTGACCAAAGGCAGCAGCCGTGACCCGCTCCAGTTTCTTCAGGCGCTCGGCGCTGGGGCGCACCGCCAGCGGCACCAGCTGGACCACAGCCGAGGCAACCTTGGGAGGTGGGGTAAAGGCGGCGGCGGGCAAATGCATGATGATGCGGGCCTCGGCCACGGCCTGGGCGATGACGGCAAGGCGGCCGTAGGCATCCTCGCCCGGCTGGGCCACTACACGCTCGGCCACTTCCTTCTGAAACATCAGGGTCAGGGCGTGGGGCTGCCACGGGCCGGTCAACCACTTGATCAGCAGGGGTGTGCCAACATTATAGGGCAGGTTGGATACCAGGTGGGTCGGTCCCGCAGACAGTTCTGCTTCGCGTACCTTCAGGGCGTCGCCTTCGACGATGGACAGGCGACCCGAGCCGTCGTCCAGTTCGGACAACAGCGGGATAAAGCGGGGGTCTTTTTCGACCAGGATCACCTTGCCCGCATCGCTTTCCAGGATGGCGCGGGTCAGGCCGCCGGGGCCGGGGCCGACCTCAATCACGTTGCGACCCTCGAACGGGCCGCCAAGGCGCACGATCTTTCGCGTCACATTCAAGTCGAGCAGGAAATGCTGACCAAAGCTCTTCTTGGCCAGCAGGCCATGGGCGTCGAGCGTCTCGCGAAGGGATGGAAGGTCCGTCATGAGGATGGCCTTAGCGCGCGGCGCGCGTCGCCGCCATCTCTGATGCCAGCCGGATGGCCGCAATCATGCTGTCAGCACGGGCAATGCCCTTGCCGGCGATGTCGAAGCCGGTGCCGTGATCGGGCGAGGTCCGTACGATTGGCAGGCCCAGAGAAACATTGACCCCGCCCCAGAAGTCCAGAGTCTTCACCGGGATCAGGGCTTGATCGTGATAGAGGCAGATGTGGGCATCATAACGCGCCCGTGCTTCATCGTGGAACAGGGTGTCGGCGGGCAGGGGATCAGTGATGTCGATGCCCTCGCCACGCAGCATGGCGGCGGCGGGACGCAGGACCTCGATTTCCTGCAGGCCGATGGCACCACCTTCGCCCGCATGGGGATTGAGGGCGGCCATGGCCAGGCGCGGTGCCGCAATGCCGAAGTCGCGCTTCATTGATTCCTGCACTACTCGTGCAACCCGCACTATGCGATCGGCGGTGACCAGTTCAGGCAGTTGGTCGATGGCGACGTGGATGGTGACCAGACAGGCGCGCAGGTCCCTGGCAGTCAGCATCATGACCGGACCACGCGTCCCGTTGAACGGCACATCGGCGGTCAACTCGGCGATGAACTCGGTGTGACCGGGAAAACGAAAGCCTGCCGCATACATGGGAGCCTTGGCGATCGGGGCCGTGACGATCCCGCTGGATTCACCCGAGATGGTCAGGTCAACGGCACGCTCGATCCAGTCGGCGACGGCTGGCGCGTTCCGGGGATCCGGGTTGCCTGCCATTACGGCAGCCGGCAGGGGCTGATGCAGGACCGGGATGGCGCGGCCAAACACGGTGACGGCATCGGCCGGGGTGAACACGGGCTCAACCGGCGCGCCAAGTCCGATCAATACATCAGCGTTGCCCATGATGGCAAAGGGCGTCTGGCCCGATTTCAGCTCGGACCAGGCACGGGCGATGATCTCCGGCCCGACGCCAGCCGGATCGCCCATCGTGATGATGAGCGGCCGGACCACCGTCATTGCTTGATTTCGATCAGGGCGTCGTTACGCAGATCGCGCAGATAGCGGCGACCCAGCATAGCGTAGTTCTGCTCGCGAAGACGGTTCTCGATCTGCTGACGCGAGGGTGCCTGGGGCCCGCCCAGGCGGCGGTCGCAAACCGCCAGCAGGTGAACACCGACTTGAGTCCGGACCACGCTGCTGACCGAGCCGATTTCAGCCGAGCGGGCCACCTGCTGGAATTGGGGCAGAAGGTCAGCCACGTCGCTTTCGCCCAGGTCGGCACCCATGATGTCCGGTGTGCTACGGGCGCGCTCGATCATGTTGTCGCAGGTCACACCGGCGCGGAAGACTTCAAGCTTCTGGCTGGCGGCCGCCACTTCATCCGGGGTGGCCGTTTCAGGCAGTTGCACCATGACCTGCTTCATCTTGACCAGGCTGCTGGCGTCACCTGATCGCTTGTCGCGCAAATAGACGATATAGACACCACCCTCGACCGGGATCGGCGACGACAGCTGCCCCACTTCCATGGTCGCGAGCGTGCTTTCCAGCGCGGGCTGGATCGTACCTTCAATCATCCAGCCTGCATCGCCGCCGCGGGCCGCCGAGGGGGCCGCAGAGAACTGGCGGGCCACGTTCATGAAGGGCGCACCCTGAACCATTTGCTGGAACAGCTGGCGGCCGCCGTTGACGGCTTCCTGCATCCCCCCCACGCGGCTGGCATCCAGATAGATTTCGCTCACCAGATACTGGGTCTTGGTGGTGGCCTCGGTGATCTGACGCAGGGCCTGATCAACCTGGCTGCGGCTTACGCGTGAGCGATCCTGGAAGCGACCACCAACCAGGTCGCGCCAGCCGCTTTCGACGCGCAACTGCTCGCGATAGGTTTCGGGGCGGATGCCACCTTGCTGCAGGAAGGCCATAAAGTTCTCGGGCGAGGTGCCCGCCTCGCGCGCCATCAGGGCGATCTCGCGATCGATATCCTGCTCGGTCACCACCAACTGTGGGAACTTGGCCAGTTCGGCAGCCTGCAGATGCTGGTCGATCAGGTCGTTCAGCGCCTGTTGCTGGATGGCTGGAATGTCCTCTTCTGTAGGTTGAACCTGGGACATGGCAATGATGACCAGCATGCGCTGGCGCAGGTCAAAGCCGGTGATGATGCGGTCGTTGACAGTGGCGATGATGCCATCTGCCATCCGAAACTGCGGCGTGGCGGCCGGAGCACGCTGGGGTGCCTGTTCAGCGGCCGGATTCAGGCGCTGGGCGTGGATATCCGACTGTGCCGGAGCCGGTGCTGTCTGGGCGACAGATTGACCGATGCCGGTAACGGCCATCAGTGCGGCCAGTGCGACCCCCGTCGAAAAACGCTTCAAACGCATCTGCAGTCCTGAATCCCTAAAGAAAACCAGCGTCCTCGCGCGCACTCGTACTGCCCGGAGCGAAGCGCGCGTTCAACTGATAGCGCCCAGTTCAGCGCATTTCATCCTGACCATAGCCTGAACCGCCAAAAGTGGCGAGGTTAAGTCTCACATAGACACCCTCGGCCGGCCCCGTGGGGCGAACCCGCGTATTGTCGCGGCGCCAGCCGAACTCGATACGGAAGCAGTCGTCGTCAAACAGTAGGCCGACTTCTGACCGGGTGATGATGTCACGCTCCAGATCGGCGATCCCGTTCACGGTCACGCCCCAGTTGCGATAGATGAACTGCTGGCTCTCCAGCTGGACCAACTCATAGTTGCGGTTCAGTGGGCCATCGAGCGGGTTCGAGCGGTCGATGATGTAGCTGACCTTGGCGTTGTTGCGACGACCCCAGCCCCCGTTAATGGTGGTCTCGGCGCGGCGGATTTCGCCATTGCCGTCGATCGTGGCATGGGCCCAGCCATGGATTCGGTCCGTCGGCTTGAAGTCGGCCTGAACGACCCAGTCCGAGGTCCGGCTGGACAGGCCGGACGGGTCATAGATGCGCGAGGGATCATCAGGAATGGGCGTCAGGAATTCATTGATTGCTTCATCGCGCATACTGCGGCCGACAAAGAGGCTGGCTGTGCGGCGCGTGTCCCAGGTCAGGGTGGCACGCGTCCCGGCAGTAAGCCTCAGACCGCCCTCCAGCAGGTCGTAGCCCGGGAAGCGATCCAGGTTGAACAGCGAGATATGGTCCAGTTCGATCGTCTGGCTGTCCTCGTTGGGAATGCGTGGGTCGATCTTGGCGCGGTTGGAGGCCGAGATCTGTATCTGCGGCTCGATGACCAGATCGCTGGTGGCCGACAGACGCCGGTACAGTGGATAGCTGATATCCAGGCCCACGCTGGCACGACCCCGCGTGACGACGTCCGAATCGATCCCGGAGGAGGGCGGGAGGTCACGCACGGAATAGGAATCGACACGGGTATCGACGAATGGCTCCCAGCGGATGCCCATGGGCGAGATAAAGCTGCGACGCCAGTCAGCGCGAAGGGTCACGCGGGTGCTGTCGACGCCGGGCAGGCCCTGGGTATTCCCGGGCGGGGCGATAATGGTCGATAGGGTCGGGAAACCGACATAGGAATCCCGGAACAGGCTGACGCTGGAACCGCGCACACGCAGGCGGCCGCCAAGCACCGGACCCTCCGGTTCCCATCGCCCATCGATCAGGGGCGCGACCACAGGCAAGGTCTTGTCGTCCTCGAAGACGTTGAGCGCCGGGGTCACCGGGTCAAAGGCCACGACCCGCAGGCTCTGCACCTTGAAGGCGGCCACCGACAGATAGGAGCGCTGGGTCTGACGCTCGGCATAGATCTGGCTGATCAGGCGGCGGCGGTCGCCGTAATACAGGCCATTGTCCTGGTAGGGGTCGTTGATGCTGTACTGGTCGAACAGGGTCTTGTCCGACACCTGCTCGGCGGTGAAGCCCCATCGCCAGGGACCCGCCAGGTCGAACTTGCCATGCGACAGCAGGTAGGAGCGATGGGTACGATCGCCATACATGACGCGGCTTTCGGCACGACCGTCACCTTCCTGGTCAAAGTCGCCGAAGTTGCGCTCATAGGTATAGCCGCCGCGCACCACGACGGTGCCGCTGTCGAAGCGGCGGCGCCACTGGGCATTCAACAAGGGTGCGACACGGGTATTGATCTGCGGGCTGATCAGCCAGTCTTCGGATGGCGAGACTACGTGCAGATAGGGCACTTCCAGCGAGAAGCCGCGACCTTCGTCATAGTCAGGCAGAGGCACCAGGAACCCTGACGCGCGCTCGACGCTGGGGTCGGGGTGGGCAAAGGCGGGCAGATAGAAAACCGGCACCCCGCCGACACGGAAGATGACGTTGCGATAAAGAATGGCCCGCAGGTCATTGTCCTGGACGGCTTTTTCGGCCTGGAACGAAATGCTGGGCGTCTTGGGGCCATCCACATCGCAGATAGGACAGGGAGTGAAGATGACGCGGTTCAACTCGCTGACATTCTCGGACCGGCGCACGGCCGAGGCGGCCATCAGGCTGGCACCGTTCTGAAGCCGCAGAGCGAGATCGGTCGCCACCCCGGTGTTGAGATCGGAATCCAGCTCAATGCGGCTGGCCTGGACCACCGCTCCCCCGGGGTCGGTCAGCTCGGCCCGGCCTGAGGCCGTGGCCACCCCCGTCGCCATGTCATAGGTGACCTCGGCCGCCTGCAGGCTGCGCTGGCGAAAACGGGCAAAGACGCGGTCTTCCTCGGTACCGGTGGCTGAGATGACGTCGCCTTCGCGAGCCGCCTGCTGGGCCTCCAGATAGACACTGCCGGGGGCCAGGCCATCAGATGCCTGCTGGGCGGGAGGCGGGGTTTCAGAAGGCGATGGATCGACCTGCTGGGCCAGGGCCGGCGCGCCGTGAACCCAGGCCACGAAGGCTGCACCTGCCAGGAGCCGGGTGCGCAGGGCTCTCCCTGGGGTTTTGCGGCGATCACTCATGCATAGTCCACATCTTGCCGGTGCAACCCGGAAACCGTTTCGATTAGCCGTCTTCGGTATAGAACAGCAAGGTAAAGGCGGCGAGCGCCGTCAGTATGGGTGGCAACCAGGCCGCCAGGAAGGGCGGCATAACCTCGGCTGAACCCATGGCGGCGGAAAACTGGTTGACGAAGAAGAAGGCAAAACCAAGAACGACCGCCGAAACCGCCATCCGGGCCAGGTCACCGAGCCGCATCAGGCGTAGCGAGAAGGCTGCAGCCAGGATCGACATGGCCCCATACATCAGCGGCGTGGACAGCAGTTGCTGCAGTCGCAGGCGATAGGCCGTCGAGGCAAAACCGGCGGATTCAATCCGTTCGATCTGGCCAGGCAGGGCCCAGAAGGACGTCGATTGCGGCCGCGCGAACCTCTGGAAGGCCTCTTCGTCGGCCAGGTTGGATGGCAGGTCCAGGGTGGCATAGCGCACCGCCCGCTGCCCGGTCTGGGCTCCGACGGCATTGGTCAGACGCCAGCGCCCGGCGGTCAGGCTGGCGGTATCGGCGTCGATCCGCTCCGAGAAGCTGCGCTGGCCATCAGGCGTTGTCGTATAGATAAAAAAGGTCGCATCCATCAGGCGACCGGTCGTGCGTTCCTGGCGGCCACCGCGAATGATCATCTGGCGGGCGTCGTCGCCTTCGCGCAGCCAGACGGACGACTGTGCTTCGGCCTGAGCCGCCGCGCCCGAGCCGCGGTTGCGCTCCTGCTGCCAGATGGCGTCGCCTGCCGCTGCCAGGGGCCCGAACAGAGTGACGGCCAGGACGCCAAAGACAACGGCCATCCCCGCAGCGGGCAGGACGAAGCGCCAGGCCGAGATGCCGGCGGCGCGCATGGCAATGAGCTCGCTGCGGCGGTTCAGGCTGACAAAGGCACCCAGCGTGCCAAACAGGAAGACAAAGGGCAGAAGCTGGACGATCACCGAGGGCGACTTGACCAGGACCAGTCCCAAGACCCGCAAGGCCGAGGCATTGCCCGAGGCATTGATCGAGCGCGACACCTCGACAAAGTCGATCAGCATGACCAGGGCCGCGATCACGGCCAGGGCTACGCCCAGGGCGCGCAGCTGCTGCAGCAGGACATACCGCTCGATGCGGCCAAGACGAAACGTCATGCGAACCTCGCCTTGAACCGTTCATAGGCGGGCCAGACCCGGCGGCGATGGGGCTTCAGCGCTCGGAACAGCAGGCGCAGGGCCACGAAGATCACAGCGAGCGGAAGGAGGTATTGAAGCACATTGAGGCTGGCATTCCACGCACCGGCCGCGACCAGGCCGTATCCAACCACCCGGACGACGAGGAAAACTCCGGCAGCCTTGGCAATACGGCCGGTATAGCCCGCACGGCTGAAGGCCCCGCCCAGGATGGCGGTCAGCGCCAGGCTCATGGCCACCAGGGCATAGAGGGGGGAGGAAAGGCGTGAATGCCCCTCGGCTATCAACTCGCCGCGCGTGCCCGCGCTGTCCAGCAGGGCAGGGGTGGGATCAAACAGCTCGGTCAGCCACAGGTCCGACGGCTTGAACCGGATCCGGGCGTCGGTCTTGGCATAGGGCGACAGGTCGAACACCTGCTGGTCGAAAGACAGTTGCTCCAGCACCCCGCGTGAGGAATAGCGTTGCATCGAGCCGTTCTGCATCGTCAGGATGGGCAGGTTCTGAATGCGGCCGAACCGGGCGGTCTCGGCATCCCAGGTCGTCACCGTCTTGCCGTCGTCCAGATAGACGAAAAGATTGTTCAGCAGGCCGTTCTGCTCGATCTTCTGCACATAAACAGTCAGGCCATCGGGGCCCTGGACGAATCGCCCCTCCTCGACCAGCAGGGCGGCCAGGTCGGTGCGGATGGCAAAGGCCTGGCGGCGACCCTCGCGCTGGGCCCAGGGCTGGACCAGGACATTGGTGACCAGGGACGCGGCCACCACGATCAGCGCGATCTGCATGGCGGGCCGGATCATCGACCAGCGGTTGACCCCGGCGGCATAGACGGCCGTCAACTCCTGCTCGCGCTGCAGCCGCGTCAGGGCGATCAGGGCTCCCACGAACAGGCCGATCGGCAAGATCACCGCGATCAGCTGCGGCAGGGCCAGAAGGGTCAGGTTGATCATGACCCCGACGCTCTGGCCGCGCTCGACGATCACCTCAAGTTGGTCAAGGCTTTGGCTTAGCAGGCCAATCCCGGCCAGCGCCGCGCAAGCTGCCACCACGGGCAGGCCAATCTGGCGGAAAAGATAGCGCTGGATCAGCGTCATACTCTGGAAAAACACCCTGGATTGGATGCAACCGAGTTGCAGCCGGGACAGATGCGGGCCATGTAATACAGGTCCAGGCGCATCGGCAAATGAACGGTGCGCCTATGTCTGATTCAAGCACGACCGGGGCATGGAACCTCGGCCTGGAGTAGATTTTATGAAAATCGAGTTCGTCGCTTCCCCCAGCGCCGCTCAAATCCTTGCCGTTCTGGTGCATGAAGGTCGTGAGTTCGCGGGCGGGGGTGCTGCCCTGGATACGGCTGCCTCTGGTGCCCTGACCAAGGCCATGGCTAACAGCCGCTTCAACGGTGCGAGCAACAGCCACCTGAACGTCGCCGCTCCGGCGGGTATAGATGCCAACAGCGTTCTGCTGGTCGGTGCCGGTGCGGCTGACAAGTTCGACGATGTGGCCATCGAAACGGCCGCCGCTGCGGCCTATCACGCTGCCAAGATGTCGGGGGCCGAGGTCCTGACGATCGACGTGTCGCACCTGTCGGGGGACAAGGCGGCGCGCGCAGGCTTCGCGGTTCGTCTGGCCGCCTATCGCTTCGCCAAATACCTGACCAAGCAGAAGCCCGAGAAGATTCCGTCGGTGGCGACGGTGCGCGTAGTGACGTCCGACGTCGCTGCTGCCGAGGAAGCCTTCCAGCCACTGTCGGCAGTGGCCGACGCGGTTCTGTTCTCGCGCGATCTGGTTTCAGAGCCCGCGAACATCCTCTATCCGGCTGAGTTTGCTCGCCGCGTCAAGGAACTGGAAGCCTTGGGTGCCAAGGTGGAAATCCTTGGTGAAGCCGAGATGGAAAAGCTTGGCATGGGCTCTCTGCTCGGTGTCGGCCAAGGCTCGCGTCGTGAAAGTCAGCTGGCCGTCATCCAGTGGAATGGCGGAACGGCTGGCGAACAACCGATCGCCTTCGTCGGCAAGGGCGTCTGCTTCGACACCGGGGGCATCAGCCTGAAGCAGCCTGAAGGCATGGAAGACATGAAGTGGGACATGGGCGGTGCGGCTGCCGTGGCCGGTCTCATGCACGCTCTGGCTGGTCGTAAGGCCAAGGTGAATGCTGTTGGCGTTCTGGGTCTGGTTGAAAACATGCCGGATGGTAATGCCCAGCGTCCGGGCGACGTGGTTACCTCGATGTCGGGTCAGACGATTGAGGTCCTGAACACCGACGCCGAAGGCCGCCTCGTGCTGGCCGATGCCCTCTGGTACACCCAGGACCGCTTCAAGCCGAAGTTCATGATCGACCTGGCCACCCTGACCGGCGCGATCATCATCTCGCTGGGCCTAGAATATGCCGGCGTCTTCACCAACTCGGACGAACTGGCCGAAGGCATTGCCGCAGCTGGTCCGAAAGTGGGTGAAAAGTCGTGGCGCATGCCGATCCCGGCTGAATACGATCGCCACATCGACAGCCCGATTGCCGATGTTAAGAACATGGGCAACGGCCGCGCCGGTGGTTCGATCACCGCCGCCCTGTTCCTGCAACGCTTTACCAATGGCGTGCCGTGGGCGCACATCGACATCGCCTCGACCGCCTGGGTCAAGGACTCCAAGAACCCCACCGTCCCGGATGGTGCCGTGGGTTATGGCGTGCGTCTGCTCGACCAGTTGGTGGCCGACAAATACGAAGCCTGATTGTTTCACGCTGAGAGGGTAGGGCCGGGTGTCCGAGACCAAACCGGAAATCTGGTTCTACCATCTTGAGCGCTCGACGCTCGACCAGGTGCTGCCGGGCCTGCTGGAGAAAACGCTCCAGCGGGGCTGGCGAGCCCTGATCCACTCGACCCGGCCGCATCGGCTGGATGATCTCGACGAACATCTGTGGACCTATCGCCCAGACAGCTTCCTGCCCCATGGCCTGGCGAGCGAGGACCAGGCTGAGCGACAGCCCATTCTGCTGTCAGAATCGGCGGGGAACCTCAATGCTGCTCAGGCTCTGTTCATTGTCGATGAGACAGAGCTGGGGGCCACACAGGGGTTTGAGAGATGCTTCATCATTTTCGACGGTCGCAACGAGACATCGCTGCAGCACGCCCGGCAGAGATGGCGCACCCTGAAGACGATCGACGCCAATCTGGCCTACTGGAAGCAGACACCCGAGGGACGTTGGGAAAAGGCGGGCTGATCAGCCTGTCACTGCTGGTTTTGGCCGGCTGCTCGTCGCCCTATGCCACTAGCGCAACCGTTCCGGCCCCGGTCGCCGTCGAGATCGCGCGGCAAAGCCAGCCGGTTGGCACGCGTATGCCACAGAACAATGCTGACATGTGCAAGGCCGGTGAACTGCAATGGCTCGTCGGTAGGTCACGCAGCGAGATTCCTGTGCCTGTCGACGTGGTCAATCGCCGTGTCGCCTGCACCACCTGCCCGGTGACCGAGGACTATTCCCCCTATCGATTGAACATCTTCTACGACGCCCGCACGGGCGTGGTGGAACGTGTCAGCTGCGGCTGAACCAGAGGATGACTGTCATGAAGATGATTTCCAGCGCCCTTGCCTTGGGTTTCCTGGGC
>DLIT01000108.1:19287-22854 GCA_002483865.1 Brevundimonas sp. UBA7635
CCCGTCCGGGCTGGTTTTCCGCGTCCTGTGCAAGGACTGCATGGCCACCATGGATTATCGCAGCGACCGGGTGACCTTCACCTATGACGATGCCGACGTGATCACGCGCGTCGCCTGCGGCTGAGTTGGTTTAGACATAAAAAGGGCCGCCGAACCGATCGAGGCGGTCCATATCTTATGGAGAATCAGGCAGCGGGCTTGATGGTGACCTGTATTTCTTCCTGACCTTCGGTGCCGACATGGTAACGCGCCGTGCCGCTGGACTTCATCATCATTGTGGGTGAGGCGATCTCTATGCCATTACGCACCAGATGGACTTCGCTGACCAGGCGATCTTCGTAACCATCACCCTCTGGTGCATAGAGGTTGGTGCTGAACTCGAAGCTGTCCTGATCGCCCTGAAGGCTCAGCGTCGCCTGTGTCCCCACGGTGACATAGGTAGAGACCTGCACCACAGTCTTTTGTGCCTCGATCACCTGTAGTTCGACCTCATAGCGGGCAGCTGGAGCGGGTTCAGCCGCCAAGGCAGCAGAGGCGAAAAGGCCGGTTGATAAAATAAGAGCGAGGACTGACGATTTCATCTGCGGCCGGTCATCCAAAGGGAATCGAGTTTGCGATGATTTCATGTACCGGCGTTTTCTTGTAGCGTCTAGCGTTCCATGCCGTAGAGGGCGTCGGAGACATCCTCGACCTTGGCGCGGATCAATGTCTCGGCATCGCGCAGACCGCGATTGTAATACAGCCGCCCGATCTGCTGCTCGATGAACTCAACCAGCATTTCAGCAGGCAGACGCCCCAACTCCACATCCTGCTCGTCGCGCAGCCAGCCGCGCAGGCGATTGGCGGCGTCGTTGCGTTCTTCGGCGGACAGGATCGGGGGCTGTTTCGGTGCCATCAGCTGACCTCAGCCAGTTCTTCCTCTGCACCAATCCAGGTCGTTTCGGCCTTTTCGAGTTCGGTTTGAAGCTGGGCCCTTTGACGGCTCAGCTTTTCAAAGCCCTTGGGGTCGTTGGCCGCCGCTGTAACGAGGTCGGCATCAAGGCGAGCGATGTCCTCTGACAGCTTGGCCATGGCTTCTTCGGCCTTTTTCACCGCGTGGCGGAGGGTCGAAGGGGACTTGCCCTTCTTTTTCGGAGCGGGACTATCGTTCGCGCCGCGGGCGCTCTCTGCTTGAGCCCCGCCCTTCTTGGCTTCTTCCTTCCTCACCTGAGAAGGCTTCATGCCCTGTTTGGCGCGTTCCAGGACGAACCTGGTGTAGTCGTCCATGTCGCCTTCGAACGGCTTGACCGTGCCGTCGGCCGCCAGCCACAGGCGGTCGGCGACCAGTTCCATCAGCGAGCGGTCGTGGGTGATCAGGATAACCGCCCCAGTATATTCGTTCAGCGCATCCAAAAGTGCGCGACGGCTGTCGATATCCAGGTGGTTGGTCGGTTCATCCAAGATCAGGATGTGCGGCGCATCCATAGCCACAAGGTTCAGCAGCAGCCGTGCGCGCTCCCCACCCGACAAAGCCCCGACCTTGGTATCCTGCTTGTTGAAGGGCAGGCCCCACTGGGCCAGACGCGAGCGGCGGCTGTTTTCACTGGCTTCCGGCATGGCGCGGAAGATGATCTGCAGCGGCGTATCCTCGGGGTCCATTGCCTCAATCTGGTGCTGGTGGAACCAGCCGACGCGCATCTTGCCGTCGCGGTGGAACTCGCCTGACTGAATGGTCAGCGCCTTGGCGATCAGCTTGGCAAAGGTCGACTTACCCGCACCATTGACGCCCAGCAGGCCAATGCGGTCATCAAGGTCCATACGCAGGTTCAGATTACGCAGGATCGGCTTGCCGTCCTCATAGCCCACATTGGCCCCTTCCAGACGGATCAGGGGCGGAGGCAGGGGGCGTTCGGGCGAAGGCAGGATGAAGGGGGCCACGCGCTCTTCGGGCGGCAGCTCGATTCGCTCCAGCTTTTCCAGCTTCTTGACGCGCGACTGGGCCTGGGTGGCCTTGGAGGCCTTGGCCTTGAAGCGGTCGATGAATTTCTGCAGGTGGGCGCGTTCGGCTTCCTGCTTTGCCTGGTTGGCCTGCATCACGCGCAGCTTTTCCGAGCGGGTCTTTTCAAAGGTGTCGTAGTTGCCGCTGTACAGGTCCAGCTTGCGGTTCGACAGGTGCAGGATATGCGTGCAGACCGAGTTCAGCAGGTCGCGGTCGTGCGAAATCATCAGGGCGGTGTGCGGATAACGCTTCAGGCGCGCTTCCAGCCAGACCACGCCCTCAAGGTCCAGATAGTTGGTCGGCTCGTCCAGCAGCAGCAGGTCGGGTTCGGCGAACAGGGCGGCCGCCAGGGCCACACGCATCCGCCAGCCGCCCGAGAAATGCGACATCGGCCGCTGAATGTCTTCCTGACTGAAGCCAAGGCCCACAAGGATTTCAGAGGCGCGGGCCGGGGCGCTGTCGGCATCGATCTCGATCAGGCGCGTCCAGATTTCGCCCATCTCTTCTGGCTCGGCGGTTTCCAGGCGGGTGAGAAGATCATGCCGCTCCTTGTCTGCTTCAAGGATGGTTTCCAGCACGCTGACGGGCGTGGCGGGGTGTTCCTGATCGACTGAGGCCACGCGGGCGTGCTTCGGGATCGAAATCTCATCGCCATTGGCTGACAGGCCGCCAAGGATGATCTTGAACAGGGTGGACTTGCCGATGCCGTTGCGGCCCACCAGACCGACCTTGGAACCGGGCGGCAGGCTGACCGAGGCGTCGTCAAGGAACTGTCGGCCCCATGCACTGAAGGTCAGGTTGGTAATCTGGAGCATATTTGACTGAACTTCGGCTTTGGCAGAGAGGCAGTTGGAAAGAGGGCAGGGCGCCGCTATAAGCCCGCGACCCTCAAACTACCAAACCGCAAAGAGTCTACCCATGACCGAACGCACCTTCTCGATCATCAAGCCCGACGCCACGCGCCGCAACCTGACCGGCGCGATCAACGCCGTCATCGAAGGTGCCGGCCTGCGCATCGTCGGCCAACGCCGCATCAAGCTGACCGAAGACCAGGCCAAGAAGTTCTACGAAGTCCACGCCGAGCGTCCGTTCTACGGCGAGCTGGTTTCGCAGATGATCGCCGAGCCGGTCGTCGTGCAGGTCCTGGAAGGCGAGAACGCCGTCGCCAAGTACCGCGAAGTCATGGGCGCCACCAACCCGGAACAGGCTGCCGAAGGCACCATCCGCAAGCAGTTCGCCCTGTCGATCGGTGAAAACTCGGTCCACGGTTCGGACTCGCTGGAAAACGCCGGCATCGAAATCGCCCAGTTCTTCACGGACGCTGACATCGTCGGCTGATCGCTGAAGTCCTGACGGATTTGGAAAGGCCCCGCTGGAGCAATCCGGCGGGGCTTTTTTCTGCCTGAGGATCTGCCTGCCCGTTTCGCGCTGGCGCGCGCCGCTGGGTCCTCCGGTCAAGCCGGAGGATGACGGTGAGGGGGGAAGGGCAAAAAAACAGGGTCTAGAGAGTCTTGGGGGTCTCATCTGGCTTCTTCTTTTCGGGAGCAGGAAGCCTAGGCCGCGGGGGACCTAGGTTCTGAACCCATAAA
>DLIT01000046.1:0-6927 GCA_002483865.1 Brevundimonas sp. UBA7635
GACCCGCCTGCCGCCGGGCGAGGCGGCGTCCGAGGTTTCAAAGGCGCTGAACCTGCCGCGCAAGCCGCTGTACAAGCGGGCCCTGGAGTTGCAGGGTCGATGAGCCCCGGGCCTCGCCCCAGCCTTGGTCGGTCCAGTCCCCTGGGGCGCGGGCGTCAGGCCGTGGGCGGGCGGGCCTATCGCCAGGGGCACGGAGCCGAATGGCTGGCCGTCGCCTGGCTGATGCTCAAGGGCTACCAGATCCTGGCCTTTCGCCTGAAGACCCGGGGCGGCGAGATCGACATCCTGGCCCGGCGTGGTCGCACCCTGGCGGTGGTCGAGGTCAAGCGCCGTCTGAACCAGGACGATGCCCTTCTGGCTGTGAAGCCAGGTCAGTACGACCGTCTGCTGCGCGCCGGTCACGCGGTTCTGAAGTCGAAGCCGTCTTTACAGGGGTTGGATTTACGGCTTGATCTCATCGCCTTGGCCCCTGGTCGCTGGCCGCGCCATCTCAGGGGCCTGGTTTACGCAAGAGAGCCCCATGACGCGTGAAGAGGCCCAGGCTTTCCTGGAGACGGCGGGCACCGCCCCTGACCAGGACTTTCCCCTGCTTGAGGCGGCGATCGCCTGTGCCCTGCACGACCAGCCGGCCCGTGATCCCCGAGCCGTCAGGGTCATGGCCAATCATGCCGCCCACAGGCTCAAGGAACGGGCGGCGCTGGAAAGCCCTGATGACGCCCTGACCGAGACCATGGGCTCGGACCTGCGGCTGACCGGGGATCTTCTCAACTATCATGACGCCGGCAACACCGACCTGATCCAGGTGGCGGAGCGGCACCGGGGCCTGTCGGCGGCCCTGGTCATCTTCTATCTGGACGCCGCCCAGCGGGCCGGGCTTGAGGCGGCGGCGGTGGACTTCCCCAATCACATCCTCCTGCGGGTCGAGACGCCAGAGGGACCCGTGGCGCTGGATCCGTTCAGTCACGGCCGCCTGGTCCTGCCCAGCGAACTGACCCGTCGTGCCCTGCTGGCAGGCCTGACGCCCCACGTTGCCGATCGGCTGGACCTGCTGATGGCCCCGATCACGTCGCGCCAGGCCCTGATCCGTCTGCAGGGGGTGCAATATGCCCGGGCCCTGCACGACGGCGATTATGAGCATGCCGAGCGCGCGGCTTTGCGTTGCACCCTGCTCAACCCCGAAGATCATCGGCCCTGGCTGGATGTTGCTCAGGCGCGCGAGCGTCAGGGGGCCCTGAATGGCACGCTGGAGGCCCTGCGNNGTGCGTATGCGCTTGAACTGAGCCAAAGGCCGGGCCTGGTCTTGCGGCGCAGCCTGCCAGACCCCAAACAGGAAGCCAGCCTTCCCCAAGCCCTGCCGGGGCCAGTCTTCAGGATAGTTTCATGCTCAAGGTCGCCATTCAGATGGACCCGATCGAGGCAGTCAATGTCGCCTCGGACACCACCTTCCTGATGGCCCTGACCGGCCAGGCCCGCGGCCACAGCCTGTGGGTCTATGACTTCCGCACCCTGGCCCTGGAGGATGGTCGGCTGTTCTGCCGGGCCGTTCCGGTCAAGGTGAAGCCGGTCCAGGGCCAGCACGTCGAGTTCGGACCCGAGCAGAGGCTGGACCTGGCCACCGACGTGGACGTCATCCTGATGCGCCAGGACCCGCCCTTCGACATGGCCTATGTCACCGCCACCTATCTGCTGGAGCGGGTCCACCCCCGGACCCTGGTGGTCAACAACCCGGCCGAGGTCCGCTCGGCCCCCGAAAAGCTGATCGCCACCCTCTTCCCCGGCCTTCAGCCGCCGACCCTGGTCTCGTCCGACCCGGTGGCCCTGGTGGACTTCCATCGCCGTCATGGCGATGTGGTGCTCAAGCCCCTGCACGGGGCCGCTGGCTCGGGCGTGGTGCGGCTCAAGGCAGACGATCCCAATCTGGAAGCCCTGATCGAGATCCATGCGACCGGATCGCGCGATCCCCTGGTGATCCAGAAGTTCATCCCGGCCGTCTCGGCGGGCGACAAGCGCATCATCCTGATCGACGGCGAGCCGGTCGGGGCCATCAACCGCATCCCGGCCAAGGACCAGGTGCGCTCCAACCTGCGCGTCGGCGGCACCGCAGCCCCGGTCGAGCTGACGGCACGGGACCGCGAGATCTGTGCCGCCATCGGCCCCTTCCTCAAGGAACGCGGCCTGATCTTCGTCGGCATCGACGTGATCGGCGACTACCTGACCGAGATCAACGTCACCTCCCCCACCGGGGCCCAGCAACTGCTGGAATTCTCGGGTATCGACGCTACTGCGGCAATGTGGGAAACGATCGAGGCGAAGCGGCAAGCCACACGGTAATGAAAACAACGCCGCAGCCATCTGGGAGGGACTGTCGCGTGTATTCCATCTTCAAACGGATACTGATGCCTGCGGCTCTGCTGACGGCCATGGTCACACCGGCCATGGCCCAGGATGCAGAGCCGCGCCGACCCTCGCTGGAAGTGCTGAACCGCATCATTGAGGATCGTCATCCGCAAACCCGGATCGAAACGCCCGACCATGACCGGATCAGCGCCAGACGCATCGACATCGTCGACGCCGACGGCACGATCCGCATGACCCTTTCCGGTGAGACGCCCGCGCCGATCATTGATGGCATTCAGTACAAGCGGGCCTTCAATGTCGCGGGCCTGATCCTCTATGACGACAAGGGCAGCGAGCGCGGGGGCTTCGGCACAGCAGATGTCGAAGGCGGAATGGCCGTGCTGGCGTTGGATCATCCTGCCATGGATGCGATCGGCTGGCGTGTATCTCCTGATGGATCCGTTGCCTTTTCGATCAATCAGGCTCCGCCGCTCATCCGCGAACCCGGTCTGGAGGATGCCTTGGTGCCGGGTGTGGCTACGCCCACACGCATGCAGTTCACCGTCGCCGCCGATGGCACCCCGGCCGTGTCACTGTCAGACAAGAATGACAGGCCGCGCCTGCGTATGACGGTCACTGAAGAGGGCTTCGGCTCGATCCAGTTTCTCAATGCGCAGGGCGAAGTCATTCACAGTCTCACACCTGAAGCCGACTGACATCGATATCAACGCTATTGTAAACCTGCACGGTTCGTGATTTGTTCCTGTCCTGTGGGACGGGGAGCGGTCATGGTTGCACGGGTGGTTACGGTGGCCTTTGACGGGGTCGAGGCACGACGGGTGGACGTCGAGGTCCAGCAGGTAGCCAATCCGCCGGGGGCCTTTGCCATTGTCGGCCTGCCGGACAAGGCGGTGGCCGAAAGCCGTGAGCGGGTGCGTGGGGCCTTTGCCGGCATAGGCTTGGCGCTGCCGCCCAAGAAGGTCATCGCCAACCTGGCCCCGGCCGATCTGCCCAAGGAAGGCAGCCATTTCGACCTGCCCATCGCCCTGGCTCTCCTGGCCTCCATGGGGGTGATCGCACCCGATGCTTTGGACGGCTGGGCGGCGGTGGGCGAACTGGGGCTGGATGGCCAGATCGCCAGCGTTGGCGGCACCCTGCCCGCAGCCATGGCGGTGGGGACTATGGGACTGGGGCTCATCTGTCCCGAGGCCAATGGGCCAGAGGCGGCCTGGGCGGGCCAGACGCCCATCCTGGCCCCTCGATCCCTGATCAGCCTGATCAATCATTTCAAGGGCAGTCAGATCCTGCGCGCGCCTGACCCCGGCCCGGTCCAGATGGGTCCGGCCGGACCGGATCTTCGCGAGGTGAAGGGCCAGGAAAGTGCCAAGCGTGCGCTCGAGATCGCGGCCGCTGGCGGGCATAATCTGCTCTTCGTCGGGCCACCCGGTTCGGGCAAGTCAATGATGGCCCAGCGCCTGCCGGGTCTGTTGCCGCCACTGACCTCGCAGGAACTGCTGGAGACCTCGATGGTCTGGTCAGTGGCTGGCCTGATCCAAAGGGGCGCACTGAACCGCGACCGGCCGTTTCGCAGTCCGCACCATTCCGCTTCAATGGCGGCCCTGACCGGCGGCGGGCTCCGGGCCAAGCCGGGCGAGGCGTCCCTGGCCCACAATGGGGTGCTGTTTCTGGACGAGCTGCCAGAGTTTTCGGCCCAGGCTCTGGACAGCCTGCGTCAGCCGCTGGAAACCGGAGAGATCGTGGTGGCCCGGGCCAATGCCCACGTCCGCTACCCGGCCCGCTTCCAGTTGATCGCCGCGATGAACCCATGCCGCTGTGGCCTGGGTGGAACTGGGCGTGGGGCCTGCGGCAAGGCTCCGCGCTGCCAGCGGGATTATCAGAACCGCATCTCGGGTCCCCTCTTCGACCGCATCGATCTGACGGTCGAGACCCCGCCGGTCACCGCCGCCGACATGGCCCTGCCTGCACCTGCAGAGGGCACGGCCCAGGTCGCAGCGCGCGTTCTGGCGGCGCGAGAGCAGCACGCGGCCCGTCTGGCTGAACTGGACCCAGGCCCCGACCAGATGCAGGCCCAGGCCGTGAACGCCCGATTGCAGGGCGCGGTGCTGGATCGCATCGCCACGCCTGATGATGCCGGACGAGCCCTGCTGATGAAGGCCGGTGAGGCGGGCGGGTTGACTGCGCGCGGCTGGACCCGGACGCTGCGCCTGGCCCGGACCATTGCCGATCTGGACGGCTCAACCGGCGTCCTGCGCCGCCATGTAGCCGAGGCCCTGATGTATCGCCGTCTGACGTTGGGGGCCGAAACCCATTTCAACAACCAGGCCCGTAGCCAGCCGGTCAGCGGCTTTCTGACCTAGATTTAGGCAAGGCCTGTTCTTGGTCGCTTAACCCCGTCGGACCACACTGTTCGGATGATCGACGACGCCTCGCCCCTGCCGGAAGCCCGGACCCCTGCGGTCACGCCCGAGCATCAGTTCCTGCGCCTGATGAGTCATGAGATGCGCACCCCACTGAACGGGGTCCTGGGCATGCTTGGCCTGCTCAACCGCACGACCCTGGACGGAGAGCAGGCGGCCTATCTGGAGGCAGCGCAGAAGTCAGCCGAGCATCTGCTGGGCCTGGTCAATGACTTGCTCGACTATGCCCGACTGGAAGCCGGCGCTCTGGAGTTCGATCCCACGACGGTCGACGTTGAGGGTCTGGTGCGCGGCGTGGCTGAACTGCTCAGCCCCCGGGCCCATGACAAGGGACTGGAGATCGTCTGGGCCGTCGATCCGGACGTGGGTCTTATCCGCGCTGACGAAGGGCGTCTGCGCCAGGTTCTGTTCAACCTGGCGGGCAATGCGGTCAAGTTCACCGAAACGGGCGGGGTCTTCCTGCGGGTCGAGCGGGTCGGCGGCCCGGCAGAACGACCACGCCTGGCCTTCATCGTCGATGACACCGGCCCTGGCGTCCCGCCCCATGCCCGCCAGCGTATCTTCGAGGAGTTCGGCCACGCCGACGCCAGCGATGCCGCCCGCTATGATGGCGCAGGACTGGGTCTGGCGGTCGTGCGCCGCCTGGCTGAGGCGATGGGGGGAACGGTCGAGGTCGGAGATCGCCCGCAAGGTGCCGGGGCCCGTTTCCGTTTCGAAAGCGACTTTGCGGCGGTCGACAGCGCGGCACCGGCTCGGCCCCTCAGCGGACAGGCCCTGGCCCTGCGCACCCCCGACCCCTTCGTCCATGAGGCGGTTCGGATCCACATCCAGGCCTTGGGCGGCAGGCTGGCCGATCAGGCCCCGGTGGTCCTGGTGGATCATGCCCTGGCTGAACCGGGTGGGCGTGTCCGCTGCCCCCGTGGCCAGGCCATCATCTTGCTTAAGCCTAATGAGCGTGACCTGATCGAGCCCTACCGGGCCGAGGGCTTCCAGGCCTATCTGATCAAGCCCCTGCGCCGGGCCAGCCTGGCCGAGCGGGTGCTGGACGCTGCCGGGCAAGCCGCCGCCATTCATGTCGAGCGCCGTGAGGATGACCGTGTCATGCCGGTGGTTGCCTCGGGGGTCCAGGTGCTTCTCGTCGAGGACAACCCGGTCAACGCCCTTCTGGCTCGCACCCTGTTGCAACGCGAAGGCTGTCATGTGCAGACGGCCGCCAATGGCCATGAAGCGCTGGATCTGATGGCCACCAGCCGGTTTGACCTGGTGCTGATGGATATGCGGATGCCGGGATTGGATGGTCCTTCGGCCACCCGCGCCATTCGGGCGCGCGGCGACACCACCCCCATCGTCGCCCTGACGGCCAATGTCTTTGCCGAGGATCGCCAGCGCTGTTTCGAGGCCGGTATGTCGGATCATCTGACCAAACCCCTGGCTCCGGACGGTCTTCGTGCTGTCCTGGCCCGCTGGACGAATGCGGGCAAGCAGGCCAAGGTCGGGGCTGAGTAACCACGACCGCCTCTGTCCGGCGGTATGCCGGAGCGACTGTATGACTGACGCCACGAAGCCCGCTGCATCGTCCAAGCGGCTGGGAGGCCTGGCTGTCTATGGTGAGCGGCGCGTCTTTGTCATGCTGCTGCTGGGTTTCTCGGCGGGCCTGCCCAATCTGCTGATCTTTGACACCCTTTCGGCCTGGCTGCGCGAAAGCGGCCTGTCGCTGTCGGTCATCGGCTTCTTTGCCCTGGCAACCCTGTCCTATTCGCTGAAGTTCATCTGGTCGCCGCTGGTGGACCGCGCGACCATTCCGATCCTGACGCGATACCTGGGCCACCGTCGGTCCTGGATGCTGCTGACCCAGGCGGTGGTGATTGTCGGCCTGTGGTCGATCTCGGGCCTGAACCCGGCGACCTCCCTGCCCCAGGTTGCCCTGTTTGCCGTCCTTGTGGGCTTCTTTGGCGCAACCCAGGACATCGTCATCGACGCCTGGCGGATCGAGGCGGCCGACGACAGTCGCCACGGGGCCATGGCCGCCTCCTACCAGATGGGCTACCGCGTGGCCCAGATCGTGGCCGGGGCCGTGCCGCTGGTGCTGGCCGATCTTTATAACTGGAACCTGTCCTATGCGGTAATGGCGGGGCTGATGCTGTTCGGCGTC
>DLIT01000046.1:6977-7444 GCA_002483865.1 Brevundimonas sp. UBA7635
TCGCGGCCGCGTCTGGAAGTGGTCGAGTGGCTGGTCCGCCTGGCTGTGATTGCGGTGGCGGCCCTTGTCGTCGGCTCGGGCCTCAGCGGCCAGGCGGGGCCGCTGACCGGTGCCCTGGGGGCTGTTGGTCTGTCTGCCGAGGGTCAGAGCGCTGTGACCGAGGCCTGGGCGGCCAAGCCTGAGGGAGTCTATATCCAGGTCGCGGCGGTCTTTGGCGGGCTGATCCTTCTGGTCATGGCATGCTGGCCCATTCCGCGGGTGAAAACCCGCCCGGGGGCCTATCTGGCGGGCTCGTTCGGTGAGCCGCTGCTGGATTTCTACAAGCGGTTTGCCGGTATCGCGACCCTGATCCTCGCCTTGATCTGCGTCTATCGCCTGGCCGATTTCGTGCTCAACATCATGAACCCCTTCTACCTGGACCTGGGCTTCACCAAGACCGAGCTGGCCGAGGTGCGCAAGGTGTTCGG
>DLIT01000046.1:7494-12656 GCA_002483865.1 Brevundimonas sp. UBA7635
GGCCTGATCCGCACCATGGTGATCGGAGCCTTCATGAGCCCGGTTTCCAACCTGGTCTTTGCCTGGCTGGCGACCCAGGGCCCCGACATGTTCGCCCTGTTCGTCGCCATCGGGGTCGACAACTCGGCTACCGGCTACGCGGGCACGGCCCTGATCGCCTATATGTCCAGCCTGACCAGTATCGGCTTTACCGCCACCCAGTATGCCCTGTTCACCAGCCTCTATGCCCTGCCCGGCAAGCTGATCGCCTCACAGTCGGGCCGCATTGTCGAGGCCTCGGCCCGGGCGGCTGAGGCCGGGGGGCCGTTTGCCGCGCTGAAAGGCCTGTTCACCCGCCTGCCCGCAGGCTCCTTGGTCGAGGGGGCGGCAACCAGTGGTGTGACCCCTGCGGCGCTGGGGGCGGGCTATGTGGTCTTCTTCCTCTATTCCTTCGTGATCGGGGTCTTTGCCGTTGTCCTGGCCTTTGTCGTGGCCGCGAAGCAGACCGCGCTCCAGGCCCGCCGGGCCCTGTCCGGTGAAGGCGACGGCTGAAACGAAAAGAGGCGGCCTGGGCAGGCCGCCTCCAACCTTGATCAGGGAATGAGCCGGGCTCAGTCCTGGGCCGAGCCCTCGCCATAGGCGGCAAAGGTGGCGGCGGTCATGATCTCGCTGACCGAGGCACCCAGGGGCACGATTTGCACCGACTTCTCCAGGCCCACCAGCAGAGGCCCGATGACGGTCGCCGCGCCCAGAGACTGCACCAGGCGGGTTGAGATGGCCGCCGAATGAATGGCTGGCATGACCAGGACATTGGCATCGCCGGTCAGGCGCATGAACGGGTAGTTGGCGCGGGCCTCGGGGTTGAGCGCCAGCTCGGGCGGCATCTCGCCCTCGTATTCGAAGTCCACATCCATGCCGTCCAGGATGCGGATGGCCTCGCGCACCTTCTCGCCGCGATCGCCGGGGGGATCACCAAAGGTCGAGTAGCTGAGGAAGGCGACGCGCGGCGTGCGGCCCAGCTTACGCACGGTGGCGGCGGCCTTGATGGCGATTTCGGCCAGCTCGGCGGCATTGGGCAGTTCGTGGATCGAGGTGTCGGCCACGAACAGGGTGCGACCGCGCGCCAGCAGGATCGACAGGCCGATCATCCGGTCCTTGACGTCCAGGACGCGGCGGACTTCCTTCAGGGCCATGTTGAAGTTGCGGGTAACGCCCGTGACCATGGCCTCGGCATCGCCGCGCGCGATCATGGTGGCACCGAAATAGTTGCGGTCCTGGTTGATCATGCGCTGCACGTCGCGGCGCAGATAGCCGCGGCGGTTCAGGCGCTGATAGAGCCAGTCGGTATATTCGGCATTGCGGCCCGAGTTGCGGGCGTTCACGACCTCGATGCCCAGATCGTCAAACACCATGCCGGCCTCGGTGGCGTTCTGGCGGATCAGGTCTTCGCGGCCCACCAGGATGGGGGTGCCCAGCTCGGCCTGCTTGAAGGCCCAGGCGGCGCGGATGACGGACGGCTCCTCGCCCTCGGCAAAGACCACGCGCTGCTTGGGTCCTGACCGCACGGTCGAGGATATCTTCTGCATCAGGGCGGCCGACGGATCGACGCGCTGGCGCAGCGAGATGCGATAGGCCTCCATGTCCTCGATGGGCTTGCGCGCCACGCCCGAGGCAACGGCGGCCTGGGCCACGAAGGGCGGGATGTACCAGATCAGGCGGGGGTCGAACGGGGTCGGGATGATGTATTCCGGGCCGAACTTCAGCTTGCGACCGCGATAGGCGGCGGCCACCTCGTCCGGCACGTCCTCGCGGGCCAGGGCGGCCAGGGCATGGGCGCAGGCGATCTTCATCTCGTGATTGATCTGGCGGGCGCGCACATCCAGGGCACCACGGAACAGATAGGGGAAGGCCAGGACGTTATTGACTTGGTTCACATAGTCCGAGCGACCCGTGGCGATGATGGCGTCCGAACGCACCGACTTGACGTCTTCGGGCGTGATTTCCGGATCGGGGTTGGCCATGGCGAAGATGATCGGATTGGGTGCCATCGAGGCGACCATTTCCTTGGTGATCGCGCCCTTGGCCGACAGACCCAGAACCACATCGGCGCCCACCATGGCCTCGGCCAGGGTGCGGTGCGGGGTGTCGGTCGCGTGGGCGGCCTGCCACTGTGAGACGTTGTCGCGGCCCGGATAGATGACACCCTGGCGGTCGCAGATGATGGTGTTCTCGGGCTTGACGCCGGCGGCCTTCATCAGGGCGATCGACGACAGGCCGGCAGCCCCGGCACCGGATAGAACCACCCGCACGTCTTCGAGCTTCTTGCCGACGATATGGCAGGCGTTGATCAGGCCGGCGGTCGAGATGATGGCCGTGCCATGCTGGTCGTCGTGGAAGACCGGGATGTCCAGCAGGTCCTGCAGCTGGGCTTCGATCTCGAAGCATTCGGGGGACTTGATGTCCTCAAGGTTGATGCCGCCCCAGGTGTCGCCGATGTTCTTGACGACGGTGATGAACTCGTCAGGGTCGGTGGTCTTCACCTCGACGTCAAAGCTGTCGACATCGGCGAAGCGTTTGAACAGGACCGACTTGCCCTCCATCACCGGCTTGGAGGCCATGTGACCAAGGTTGCCGAGGCCCAGGATGGCCGTGCCGTTCGAGATTACCGCAACAATATTGCCCTTGGACGTATAGTCATAGGCCTTGTCCGGGTCGGCCGCGATGTCCAGCACCGGAACCGCCACGCCTGGCGAATAGGCCAGGGACAGGTCACGTTGGGTCGCCATGGGCTTCGTCGGGGCCATGGAGATCTTGCCCGGTGACGGTACGGCGTGGAACTCCCGAGCATCGTCGTCAGAAAAGGTCTGTTTGTCGGTCAGTTCGGGCATGGTGATCTCGGTTAGGGCAGGCGCCCCTCGTTCCTAGTTGGTGGAATCGGGCAGGACAACCATTGCCGCTGCGTCAACTTCAGTCATTTCGGGGATTTGGCCTTCTGAAACGCAAATTTATGGCAAAGCCAGCTGGCCTCTACCCTCAATCTCGACGGGGCCCGTCATATAGACGTGGCCATCGACCTCATCCCAGCGGATGGCCAGTTCCCCGCCATCGACGATGACCTTGGCCGAGCGATCCGTCAGACCGCGCCGGGCTGCCGCGACCAGGGCCGCGCAGGCCCCCGTTCCGCAAGCCAGGGTCAGGCCCGCGCCCCGCTCCCATACCCGTAACCGGATATGCTCGCGGTCGATGACCTTGGCAAAGCCGACGTTGACCCCTTCAGGGAACAGCGGATGATGTTCGATCAGGGAGCCCGAGCCACGTACAAAGGCGTCGTCCTGCTGGTCGGTGAAGAAGACGACGTGCGGATTGCCCATGGATACTGCGCCGGGCGTGTGCAGGACCGGGGCGTCGATCGGGCCGACCTGAAGCTCAATGCCCCGGGTGTCCATGTCTTGAGCCAGAGGGATTTGGCTCCAGTCCAGGCGCGGAACGCCCATGTCCACGGTAATAAGATGCGGCCCGGCCTTGCGGGCGAGAGTCGGTCCAGCGGCGGTGTCGATGATTACCTCGGCCTTGCCGGTCGCCTCCAGCATCAGCCAGCCGACGCAGCGCAGGGCATTGCCGCAGGTCTCGACCATGGAGCCATCGGCGTTCCATACCCGCATGAAGGCGTCTGCCCCTTCGGCCGGTTCAATGCCAATCAACTGGTCAAACCCGCCAATCCCGGCCTCGGACGACGCCAGGGCGCGTACCTCCTCGGCAGTAGGCCGAAAGGCCTGCTCGAATGCCTGAACAAGGATGAAGGCGTTTCCGGCACCGTTCATGCGGATATAGGGGCGAGCGGTCTGGGTCATGGCGACACCATATAGGAATTCGCCCCGGTTCATGTATCGCTGCACGAATGGAGCATGAAAACAGCCTGTCCGGTGCCCATGGCCCCCTGAGGCTCAAGGCCCGCCTGCGATATCTCTATCATGGCTCGCGGCCCCCGGCGGTGCGGTTCCGCCTCGCCGTCATCCTGCTCGACATCCTGATCATCGGCTTCTTCCTGGCCGCCCCGATTCTGAAGGAAGCCGGCTGGGCCTTCTATGTCCTGGACTATCTGATCGCCCTGGTTCTGGGTGTGGACCTGGCTGCCCGGGCCTATGCCTATTCGGACCTGAAGTCCTGGCTGAAGCAGCCTATTGTCTGGATCGACCTCTTTGTCCTTCTGACCCTGCTCTTCCCGGTCTGGCTGGCCAACCTCGGCTTCCTGCGTTTGCTTCGCCTGTGGAGCCTGCTGAACAGCGAATTCTTCTGGCGCACCGTGGGGCGGCGTTATGACGACAGTCGGGTCGAGGAAATTGTCCGTGCCCTGGCGGCCCTGTTGACCTTCCTCTTTGTCACCACTGGCTTCGTCTATGCCTATTTCCGGGGCAAGGCCGAGCATATCAACGGCTACCTGGACGCCCTCTATTTCACCGTGGCGACCCTGACGACCACGGGCTTTGGAGACATCACCCTGCCTGGCAACTGGGGGCGGCTGATCTCGATCGTCATCATGCTGGTGGGCATTACCCTGTTCATCCGCCTGGCCCAGACCCTGCTGCGACCGCACAAGGTGCGCTTCCCCTGCCCGACCTGCGGTCTGCAGAAGCATGACCCCGATGCGGTCCATTGCAAGGCGTGCGGCCAGATACTCAGCATTCCCGACGAGGACGATTGACGGCACGCACATGACAATCTTGTAAGGTTGCCGCGACTTGTCCCCGCTTCGGCATCTGGCCAAGGTGCCCGCAACCTATAGGGAGCTTTTTGTTCATGATCCGCCCGTTGGCCTCAATGGCCGCCCTTCTGCTTGCTGCCGGAGCAGCCCCCCTCGCCATGGCCCAAACGTCCTCACCTGTCTCTGCTGCCCGTGATTTCGCCACCAGTGATGCTACCGATCCCTATCTGTGGCTTGAGGAGATCGGCGGCGAGCAGGTCGATGCCTGGATTGCCCAGAAGAACCAGCATTCCCTGGGGACCCTGCAGTCTGACCCCCTCTATGAGACCCTGCATCAGCAGGCGCTGGACATCGTCCAGTCACGCGACCGGATCCCCTCGCCGGGCTTCACCCACGAGGGCCGGATCGACAACTTCTGGCAGGATGCCCAGCACGTGCGCGGTATCTGGCGCCGCACGACGATGGACAGCTATCTGAGCGC
>DLIT01000046.1:12755-19910 GCA_002483865.1 Brevundimonas sp. UBA7635
CAGTTCGTCGAAGGTGGCATCACCCTGCCCGAGTCCAAGGGCGGGGCCAGCTGGATCGACAAGGACACCCTGCTGATCTCGCGCGATTTCGGTGAAGGCTCGCTGACCGATTCCGGCTATCCGCGCACTGTGCGCCTGCTGAAGCGCGGCCAGAGTGTGGACCAGGCCGTCGAGGTTTTTGCGGGGGAGCAGGCTGACGTCTCGGTTTCCGGCTTTACCCTGCGCGACGCCGATGGCGTGGTTCAGGCGGTACTGTTGAACCGGGGCCTCAACTTCTATGAGAGCGAAACCTGGCTATTGCGCGAGGATGGCTCGAAGGTCCAGCTGCCGCTGCCGCTCAAGGGCGGGATCTCCGGCCTGGTCGATGGCCAGCTGGTCGTCACGACGGACCAGGACTGGACCGCGCCTTCGGGGCAGGTGTTCAAGACCGGCGACGTCCTGGCCTATGATCTCAAGGCCTGGCTGGCAGATCCGACCGTCCCGGCCCAACTGGTCATTCGTCCTGGCGAGCGGGAGGCGGTCGAGGCCGTGCGGGTCACGCGCAACACCCTGGTGGTGGCCCTTTATGAAAACGTGCGCGGTTCGGTCTATGTCTATCGGCCCAACCCGGCCGGGGAATGGGCCCGCACGCGGCTTGACCTGCCGCAAAACGTGACCGTGGGCCTGGGTTCGGCCTCGGACCAGGATGACCGTATCTTTGTCAGTGTCGCAGGCTATCTGAACCCGTCCAGCCTCTATCTGGCCGATGCCGCGACCGGCGAGCTGAGCCTGGCCAAGTCGCTGCCAGCCAAGTTCGATACCACCGGCATGACGGTCGAGCAGTTCGAGGCCCGCAGCGCCGATGGCACCCTGATCCCCTATTTCGTCGTCCACCGTGAGGCCATGCCGCTGGATGGCTCTAATCCGACCCTGCTCTATGGCTATGGCGGCTTCCAATCGTCGCTGCTGCCGAGCTATTCGGCCACGGTCGGCAAGCTGTGGCTGGAGCGAGGCGGCGTCTACGTCGTCGCCAATACGCGCGGCGGCGGCGAGTTCGGACCCCGGTGGCATCAGGCGGCCCAACAGGAAAACCGCCAGCGCGCTCATGAAGACTTCCAGGCCGTGGCTCAGGACCTGATCACGCGTGGCATTACCTCGCAGCCGCACCTGGGCATCATGGGCGGTTCGCAGGGCGGCCTGTTCATGGGGGCCATGCTGACCCAGCGCCCGGACCTGATCAACGCGGCCGTGATCCAGGTCCCGCTGTTCGACATGCTGCGTTTCCACAAGCTGCTGGCCGGCGCCAGCTGGATCGGTGAATACGGCAACCCCGACATCCCCGAGCAGCGCGTCTGGATCGAGGCCTACTCGCCCTACCAGAAGCTGGCTGCGGGCCAGCCCTATCCGGAAGTCTTCATCCATACCTCGACCAAGGATGACCGCGTCCACCCCGGCCATGCCCGCAAGGCAGCCGCCCGCCTGGAAGCCCTGGGCTATCCGGTCCTGTTCTACGAGAACACCGATGGTGGCCACGCGGCCGGGGCCAACCTGCGCGAGACGGCGCGTCGTCTGGCGCTTGAATACACCTATCTGTCGCGTCGCCTGATGACGCGCCCGGATCGGGACCAGACCCAGGACTGATACCACTCGCCGCTCCCCCGTGCTGACACAGTGCGGGGGAGCTGGCCTATGAAATGCCACTGTTAATCCGGCCACCTGTTGGGGGGGCCTTCCGCCTCGCCCGTCGAGGGGATGTAGAAACCGGAGCCTTTTTTCGATGCGTCATCTTCTTTTGTCTGTAGCCCTTCCGGCTGTGATCCTCGGCGGCTGCGCCGCCACCGTCCAGGGCGAGACCGGCCAGGCTGGAGTCTCGGGCACCGCCTCCACCTCGCCTCTGGTGAACCCGGCCCTGGCCCCTCACTTCCCCCGCGATCTGTCGCCGGCTGGCGTCGCCGCTGCCGACGACCATCTGGCCCTGGAAGAGGTTCAGGGGGCCGAGGCCATGGCCTTCGTCCGCGCCTCCAATGACAAGGCCTTGGCGGCCCTGACCACAGATCCTCGCTACGAGACCTTCCGCGCCCAGGCCGAAGCCATCCTGACCTCGACCGATCGCCTGCCGCGCGTCAGTTTCCTGGGCGATGGCGTCAGCAACTTCTGGCAGGACGGCACCAACCCCAAGGGTATCTGGCGGCGCACCACGCTCGAAAGCTACCGCACCGCCGCACCCCGGTGGGAAACCCTGCTCGACATCGATGCCCTGTCCAGGGCCGAGGGCCGCGACTGGGTCTTCAAGGGTGCCAACTGCCTTGCCCCTGAGGAGACCCGCTGCCTGATCAGCCTGTCCGACGGCGGAAAGGACGCCGTGGTGGTGCGCGAGTTCGACCTGACCACCAAGTCCTTCGTCAATGAAGGCTTCGTCCTGCCCGAAGGCAAGCACCGCGTCTCGTGGCTGGATGCCGACACCCTGCTGATCGCCACCGACTTCGGTTCAGGCACCATGACCGAGTCTGGCTATCCCTTCATCGTCAAGGCGATGAAGCGCGGCCACCCGCTAGGTCACGCCACCGAAATCTTCCGGGGTGAAATCGGCGATGGCGGCTATGGCGTCTCCCCGCGCGTCCTGCGCGACGCCAATGGCGTGGTCGAGGCCGTCCTGTTCAGCCGCCCGCTCGATACCTTCCGGGGCGAGACCTATGCCCTCGGCACTGATGGCAAGCCCTACAAACTGGCCCTGCCGGAACGGGTCGGCATCTCGGGTATGCTCAAGGGTAATCTGATCCTGTCGCCGGATGAGGACTGGACCTTCGATGGCCAGACCTATGCCGCAGGCTCGCTCCTGTCGGTGCCGCTCGCCACCTTGGGTCAGGCGCGTGATGGCGTGGCCCTGAACCGTGCGTCCGTCGAGATCTTCACCCCGAGCCCGCGCCAATCCCTGCAAGGCGTCTCGGTACTGGCCGACAGCCTCGTCGTGGGCATTGCCGACAATGTCGTCGGCACCCTGACCCGTTATACGCCCAGCGCGGACGGTGGATGGAGCGCCACCGCCATTGAAGTTCCCGCCAACAGTGATGTCTCCCTGGGCGACAGCTCCAAGTCGACGGGGCAATACTTCGTCGCGACCCAAGGCTTCCTGACCCCGCCCTCGCTCAGTCTCGGCACGGCCACCTCGAACCAGATAACCGTGCTCAAGTCGGCGGCAGCCAAGTTCGACGCCTCGACCCATGTCGTCGAACAGTTCGAAGCCATCTCGGCTGACGGCACCAGGGTGCCCTATTTCATCACCCGCCCGCGTGATCTGGCCATGGACGGCAAGGCCCCCACGGTCATGCTCGGTTATGGTGGGTTCCAGATCAGCCTCAACCCGGCCTACAAGCCGGAGATGGGCAAGCTGTGGCTGGAAAATGGCGGCGTCTTCGTTCAGGCCAATATCCGTGGCGGCGGAGAGTTCGGCCCCGGCTGGCACCAGGCCGCCCTGAAGGAAAACCGCCAGCGCGCCTTCGACGACTTCGCCGCTGTGGCCGAAGACCTGATGAAGCGCGGCATCACCTCTGCGCCTCACATGGGCATCTATGGCCGCTCCAATGGCGGGGTCCTGACCTCGGTATCGATGACGCAGCGTCCGGACCTGTTCAACGCCGTGGTGATCGAAAGCCCGCTGGTCGATATGATGCGCTACCCGGAACTTCCGGCTGGTGCCTCGTGGATGGGTGAATATGGCGATCCGCGTACGCCTGAGGACGCCGCCTATATCTCGCAATACTCGGCCTACCAGCTGCTGCGCCCGGACGTGAAATATCCGCGCGCCTACATCACCACCAACACCATGGATGACCGCGTCCACCCCGGCCATGCCCGCAAGTATGCGGCGCGTCTGGGTGCCATGGGCCACGACCACCTCTATTTCGAGGATACGGCCGGTGGCCACTCCAATGATGCGGATCCGGTGGCCAATGCCCGCCGCTGGGCGCGCCATTATGTCTATCTGTCGCAACAGCTGATGGACTGAAGCGCTTGGTGCATCGTCGCTCACGGTTTTATGAGCAGCATCTGGCGTCACAGGCGCTAGGCTTTGCGTCATGAGACCTGATGGTGCACTCCGGCTGGCTATGGTGGTGACGGCGGCGGTGGGCCTGGCCCTGCCCCCCGTCGCCCTGCCCTCCGCCAGCCTGGCGTCGTCTCGCAGTGGGGCAGCCCGTCCGGTCGTGATCGAGCTGTTCACGGCCCAGGGCTGCGCGGGCTGCCCTGAAGCCAACCGCACGCTGGAAGGCCTGGCCGATGCCCCCGATGTCATCGTCCTGACCTATGGCGTCAACTACTGGGATTATCTGGGCTGGTCCGACACCTTTGCCCGGCCAGAGTTTGCTGCCCGCCACCACGCCTATCGCCAGTCGTTGAAGCTGAGGGATGTCTCGACCCCCCAGGTGGTGATCGATGGGCGCAGGCAAGTGTCGGGCACCAATACGCCCGCGCTCAGGGCCGCAATCGATGCCGGAGCTTCCGAGCGGGCCTGGCCGCCCGAGATCGAGTTCCGTGAGACCGGTGACCGGGTCGGCATAGGTTCGGGACGCCCGCCGCCCGGCGGTGCCGAGGTCATGGCGGTGCACTATAAGCCCGGCCTTCAGACGGTTGATGTGAGATCAGGCGACAATCGGGGACAATCAGTCCGTCACGTCAATGTTGTCCGACAGGTCTACCGCTTGGGAGACTGGGACGGCCGGCCTGCACTTTATGAACTTCCTGCCAATTCTTCTTCACAAGACAAGGTCGTAGTCCTTGTCCAGGGCAAGTCTGACCGACGTATCATTTCCGCCGCGCGCCAATCGGAACCGGCGCGCGATTGAACCGCTGACGGAAAGGGTCTAAAGGCCCGCCGCTCTTGGTGGGTGCGCGCCGCGTGACCCGGAGGTTTTCTATGGCTGGGGATCAACCCCGCGGCGACACTCCCCTGTCGGCCGCAAAAGCTTCTCTGACATCGGGCAACTCTGGGACTCCCCCCTCCGATCCCCGGAGCAAGGCGGGGCAGCGCGCCCTGCTGATCGGGGCCATCGGGGTCGTGTTCGGCGACATCGGCACCAGCCCGATCTATGCCCTGCGCGAGGCGATCGGCCATGCCCAGCGCGGCTTCAGCCCCGAGCAGGCGGTCTTTGGCGTGGTCTCCCTGGCCTTCTGGGCCCTGATGATCGTGGTGACGCTCAAATATGTCGCCTTCCTGATGCGGGCCGACAACAAGGGCGAGGGCGGGGCCCTGTCCCTGATGGCCCTGGCCCAGAATGCCCTGGGCAAGCGCAGTGCCTGGCTGTTTGTCCTGGGCGTGTGCGGGGCGGCGCTCTTCTATGCCGACGGGGTGATCACCCCGGCCATCTCGGTCCTGTCGGCGGTCGAGGGCCTGCGCGGTGCGCCGGGCATCGGCAGCGCCATCAATCCCTTCATCATCCCGATCGCGGCGGTCATCCTGATCGGTGTCTTCGTCGTCCAGTCCCGGGGCACCGGCGGCCTGGCCCGGTTCTTTGGCCCCATCACCCTGGTCTGGTTCGCCAGCCTGGGCCTTCTGGGCCTGTTCCACATCTTTGACGACCTCTCGATCCTGACGGCCCTGTCGCCGCACCATGCCCTGCTCATGCTGGCGGCCAACCCGGTGCTGGGCTTCGTCATCCTGGGCAGCGTCTTCCTGGCCGTGACGGGGGCCGAGGCCCTCTATGCCGACATGGGCCATTTCGGGAAGTCGCCGATCCGCCGGGGCTGGCTGTTCATCGTCCTGCCCTGCCTGACGCTGAACTACCTGGGGCAAGGGGCCTTCCTGCTGGCCCATCCGACGGCGCTGGACAATCCGTTCTGGAACATGGTGCCGCAGCTGATCTACTGGCCCCTGCTGCTGCTGGCGACGGCCGCGACGGTGATCGCCAGCCAGGCCGTGATCACCGGGGCCTTCTCGGTGACCCAGCAGGCGGTCCAGCTTGGCCTCTTGCCCCGTCTCGACATCCGCAACACCTCAGAGACCGAGGCGGGCCAGATCTATGTCCCCGCCATCAACGGCCTGCTGCTGGTGGGCGTGCTCTTCCTGCTGGTGACCTTCCAGAACACCCACAACCTGACCGCCGCCTATGGCGTGGCGGTGACGGGGGTCATGTTCGTCAACACCCTGATGGCCTTTACCCTGGTGCGGAACCTGTGGAAGTGGCCGCTGTGGCTGGCGCTGCTCGTTCTGGTGCCGATGGGCTTCGTCGACGTCGTCTTCCTCAGCTCCAACCTGCTCAAGGTGCCCGACGGGGCCTGGATGCCGCTGCTGATGGGTGGCCTGATCGTGGTGCTGATGTGGACCTGGGTCCGGGGCACGCAGATCCTGGGCGAAAAGACCCGCCGTGACAGCCTGCCGCTGACGGACCTGATCGAGATGCTGCGCGCCCGTCCGCCTCACCGGGCCCCGGGTACCGCCATCTTCCTGACTTCGGACGCCGAGGTGGCCCCGGTCGCCCTGATGCACAACCTCAAGCACAACAAGGTGCTGCACGAGAAGAACATCATCCTGACCGTCCATACCTCGGATCGCCCGCGGGTGTCCGAGCACCAGCGGGTGTCGATGGAGCCTATCTCGGAGGACTTCAAACGGCTGACCATTACCTACGGCTATATGGAGAGCCCCAATGTGCCCCGTGCCCTGGGCCTGTGCCGCAAGCAGGGGCTGAAGTTCGATATCATGTCGACGAGCTTCTTCCTGGGCCGCCGGTCGGTTATACCTTCGGCCCGTCAGGGTATGCCGCTGTGGCAGGATCGCCTGTTCATCTTCCTGATGCGCAATGCGGCCAATCCGACTGACTTCTTCCATATCCCGCCGGGCCGTGTGGTCGAGCTGGGCACACAGGTTTCCGTATGAGTGGTGGTACGCCCAAGGGCAAGAACTCGGCCTCGCGTGGCCGTCGACTGGCAGAAAAGGCGCGCGGCCCCCGTCGCGAAGGCCGCCCGGTCGCGACCGTCGATGACCCGCACGCCAACATTGGCGTCGAGGCGCGCCTGGTAGCGGGCATCCTGCTGAATGCCGCGCTGGAGAAGCGCACCGGCCTGGACGAGGCCCTGGGCCAGTCGCCGGCCCGCGACCTGCCCCCGGCTGACCGCGCCTTTGCGCGCGCCGTCGCCATGGCCGCCCTGCGCCGCCTGGGCGAGATCGACCAGATCCTGGAT
>DLIT01000148.1:0-1940 GCA_002483865.1 Brevundimonas sp. UBA7635
GGCCTCAGACGCGGTGCGCCGCGCCCTGGTCGGCAAGGTGGCCAATCCCCAGGTCATCGTGACCGTGGCCGCCAATGCCTCCAATAACGTCACCGTGCTGGGCGAGGTCCGCAATCCCGGCCGCCAGCCGCTGACGGCGAATAACAACCGTCTGCTGGACATCCTGGCCAATGCCGGCGGCTCTAGCCGCTCGATCCATGATGTTGTCGTCCGTGTCCAGCGCAATGGACAGATCTTCTCGGCCCCCATGTCCATTGTGACCACCGAGTTTGACGAGAACATCCGTCTGCAGCCGGGCGATCAGGTCAACCTGGTGTTCCAGCCGCGCCGGTTCAGTTCGTTCGGGGCCTTCAACGCGGTGCGCCAGACTGAGCTGCCGCCCGGCCCGCTGACCCTGGCCGAAGCGCTCTCGGGCGTGGGCGGTCTGGATTCCAATCTGGCCGACGCCAAATCGGTCCTGGTCTTCCGCTTTGAACGCCCCGAGGTGGCCCAGGCCCTGGGCATTCAGCAGTCCGCGACCAGCCGCGGCGTGCCCGTCGTCTATCGCCTGAACCTGAATGAGGGTTCCGGCTTCTTCATCGCCAGCAACTTCCAGATCGCGCCTGAAGACATCATCTATGCCCCGCGCGCCGGTGCCGCCGAAATGCGCAAGTTCTTCGAATTCGTCCAAAGCGTGACGCGCGTCGTTTATGACGTCTCGGTCACCAGCGCGATCAACGTCGACTAAGGGCCGTGTTCGGTCGGGGTGGACATCGCGACGCCGCCCCGCCGGACCCTCCTCCCGACCCCCGCACCGGGGCCGAGGACCTGGCAGGGCTTCTGGCCGCCATAGAAGCCCTGACCGTCCACCTCTATGCCGCCCACGGCCTTCCCCACGTGCCGGGCCATTATCGCCGGGCAGACGACGAGGGTGAGTGGGAACTGGTCAGCCAGACCCTGACCCCTGCCGAAAAGTTCGACCTGGTGCTGCAAAAGCCCGGCCAGGCCCGGTGGCGCTATGCCGCCTTTGACAGCCTGGGTGCACGCCATGAAGTGCCAGAGGTTCGCAAGGCTTCGGCCCTGATGGCAGCCTGCTGGGGTATCCGTCACCGCATCGAGACCGGCGCGCCCCTGACCGCCCAGACATTGGCCGATGCCATGCGCATGGGGGCCTCCTACCAGAACCTGGTCCGGTCCTTGCCCGATGGCGACACCCTGCCCGACCTGCAGAGAATCGGCCTGCGCGGCGCCGATCCCGCTGCCTACAGCCAGAGCCCGGAGCGTTAGGCTGCCAGGGGCTTCTGCCCCACAGCCTCGGCCAGCAGCTCGATCGAACGAATGCGGGCGGCCGGGTCCCAGATCTGGCTGGTGACCATCAGCTCGTCAGCCCCGGTGCGCTCGGCAAAGGACTTGATCGTCGTCCGCACGGTCTCGACCGAGCCCACGGCCGAGCAGGCCAGGGCCGCGTCGATCATGCCCCGCGCCGCGCCGTCCAGCCGCTCGTAATAGCCCTCGACCGGCGGGGGCAGCTTGCCGGGCGTGCCGGTCCTCAGGTTGACGAAGGCCTGCTGCACCGAGGTGAACAGCAGCCGCGCCGCCGCGTCCGTCTCGGCGGCAAAGACATTATAGCCCAGCATGACATAGGGCTTTTCCAGGTGCTCGGACGGGCGGAAGGTCTGGCGATAGATGTCGATCGCCCGCATCATCTCGCCGGGCGCAAAATGGCTGGCAAAGGCATAGGGCAGGCCCATGTGGGCGGCCAGCTGGGCCCCATAGGTGGACGAGCCCAGGATCCAGATCGGCACCTTCTGGCCCTCGCCGGGATTGGCGATGATCCTCTGGCCCGGCGTTGCCGGCGCAAACCAGTTCATCAGTTCGCGAACATCCGAAGGGAAGGCATCCACGTCGCCCTGAAGCGTGCGTCGCAGGGCCCGCGCCGTCAGCTGGTCCGTGCCCGGGGC
>DLIT01000148.1:2034-9831 GCA_002483865.1 Brevundimonas sp. UBA7635
ATCACCACGGAAGTGGCCGCACTGGCGATCCCCGGCATGTTGTGATGCTCGGCCAGCCAATAGCGGCCATAGCCCAGCCGTTCGGCATGACGGGCCAGGTCGATCGTATTGGCCAGGGACTGGCTGACATCCGAGCCTTCCGGCACCGGGGCGAGATCAAGAATGGAAAGCGCGATCATGTCCCCGATATGGGGCACCCCTCCAGCAAAGCCATAGGCCGCGCACCGGATTTATTCAGCCGGACAGGGCCCCAGGTATTCCGCGCTCATCCGGATCCGGCTCTCCTCCAGGCCCGGCGCAGGAGCCGGCGACATGCGGCCGACGATCTCGGTCTCGTAGGTGCGGGTGAAATCCCCGGTCATGCGGAAGCTGTATTGCGCCGTCGTCCCGTCTATCTTGCAGGTGACGTTGCCGCGGAAGCCGTTGCCGTCGCGTCGGAAGGCCTCCTGGCTGCAGTCGCCCTGGCCCGCCCCTTCGGGCAGTTCGGGGGCCTTAAGGCTTTCCTCGGTGTGGCAGATTTCGGTGGACGGAAGGGCCATCTCACCCTGGGGTGTCTCGACCCGGGTCGTCACCTGCCACAGGCCCGCGCGCGGCCTTGGCAGGTCCCCGGCGGCCAGGAGACCACCGGCCGGGGCCCTGGTGGCAGGCACCGTGTCAGCGGTTCGCGTCGCCTCGGTCTCGCCGCCCTGGCTACAGGCCGACAGCATCAGCGCCGCCACGCCCGTGGCCGCCATGAATCTGGAAATCGCCATCTGGTGCTCCTCTCCCTGAGATCAGGAAGAGGTAACACAGTTTGGCCGCAGGGCTCAGTCCAGGGTGACGCCCGTGGTGCGCATGATCTCGGCGCGCAGCTCGGGAATGCCCGTGCCCTTCTCGGACGAGGTGACCAGGACGTGAGGATAGGCGGCCGGGCGCTTGGCAATAGCCTTCAGCGTCGCCGCCTGGACCTTTTCGGCCTCGCCCTTCTTCAGTTTGTCGGCCTTGGTCAGGACGATCTGGTAGGAGACCGCCGCGAGGTCGAGCGCATCAAGTGCCTCGTCATCGACCTTCTTCAGGCTATGGCGGGCGTCGATCAGCAGATAGACGCGCTTCAGCGTCACCCGGCCACGCAGGTAGTCACGGCCAAGATCCTGGAACTTCTTGACCGTAGTCTTGGAGGCCTTGGCCCAGCCATAGCCCGGCAGGTCAACCAGGCGCATTCGGCCATCCAGATCAAAGAAGTTGACCTCACGTGTGCGGCCCGGCTCGTTCGAGGCGCGGGCCAGCTTGTGCATCCCGACCAGGGCGTTGATCAGGCTGGACTTGCCGACGTTGGAGCGGCCCGCGAACGAGATCTCGGGCAGGTCCGGCTCGGGCAGTTGCTCGATCTTGGCACAGCCCAGGACGAAGGTGGCCGGGCGCGCGAACAGGACGCGCGCTGCCTCGATCTCGGCGTCGGAATATTCCCCGACCTTGGGCTCTGCAGACAGGTTATCCAATCGCTCAGGCCTTCTTGAAGCGGGCAAAGAAGGTGTCGATCGGGTTTTCGGCCTTGAATTTGTGCATGATCACATACTGCTGAATGATCGAGAGCACGTTGTTCCAGGCCCAGTAGATCAACAGGCCAGCCGCGAACGGAGCCATGATGAAGGTGAAGACGATCGGCATCAGTTGGAAGATCTGCCGTTGCATCGGATCCTGCGACGGCGGGCTCATCGCCATCTGCAACCACATGGTCAGGCCATAGACCAGCGGCAGGACGCCCAGATGCAGCGGGCCACCCAGCAGACCGCCCAGAAGAGGCAGGCTGGCCGGGTCCCAGGGGATGGCACCAAACAGATTCCAGATGGTGGATGGGTCGCGCGCCGACAGGTCCTTGATCCAGCCAAAGAAGGGCGCGTGACGCATCTCGATGGTCACGAACAGCACCTTGTACAGGGCATAGAAGACAGGAATCTGCACCAGCATGGGCAAGCAGCCAGCCAGCGGATTGATCTTCTCGCGCTGATACAGCGCCATCATTTCCTGCTGTTGCTTCTGCGGGTCCTTGCCATGTTTCTTCTTCAGCTCCTCCATCTTGGGCTGGAGCATCCGCATCTTGGACATGGACTCATAGGATTTGTTGGCCAGCGGGAAGAGCACCAGCTTGACCACGACGGTCAGGGCCAGGATGGCCAGGCCGAAGTTGCCCAGAAGGCCGTAGAAAAAGTCCACCACCATGAAGAGGGGGCGGGTCAGGAACCAGAACATGCCCCAGTCGATGGCATAGACAAAGCGCGGCAGGTTCAGGCTCTCTTCGTACGAGGCCAGGACTTCATTGCGCTTGACCCCAGCGAACAGGCGCTGGGTTTCTTCGATCTGGCGACCAGGCTGGATGGTCTGGCTAGCGCCCAGCATGGCGGCCTCATGGACCGGAATACCCTGGACGTCGCGAACGGCGAAGCGGCCGCTGATGGCTTCGTTCTGGGTCGGGATCAGAGCCGCAAGCCAATACTTGTCGGTGATGCCCATCCAGCCGCCAGTCGAGGTCTTTTCAACCTGCTTCTTCTTGGCCCAGTCCTTGTACTTGACCTGCTCGGTCGAGAACTTTCCATCCTGGCCAAAGGTACCGATGGCCCCTTCGTGCAGGATCATCTGCTTGCCCAGATCAGCCGGAACGCCCTGGCGCTCGACGCGGCCATAGGGGGCAATGGTGATCGGCTGGCCGCTCAGGTTGGCGACCGTGTCCTTGATGGTAAACAGATACTGATCGTCAATCGAGATCAGGCGCGTGAAACGCAGGCCATTGCCATTGTCCCAGATCAGTTCGATCGGAGTCGTCGGCGTCAGGGTCGTGCCCTGGGTCAGGTTCCAGACCGTGTTCGGTCCCGGCACACCGCCAGCGACGTTGGGGCCACTCCAGCCGAACTGGGCGAAATAGGCGTGCTCCATACCCTGGGGGCGGAACAGTTCGACCGGCGGAGAGTCCTTGGCCAGGGTCTCGCGATAATTGGTCAGATACAGGTCATCGATACGCGCGCCGCGCAGGGACAGCGAGCCCTTGACAGTCGCAGTCTCGATCGGCACCCGCACAGCCGAGGCCAGGGCCTGTGCCCTGTCGGTGACGAAGGCCCCCGGCGCGCTGTCGGAGGTTGCGGCCATGTCAATGGGATCAGCCTGACGCTGGGCCGCAGCGGCGCGTTCGGCCTGGGCCCGCGTCTCGGCCTGCGGTCGCATGACCAGGAAATAATAGATGCCCATGATCAGGGCCGCGCACACGAAGAAGATGATAGTGTTGCGCGAATTCTCGTTCTGCATCGGGGTCAGCGGTCCTGGCCAGAAGGGCGGGAATCGTCGGGATTGCGGGCGGGATGTTTCGCCTCATGTTCCATATGAGGCGTTCCGCGCGCGGTTGCGAGCTTTGTAAGGGCCGATTTCACATCGTCAAGCAAACGGGTCCATTCCCGCTCTGCCGTACCCATGCGTGCAACGAAGACATAATCGCAGCCTGGCCGCCCGTACACCGGGGCCAGCTGCCGTGCCGCTTCACGAAGACGGCGCTTGCATCGGTTGCGGACAACCGCACCACCGACCTTGCGAGTGGCGGTAAATCCCAAGCGGATCGTGGGCTGGCCATCCTGGCGATCCAGTTGCTGGACCACGACGGCACCCCGGGCCTGAGAAACACCTTTGGCGGCCGCCAGAAACTGGGGCCGCCGTGTCAGGCGATCGATTTTCATCGGATCGGTCATGCGCCCGCCCTGAGGGATTGGGCGCGTGACGTTAGGCCGTCAGGCGCTTACGGCCTTTGGCGCGACGACGCGCAACGATCTTCTGTCCGTTCTTGGTGGCCATCCGCGAACGGAAGCCGTGACGGCGCTTGCGCACGAGTCGCGACGGCTGATAGGTCCGCTTCACGTTCGGCTCCGGGTCTAAATGTTGAACAATCGGATGACAGTCATCCGCTGCGAGAGGCGGGCGTATAAGCGGCGTAGAAGAAAGAGTCAACGCCATCTGGCCTTTCCGAAGCCAACCAATCGCGTGATAAGTGAGTTGAAACCACTCGGAAAGCTGGAGACCAGCGGTCGAGGAAACCCGTATGACGAAGTTCCGACGTTTCCTGCCCCTGGCCATCCTGCTGGCCGGAATTGCCCTGGTTCTGGGCATGGGCTGGAACCGCTATCTGTCGCTCGACACCCTGCGTAATCACGGGACGGTGTTCCAGGCCCTGGCCGAGCAATACTATGTCCTGACCCTGCTGGGGCTGATGGTGCTTTTTGCCCTGCTGACCGCCAGTGCCATTCCGGGCGTGGTCTTCATCACCATTACCGCCGGCTATCTGTTCGGACCCTGGGTAGGCGGCGTCGCCACAGCCGTGTCGGCCACCCTGGGGGCCCTGGGAATCTATTACGTCGGGCGCACGGCTCTCGGCGATTCCCTGCGCCGCCGCGCGGCCCAGGACACGGGCCTGCTGCAACGGATCTGCGAAGGCGTCGATCGCAATACCTTCTGGTATGTCCTGATAGCCCGGCTGATCGTGTCGGTGCCGTTTCACCTGATTAATGTGGCCGCCGGCGTGATGGCTGCACCGCTGCGGCCCTATCTGGCGGCCACCTTCATCGGCCTGCTGCCCGCCCACATCATCTATTGCTGGATCGGTTCGGGTCTGAATGACATTCTGCTAAAGGACCCCGATCCCGATCTTCAGAGTCTTTTTGCAGAATTCATGTGGCCGCTGCTGGGCGTCGCCTTCCTGTCGATGCTTTTGCCCCTGAGCCTCAAATTGGTGCAGAAGTGGCGCGGACGACACAGACCCACGGCCGAATGACGAAGACCCTTTCAGAGACTGTGCCTGCCCCGAAAGCCTCGCACGCCACGGCCGTATCCGCGGCCGAGCGCGCGCCGTTGCCCGGCCGGGTTGCATCGCTGCGCCAGCATCTGTCGCTGCGTGCGCCCGATGGCCTGTCCAGCCGCCTGCTGCTTTTGACCGTGGCCTTTACCCTGGCCGTGGCTGCCCTGATCATCGTCCCCAGCGCGGGCTCCTTCCAGGAGCGGTGGCTGATGGACCGGCTTCAGGCCGCTGAGCTGGCTTCCGTAGGGGTCGAGGCCCTGCCCTACTCGGCGGTTGAGGATTCCACGGCTGAGCAGTTGCTCAGCATCGGCGGGGTCCAGTCGGTGGTGGTCGGTGAACAGGGCGTGCGCCGCCTTCTGCTGCAGGCCCCCAATCTGCCCCGAACACCGGATCTGATCGACCTGCGCCGCCGCAGCCTGGGCAAGCGAATGCTGGATCCCTGGAAGACGCTTCTGGGGCACCCTGACCGATCGCTGAGAGTCCAGGCCACGCCGCGCTATCGTTCGGGCGACCTGATCGAAATCCTGGCCCCGGCCCAGCCGCTCAAGGCTGAGCTCAAGACCTTCCTGCTGAACAGCCTGATGGTGTCGCTGCTTATCGCCATGGTGGCCGGTGCCCTGCTCTATGCCTCCCTGTCCTTCCTGGTGTTGCAGCCACTGCGCCGCGTGACCCGATCCATTGAGCGTTTTGCCGCTGACCCCCAGAGCCCGGCCGAGGTCCCGTCCAACCGTCACGATGAGATCGGCCGGGTCGAGCGCGAACTGGCCCGGATGCAGGAAGAAGTGCGCCAGTCGCTGCGCTCACGCGCCCGGCTTGTGGCGCTGGGCGAGGCCGTGGCCAAGATAAACCACGACCTGCGCAATATGCTGACCTCGGCCCAGATGGCATCCGAGCGCCTGTCCAGCTCGTCCGACCCGCTTGTGGCCAAGGCCCTGCCGCGGCTGGAGCGGGCCCTGGGCCGCGCAGCGACCCTGTCCCGCAATGTTCTGGCCTATGGCAAGTCCGAGGAGCCCGCGCCCCAAGCGCAGCAGCTTCTGCTGAGCCGCGCCATCGCCGCAGCGGGCGAGGATGCCGGACTGGACGATGGCGGTGTCGAGTTGGTGCGCGACCTGCCAGCCAGGATGATCATCAACGCAGACCCGGACCAGTTGCATCGCATACTGGTCAATCTCATGCGCAACGCCCGCCAGGCCATTGAGGCTCAGCCAGGACGCGAACATCCCGGTCAGATCAGGGTCAGCGCCGAAATGTCAGCGGAGCGCCTGCGCGTTCGCCTGTCCGATGACGGACCGGGCATTCCCGAGCGCCTGGCTGAGCGCCTCTTTGAGCCTTTTGTCAGCGGCAAGGCATCGGACGGCACCGGGCTTGGCCTGACCATCTCGCGTGAGCTGGCCGCAAACCACGGCGGCGACCTTCGCCTGGTGGCAACCGGAGCGGACGGTTCGACGTTTGAACTGGAGCTGCCCGCCTGAGCGCAGGCCTGAGGACCTGATTTCGGCGAGCTTCCCTCCCAGCCGAAAGGCCTGCCCATGTTACGCGCCCCTATCATCATTTTCGCCGCTACAGCCAGCCTGACCCTCAGCGCTGGAGCCCTGGCCCAGAACGCCACCCCGGCCCAGACGGCCCCCTCATCCACGGCTTTGGATCAGGTGCCGTCTGAAGTACGCCAGACGCGCCTTTTGAATACCGGCATTGTCCAGCGCAATCTTGAAGCCGAACGTCAGGAACAGGCGGATGCCAAGGCCTTTACCGCAGCCCAGTCGCGCTACGAGGCCGATCTAGCCCAGTCAGAGGTCGCCCAGCGCCAGCACGAGGCCGACCTGCACGCCCGCACCGCAGCACAGGCCGAGTCCCAGGCTCTCTATGAGCGGCGCATGGACGACTGGCGTGCGACCGTGGCGGCCTGTGAACGCGGCGACCACGCCCGCTGTGCCGCAGGCAAGGCACAGGAGCGCCCCTCACCCGACCAGTGACACCGCCTGGCCGGTGGCGGCGCTGGCCAGCCCGGCCTCCAGCACCTCCATCACAGCCACCGCCTGCTGTGGCGTGACTGGATTTCGCCCCTGCCCGACCAGAGCCTTGGCCACGGCGGGATAATAGGCGGGATAGTTGCCACGCAGGCCCGGTTCTGTCCGACGCGCGCCGGTTGCCCCGTCGATGATTTCACCTGGCCGCGGATCAAGACCCCACGTCGGGCCCTGAGGGTCCAGCCCGGCCTTGAGCTGGTCCTCCTGCACATCCAACCCGGACTTGATCCAACTGGCCCGATCCCCGTGGACCGCAAACCTCAGATCTGGAGACGGGGTCACCATGTCGGCATGAAGCACGACCCGTCGCTCCGCATAGGTCAGGACAGCATGGGCATAGTCCGCAGCCAGCCCGCCCGGCCGGAGTATGCCCAGGTCACACCACACGCTTTTGGGCCGTCCGAACAAGCAAAGGGCCTGATCGAGCAGGTGGGGACCAAGATCGTACCAAAGGCCAGAACCGGGCCCGCGCCCCTCGCGCCATCGATCGCGGACCTGGGGTCTGAAGCGATTGAAATGGCTTTCCAGGCGCCGTACCGGCCCCAGGCTATCGGTCTCGATCAGACGTTTCAGCGTCAGGAAGTCGGCGTCCCAGCGCCGGTTGTGGAAGACCGAAAGGACCTGGTCCTGCTGCTCGGCCAGCACCGCCAGGTTCCGGGCCTCGGCCACGGTCAGGGTGAAAGGCTTGTCGACGACGACCGCCTTTTTGGCGCGCAGCACTGCCTCGGCCTGGGCCGCATGGCCATCGTTCGGGGTGGCTAAAACCACCAACCCGATCGTGGGATCAGCCAGGACCTGATCCAGGTCCCGAACCACACGCACATCGGGCCAGGCTGCCCGCACCGCCTCGTCCTGTCGACTGATGATCGTGTCCAGGCGCAGATCGATAGAGGCTGAAATCAGAGGCGCATGAAAGGTTCGCCCCGCATAGCCGAAGCCATGCAGGGCGACCTTGATCGG
>DLIT01000148.1:10051-10511 GCA_002483865.1 Brevundimonas sp. UBA7635
TGATACAGCTTGATGATGCCTTCGCAGTGCAGGCTTTCATCGCGCACCGACCACGAGACGATCTGGCCCATGCCCTTCATCTTGTTCTGGCGTGGGAAGTTCATCAGCATGGCAAAGGAGGCGAACAGTTGAAGCCCTTCGGAGAAGCCACCGAACATGGCCAGGGTGCGGCAGATGTCGGCATCGGTGCCCACGCCAAACTGGCCCATGTAGTCGTGCTTGTCCTTCATGGCCTCGTATTCCATGAAGGCCCCGAACTCGCTCTCGGGCATGCCGATGGTCTCGAGCAGAAGCGCATAGGCCGCAATATGGATGGTCTCCATATTGGCGAAGGCGGCCAGCATCATCTTCACCTCAGTCGGTTTGAAGACCGTGGCGTAGCGCTCCATGTAGTTGTCCTGGACCTCGATGTCCGCCTGGGTAAAGAAGCGGAAGATCTGGGTCAGCAGGTTGCGCTCGC
>DLIT01000066.1:0-5735 GCA_002483865.1 Brevundimonas sp. UBA7635
CTGGGCCGAGGGCTTCGGCGTGGCCTACCGGGCCCGCTACGATGCCGACGAGGCCGTGGCCGACCTCAACCAGTTCGACCGCCTGAACGATGGCTCGGTCGGTGACGGCGTCCATGCCCAGTCGGTGGCCGTGCGCGCCTTCCGCACCGAGGCCGAATCCCCGCTGCAGTTCCGCTTCAAGCTCTATCGCCGTGGCGCTGCGGTGCCGCTGTCGGATGTCCTGCCCATCCTGGCCGACATGGGGCTGAAGACGCTAGAGGAATCGGACCACGTGATCCGCTCGATCGGGGCTGATCCCATCTATGTCCATGACTTCCTGCTGGAAGACCCTCGTGGCGAAGCGCTCCGCTTTGCCGACATCAAGGCCCCGTTTGAAGCGGCCTTTGCTGCCGTCTGGGCGGGCCGCACCGAAAGCGACGGCTTCAATCGTCTGGTGATGGAGCTGGGCATCGACTGGCGCGAGGCGGCCCTGATCCGCACCCTGGCCCGTTATCGCCAGCAGACCGGTCTTGACCCGTCGCAGGCAGTCCAGGAAGCGGCCCTGACGCAATACCCGGCTGTGTCGCGTGCCATCCTGGCCCTGTTCGCGGCCAAGTTCGATCCGGCCAAGGGAGGCGACGCCGCTGCCCGAACTGGCGAGGTCGATCGCCTTGACGCCGACATCAAGATCCTGCTCCAGGAGGTCAAGAGCCTGGACCACGACCGGGTGCTTCGTCGCCTGGCCGCTCTGGTCGACGCGATCAAGCGCACCAACTTCTATCAGGTCGATGCCGATGGCACGCCCAAGCCGCACATCTCGATCAAGATCGCCCCGCGCGAGGTCGAGGACATGCCGCTGCCCAAGCCTTTCCGCGAAATCTTCGTCTGGGCCCCGCACGTCGAGGGCGCGCACCTGCGCTTTGGGCCGGTGGCCCGTGGCGGCCTGCGCTGGTCCGATCGCCGCGACGACTTCCGCACCGAGGTTCTGGGTCTGGTGAAGGCTCAGCAGGTGAAGAACTCGGTCATCGTTCCGGTCGGCTCCAAGGGCGGCTTCTATCCCAAGCAGCTGCCGGTCGGTGGTGACCGCGACGCCATGCAGGCCGAAGCCATCCGCGCCTACAAGACCTTCCTGTCCGGCATGCTGGACGTGACCGACAACATCGTCGGCGAAGGCGCGCCGGTGCGGCCCGACAATGTGATCGCCTGGGAAGGTGACGACCCCTATCTGGTGGTGGCCGCCGACAAGGGCACGGCCACCTTCTCCGACATCGCCAATGGCGTGTCCCAGTCCTATGGCTTCTGGCTGGACGATGCCTTCGCCTCGGGCGGCTCGGCTGGCTACGACCACAAGGAAATGGGCATCACCGCACGCGGTGCCTGGGAGGCGGTCAAGCGCCACTTCCGCGAGATCGGCAAGGATATCCAGTCCGAGCCCTTCACCGTCGCCGGTGTGGGTGACATGTCGGGTGACGTATTTGGCAATGGTATGCTGCTGTCCAGGGCCATCAAGCTGGTAGCGGCCTTTGACCACCGTGATATCTTCCTCGATCCGAACCCCGATCCGGCCAAGTCGTGGGAAGAGCGCAACCGTCTGTTCAACACGCCGCGCACCACCTGGCAGGACTATGACAAGTCGCTGATTTCGGAAGGCGGCGGCGTCTTCCCGCGCAGCGCAAAGTCGATCACCCTGACACCGCAGATCAAGGCCATGCTGGACATCGAGACCGACGAGGTCACGCCGTTCGAGCTGATGCAGGCGGTCCTGAAGTCGCGTGTGGAGCTGCTCTACTTTGGTGGCATTGGCACCTACATCAAGGGTGCGGGCGAGACCAATGCCCAGGCCGGTGACAAGGCCAACGACGCCATCCGTATCAACGGCGGTGAAATCCGCGCGGCGGTGGTCGGCGAAGGGGCCAACCTGGGCGCCACCCAGCTGGGCCGTATCGAGGCGGCCCGTGCGGGCGTGCGCCTGAACACCGACGCCATCGACAACTCGGCCGGCGTGGACTCCTCGGACCACGAGGTGAACATCAAGATCCTGACCGGTGGTGCCATCGCCTCGGGCCGCCTGAAGGCCGAGGATCGCAATGAGCTGCTGAAGTCCATGACCGACGAGGTGGGACTGAAGGTGCTGGCGCACAACTATGACCAGACCCTGGCCCTGACCCTGCAACAGGCGGACGGCGCTGCGGCCCTGGACGCCCAGCAGGCCTTTATGCAGCACCTGTCGGCCCAGGGTAAACTGAACCGGGCTGTCGAGTACCTGCCCGACGATGCCCGCATCGCCGAGATGAAGCTGCAAGGGATCGCCCTGGCCCGGCCGGAACTGGCTGTCCTGATGGCCTATTCCAAGCTGGAACTGTTCGACGCCATCGTGGCCTCCTCGGCCCCGGACGATACCTTCTTCGAAAAGATGCTGGTGGAATACTTCCCCGCCCCGCTGGCGCGCTTCGAAGAGGATATGAAGTCCCACCGCCTGCGTCGCGACATCATCGCCACCGTCCTGTCGAACGAGATCGTCAACATGACGGGCGCGACCTTCCCCGATCGCCTGCGCGCGGCGGCGGAATGCGACACGGCGGCCATGGTCACGGCCTTTGAAACGGCCCGGCAGGTCTTCCGCCTGGACGAGGCCTGGAAGGCGGTGTCGGCGCTTGACCTGAAGATCCCGGCCGAGGCCCAGACGGCGCTCTATGCCGAGATCGCCATGGTCCTGCGTCGCCAGACCTACTGGCTGGCCCGGCGCGCTGCCCGTAACGAGACGACGGTCTCGGGCATGATTGCTGCCTACAGGCCTGCCGCTGACGCCCTGCGCGCGGCGGGTCCGGCGGTGCTGTCGCGCTATGAGCAGTCCCGCTATGAAAGCCGGGTGAAGTCCTTCATCGAGCTGGGTGCGCCCGAGGACCTGGCCCGCGACATCGCCATGCTGCGCCCGATGGTGGCCACAGCCGATATCGGAGACCTGGCTACCGAACTGGGCTGGAGCGCCCCGGCCATGGCCCGCCTCTATCACCAGATCGGTGCGGCCTTCGACTTCGACCGTCTGCGCGTGGCATCCGGATCGGTGCCGTCGGCGGACCACTTCGATCGCTTGGCGGTTCGTCGCCTGATCCAGGACCTGATGGCCGAGCAGATCCAGCTGACCCGCAGCGTGGCCAAGGTCTCGGCTGAGGCTACCGGCTCGACCGAGGAAACGGCCGAGCAGGCGGTCGATGCCTGGATCGGCGGTCGCCTGGCCGAGGTCGAGGCCCTGCGCACCTCGGTCGACGAGATCGAGGCGTCCGGCTCGGGCTGGACCTTTGCCAAGCTGACCATTGCCAATGGCGTGATCCGCTCGATGCTGGAGGGTTGAGCTCCCTCTGACAGCCAGGACGACATCCGGGGGCCCGCTGGCGAAAGTCAGCGGGCCCTTGGCGTTTCGGGGCTCTTCGCGCTAGGTCTTTTCCCTTTGCATCGCCAAGACGAGACAGGCTCATGACGAGAAAATTCTTGGTCGTTGTCGACGACAGCCCCGAGTTCAAAGCGGCCCTGGGCTATGCCGCACGTCGTGCGCGCTCGACCAACGGCCGCGTGGTCCTTCTGCGAGCCCTGCCCGACAGTTCGGATGAGCACTGGTCCGGCGTCCGCGACGAGATCCGCCGCCAGCAGCGCGCCGAGGCTGAGGCGCTTCTGGCCCGCATCGGCGATGAGGCAGCTGAACGATCCGGTGCGCCAGCCATCTTCATCATCGAGGAGGGAGACGCCCAGGATGCGATCCGCAAGACGGTCAAGGCTGACCTTGATATCAAGATTTTGGTCCTGGCCGCCAGCGCCGGTGCCCGTGGCCCCGGCCCGCTGGTCTCGGCGGTACTGAAACAGGGCGGCTTCCACAGCGGTCGCAAGCTGCCGGTGACGATCGTGCCCGGAGAACTGAGCGAAGAAGACCTGTCCGACCTGGCATAGCCATCAGAAGAGCACCCTACCCCTTGAACCACTGCGCGGCAGGGCGCATCTGAGCTTCATGTTCATCCAGACCGAACCGACGCCGAACCCCAACGTCCTGATGTTCCTGCCTGGGCGCGAGGTCGCGCCTCAGGGGACCTTGGAATATCGCACCATTGATGAGGCGACCCAGTCACCCCTCGCCGAAGCCCTGTTTGAGCTGGAAGGCGTCGAAGGTGTCTTTTTTGGCGCGGACTACATATCGGTTTCCCGCTCGGTCCACGGCCCCGACTGGTCGCAGATGAAGTCGACAGTCCTGCCGGTGATCATGGACCATTTCGTCTCGGGTGCCCCCCTGATCCGCCACGGCGCTGACGGTGTCGTCTCGGATGTGGAGGACAACGAGATCGTCGCCGAGATCAAGGCCCTGCTGGACAGCCGGGTCCGCCCGGCCGTGGCCCAGGACGGCGGTGATATCCTGTTCGATCACTTCGATGAAGAGACGGGCATCTTGCGCCTGCGGATGCGGGGTGCCTGCTCTGGCTGCCCGTCCTCATCGGCCACGCTGAAGGCCGGGGTGGAACAGATGATGCGTCACTATATTCCCGAAGTGACCAGCGTCGAGCAGATCATCTGACCGGGCTCGGGGCTTTTCGCCCCTGTTTCACATGAAACACTACCATGGTCTGACGGGCTCGGGCATTATGCGGCATGGCTCGATTTTCCGCCGATAATGAAGCCAGTGCCCAGGTACGGGCGCTTGGAGAAGCCCTCTCGCGCCTGCGCAAAGAACGCGGCTTAAGCCAGGCCGAGGCTGGCCAGAGGCTTGGTATGTCCAGCCAAGGGTGGGGCCTTTATGAAGCGGGGAAGCGCAGTGGCCTGTTCCGGCCCGACGTGCAGCGGCGGCTGACGGCGGCTCTCGGCGCGACACCGGAAGACCTGATGCTTCTGCTGACCGACGCTCCCTCTTCCGCTGCAGCACCGACGGCTCCGGGACCGACAGGCCTTGCAGCGCGCGGGCGGAGTTTCGATTCCGGCCCGCCTCAGACCCGTAATCATTTCCGCCTAGAAACCGATGACCTCAACCCGTGGGCAGCGGCCGGGACGGTGCTGGAGTATGTCCCCGGCCGCTGGCCCCGTCGCGATCAGGGCTGCATTCTGACGCTGAGGGACGGAAGCCAGAAGGCACGCCTCTATGTTCGCTCCGACGACCACGAGCTGGTGGTGCGCGGTGCCGGTGCCCTGCTGTCGATCGAGAAATTGCCCCGGGCCGAAGTGGCCTCGGTCTCGGCGGTGGTGGCCCGCCTCGACGACTGAGTGAAACAAATTGGTTGAAACGAAATCGTTTCCATGAAATCCTGACCTCGTAAGGGTGAAGGGAATGTCATGTCGCGCCATAGTCAGGACATTGATCGGCTGGTCGGCCTGCGCGTCGCCCAGCTGCGGCAGGCGCGGGGCCTGTCCCAGACGGCCCTGGCCGACCAGCTGGGCGTCAGCTTTCAGCAGGTCCAGAAGTATGAGAAGGGCCTGAACCGCATCTCGGCCTCGCGTCTCTTCCACTTGGCTGAGGTGCTGGACTGTTCGATCGCGGACCTGTTTCCCCAGCGGTCCGGCGGGACTGACCTGCCGGTCGGACTGGTCAGTCTTCTGGCCTCGACGGATGGCCGGACCCTGGCTTCTTCCTTTGCCCAGATCGCCGACCCCCTGGTGCGCCAGGCGCTCAGCCGGATTGCCGTGGCGCTGGCGAAAGCCTGAGCGGGGGGCTAGGAAGCCCGCATGAGAGTTCTGATCATCGATACCGCCCTTGGGGCCTGCACCGCCTGCGTGGTCGAGGA
>DLIT01000066.1:5849-6196 GCA_002483865.1 Brevundimonas sp. UBA7635
GGCCTGTCGACCCTGGATGGCCTGGCCATCAGCATTCGGCCCAACGGTCTGGTGGCGGCGGTCATCGATGCCCGCCGGGGCCAGGTCTATATCCGGCTCTACCGCGATGCCCGGCCGATCACCGAGGCGCAGGCTTTGTCGCTGGAGGCGGCTACGGACCTGATCCTGGATCAGGCCGGGGACCAGCCGGCCCTGCTGGTTGGCTCGGGCGGCCCGGTCCTGGCCGAGGCGGCACCCGAACGTCTGGCCAAGGCCCTGATCGCCCCCTTCCCCGCTCCCTCGCCCGAGGGTCTGGCCTTTATGACCGCCATGGCCGATCCGGAACAGTGCCCGCCGACCCCGCTTTA
>DLIT01000089.1:0-2686 GCA_002483865.1 Brevundimonas sp. UBA7635
CGCCACCGCCGCCACCGCCGCCACCGCCGAAGTCACCTTCGCCCGGCGAAGCCACTTCGGCCGAGCCGCCGCAGGCCGCCAGGGCCAGAGTGCTCGCCGCCACGGCAAGCAGGGTCTTGAAGTTGGAGGTCATGGTCATCCACCGATCAAAAGAGCTGAACAGCAGGACACAGACACGACACCACGGTCACGGCCCCCTCCTGCCTTTGCAGGCCATGGATAGGAACAAGAACCGCCAACTAACTTGCCCGGATCAGTGAAGGTTTGTTGGAGAAACGCTGTGATTTTAGCGATGGTTTGACCACATTTATTCACCACACGGACCGAACGTCACATTCGGCCGTGGTGTCCGGATCATCGTTCTGAGACGCGCAAGAATCAGGTCGATCAATCCATGCGTGATGTACCGACGACACTGGCTGGGCAAACCTTGGGGATACGGAAGGCCGATCCAATGCCTGGCAAAGCTTACGCCGCCACTTGGATGCGGCTTCCCTCACCTGATCGCTGACGCCGGGATCGAGCAGGCACGGCCAAAAAGGCCGGGTCGCGCGCCACAGGACTGCCGCGCGACCCGCAGATCAATGAGGGAGGAAACGCCCTCTCACTCGAGGGATTAGCCAGCCTCCCACACGTGCGCTCTCGCCACCATGCAGAAATCCTGTGCCCATACGGAGGTCGTCTAAATCGGGATCGGCCCAAATTCCTCAGATCCTGATGCAAGCCGAAATCTGTGCCCGATCCCCTTCCTACGGATCGGAAGACTTGACCTTTTGGGTGAAGGACAGCATCAGGGCGGCGAACCCGGACCCGCAGCTGACGAAGCAGGCGGGTGGCTATCCCGTCCGCCGATCCGTCGGGAAACCCGAGCCCTTGTGGCTCGTGCTATTGAAACACAGATGTCCATCCTTGCTTCCGCCCGCCAGCAATGGCTGGCCAGTCCCCGTCGTGACCTGATGGCTGGCACGGTGGTGGCGCTCGCCCTGATCCCCGAGTCCATCGCTTTTTCAGTCATTGCAGGGGTCGATCCCGCGGTCGGTCTTTATGCCAGCGTCCTGATCGCCATCACCATCGCCTTTGTCGGCGGTCGCCCAGCCATGATCTCGGCCGCTACCGGAGCCATGGCCCTGCTGATGGTCACCTTGGTGCGTGATCACGGCATCGAATACCTGTTTGCCGCTTCCATCCTGTGCGGCCTCTTCCAGATAATCATCGGTCTGTTGAAGCTGGGGCGCTATATCCGGTTTGTCAGCCGAAGCGTGATGACCGGCTTCGTCAACTCCCTGGCCATCCTGATCTTCATCGCCCAGATGCCGACCCTGATCGGCGCGAACTGGCAGACCTATGCCCTCGTGGCGGTTGGCCTGGTCATCATCTGGGGGCTGCCGCGCCTGACCCGGGCCATTCCCTCGGCCCTGATCGCCATCCTGGTGCTGAGCGCCGTAGCCATCGGCCTGAACCTCGACGTCAAGACGGTCGGCGACATGGGCCAGCTGCCCACCGCCCTGCCTGGCCTCCACCTGCCCATGGTGCCCCTGACCTGGGAGACGCTTGCCATCATCGCCCCGGTCTCGGCGACCCTGGCTTTCGTGGGCCTGCTGGAATCCCTGCTGACCGCCAGCCTGATCGACGACATCACCGACACCCCCTCTGACAAGGATCGCGAGACCCGCGGCCAGGGCATCGCCAACATCGTCAGCGGCTTCTTCGGCGGCATGGCTGGCTGCGCCATGATCGGCCAGAGCATGATCAATGTGACGTCCGGCGCGCGCGGCCGCCTGTCGACCTTGTGGGCGGGGCTGTTCCTGCTGATCCTGATCCTGGTGCTTCAGACCTGGGTCGCCCGGATCCCGATGGCTGCCCTGGTTGCCGTCATGATCGTGGTGGCCATCGGCTCCTTTGACTGGCAGTCGATCCGGCGGCTGCGCTCGACGCCGCTGCAGTCGACCATCGTCATGGTCGCCACGACCGCCACCGTGGTCATCACCCACGACCTGTCCAAGGGCGTGGTCCTGGGCGTCGTCCTCTCGGCCATCTTCTTCATGCGAAAGGTCGGCAAGACCCTGTCCGTTACCGAGGTCGAGGAGGCCGAAGAAGGGGTCCTGCACTATCGCGTCACGGGCCAGCTCTTCTTTGGCTCGGCCGACCTGTTCGTCGCCAGCTTCGAGTATCACGGCCAGCCGCGCCGGGTGATCCTGGACCTGGCCCAAGTCCGTATCTGGGACCAGACTGGCGTGGCCGCGCTGGACAAGGTCCTGGCCCGCTATCGCAAGCAGGGTGCCCTGGTCGAGGTCAACGGCCTGGCCCAGGACAGCCAGGCCCTGGTCGACCGCTTGGGCCAGCCGCTGGTCCCGGCCTGAGCCAACAGAAAAGCCCCGGAGCGCAAACGCCGGGGCTTTTCCATTTGCGGGTCGTCGCGACCCGATCAGACCATGCGGCTCTGCTCGACGGCGGCCCCGACGAAGCTGGAGAACAGCGGGTGCGGCTTGAACGGGCGGCTCTTGTATTCGGGGTGATACTGGACCCCGATGAACCAGGGATGGTCCGCGCGCTCGACCGTCTCGGGCAGGACACCGTCGGGCGACAGGCCAGCAAAGATCAGGCCCGCCTTCTCCTCGATAGCGTCGCGATAGTTGATGTTCACCTCATAGCGGTGCCGATGGCGCTCGCTGATCTCGGTGGTGCC
>DLIT01000089.1:2846-3748 GCA_002483865.1 Brevundimonas sp. UBA7635
GTCGAGGTGGCCTTGGGATAGCCCGCCAGATGGCGCGCCGCTTCGATCACCGCCATCTGCATGCCGAAGCAGATGCCGAAATAGGGGATCTTCTTTTCACGGGCAAAGCGGGCTGCCTGAATCTTGCCCTCGGCCCCGCGCTCGCCAAAGCCGCCCGGAACCATGATGGCATGGGCGTCCTTCAGGCGATCCGCACAGGCTTCCGGGTCGCCCTCAAAGGTGTCGGCCTCGACCCAGTCCAGATTGACCTTCACATTATTGGCGATACCACCGTGCTGAAGCGCCTCGATCAGCGACTTGTAGGCATCCTTCAGGACCGTGTACTTGCCCACCACGGCGATAGTGACTTCGCCTTCCGGGTTCAGGCGACGACGCACGATCTCGTTCCAACCCGACAGGTCCGGCTGGGCAGCATCCGTCAGGCCAAAGTGAGCCAGGACCTGGGTGTCCAAACCCTCGGCGTGATAGTCCTGCGGCACGGCATAGATGTCGGCGGAGTCCATCGCCTGGATGACGCTGTCCGGACGCACGTTGCAGAACTGGGCGATCTTGCGCTTCTCGTCGGCGGGAATCGGCTCTTCACATCGGCACAGCAGGATGTCCGGCTGGATACCGATCGAGCGCAACTCCTTGACCGAGTGCTGGGTCGGCTTGGTCTTCATCTCGCCGGCCGTCTTGATGAACGGCAGCAAGGTCAGGTGGACAAAGCACGACTGACCGCGCGGCAGATCCTGGCCCAGCTGGCGGATAGCCTCAAAGAAGGGCAGGCCTTCGATGTCGCCGACCGTGCCACCGATCTCGACCAGAACGAAGTCGACGTCTTCGCCCTCGTCCGTCTTGGCAGGCGACAGGCAGAATTGCTTGATCTGGTCAGTAACGTGCGGAATCACCTGGACGGTGGC
>DLIT01000089.1:3817-4324 GCA_002483865.1 Brevundimonas sp. UBA7635
AGGTCGGTCTCGGCACCGTCGTCGGTCACGAAGACCTCACCGTGCTGATACGGGCTCATCGTGCCCGGATCGACGTTCAGGTAGGGATCCAGCTTGCGCAGACGGACCCTGTAACCTCGTGCCTGCAAGAGAGCGCCGAGAGCGGCGGAGGCGAGGCCTTTTCCTAGCGAGGAAACCACGCCGCCGGTGATGAACACATAGCGAGCCATGGGCGGACACCTTACTCCATGATTCGCGTCAGCAGCATGGCTGCACGCGAAGAAACTGTTGAACACATAAAGAAAAGCGCGCCCGAAGACGCGCTTTTCAAAAAAGCTGAGTGGTAGCCGAGGCTTATTGTGCCGGGGAACCCGAGAGGCTGGATTCCAGGTCGTCCAGGGACGGGGCGGCCGGCTGGGCCGGAGCCGGAGCGGCCGGCTGGGCTGGCGCTTCCGAAGTAGCGGTCTCGTCGATGGCCAGGGCCCCCACGGCGTCGGCGTCGATCACCGAGCGCGAGGCGCGGTCATA
>DLIT01000089.1:4472-4903 GCA_002483865.1 Brevundimonas sp. UBA7635
CCCAGGGCACCGCCCTCGGAGCGTTGCAGCAGGATCACGGCCGTCAGGGCAACCGAGATCAGGATCATGGCGACGAGAAGGATGGTCAGGAGCATGGTGTCAATCATGTGGGCGCGAAACTGCGCCGATCAAGCGGCGGCGTCTAACACCGATGGGACACCGGAGCAAACGCCAACCTTGAATGGGCTCTAATTGTTGCGACTTCAAGCCGCGCGGATAATCCCAAGGAAATCGTCGGCCTTCAGGGATGCCCCGCCGACCAGGGCACCGCCCACCTCCCGCACGGCCAGAATCTCAGCCGCGTTCGACGGCTTGACCGAGCCGCCATAGAGGATAGGCGCGGTCTCGCCACCCTGCCCCAGTCGGGTCACCATGGCAGCACGAACGGCGACGTGGACTTCCTCGATCTGCTCCAGCGTCGGCGTCAGGCC